>JAKFUT010000304.1 GCA_021732565.1 Candidatus Obscuribacterales bacterium
CGAGATACCATGTTGCAGCAACAATCGCCAAGTCAAGCGCAATCAGGGTGAGTAAGCGAGGCTTGTTCATGGTGATCTTGTGTGGAAGTTCTATGACTAGCACACCGGCCAGATAACTTACCAACATCGCAATTCCAACTCCAAGCCAGCTCGAAAATGAACTGAGGAATGAAAAATGCCAACTAACTGCGCCCCAAGCCAATACGCTTAGAATCTGAGCGCTGATTTTCCACGTTACAAAGCTGTAAGTGATGGCGGCACTTCTGCTGAATCCCCGCCCGGCCATAAATGCAAGAACCGGAAAACTAAGGATGAATGAGGCAAGAAAATACTTCGCGGTTGCAATAGCAGCAGCAAGACCCACGAACATCGCCAAACCAGCACCGCCAGCGGCCGCAAGGGTGTATAGACCGAAAACAGCAGCGGAAGCAGGAACTAAAGAGCCGGCCACAAGCGGCCATTTGGGTTCCCCGGGCATTTCAAGCCTAGTCTCAGTGGATTCCGTCATTGTCATAGTCATCCTCCTCTGGATTAGTTCCGCATGCGCGCCATCATTCGGCCATTTTTGAATGAGATCCATGTATCCGGCAAAACAATTCCACCGATTCCCAAGTGAAATTTGGAAGAATCGAAACAACCGGTAATTTCTGTTGTTCCCCTATATCTGACAGCCGAAACAAATTCTGATTGCAAATCTGATTCAACTAACGCGAAACAAAGCTCGCCCAATATACACTCAGCATAGAAACTCTATCACCGGATCTATAGAAGATCACTTCAATGATTGTCGCAGCGACCGACTGCCCCTTAGTGGCTTCTCTGAAAGATCGTCTTCAACAACGGCGGATGAAACCATAAAAACTACCGGCAATCTTGTCATTCCGGTCGGTGCGACGCGAGCGCGGAGTGATAGAATCGCTGAACAATTCCCCCTCGTCTGATCTACACCAGCAGATGCACCGTTTGAGGAGCCATGACAGAGCAACACCCCCGGGATAGCATTGCCGGCCTTCTCGTAAGCCTTCCGCAAGAAACTCCGCGACGGTGTTTCCTCAAAGCTGAGAAAGCGCCCGGGGTGCGAACCACCACAACAATAATAGCGGTTGGCTACGTGATCTTCGCTATCTCTCTAGGTTTCCTCTGGTTATCAAATTGGATCGCAGACCACGGAGAAAAGATCACCGCAAGCATCACGAGACATGAAACGGCCACATCAAAAGGAAACCACACGTATAAGCTTGCTTATACGTTCACCGTTCACCAGCAAAATTTCTTTGACTCATGCGTGGTGCCCGAAGCGCTTTGGAACAGGGTGTCCGACGGGAGTGCGGCGATGGTTGTTCTACTTCCGCAACTGGGCAGTATCGGCCACAGCGTGATCATCGGCGACTATAACAGCAACACGATCACGAGAACAGCCTCGAATATTGTTCTAATACTTATACCCGTAATGGTCTTTGTGCACATAATGTGGCGCACCCATATCAGCAATGCCAGGCAGTTAGCGGAGTCCGGAACAGTAGTAGAAGCAGATGTGACGGGAAAATCCGAACCAGGCCGATTGTCGCGAGCGATTTACTACCAGTTCCGCTTCCACGTAGTTCGTAATAACGAGTCCACCGAAGAGCATGTCGCTGGAGACTGCATCGTTTCCGAAGAAGTTTGGCTTAGCACAGCCGTTGGCGACAAGATCACCATGCTTGTCGATCCACGACGGCCACGTAATTCAATGGTCTACGCAACAGGGCTGTTTGAAATAGCCTGAAGCTCAGCGGTCGAAGTGTTCTGGATGCACAACTAACATTCCCATTGCTTGGATTTACGGTGATGATGAACTTGCTGAATAGGAATCCAGGCCTTTTCGAGCAGAAGACAAGAGAGATCACATTATCACCACTTCTATCCATTATGATGATCGGGTCATTCAGTTTTCCCTAAACCCTTCGTGAGCAGAATATCCTCATCGCAAGCGCTGCTTGCCCTCATTGTCGCGTGGTGTCTCGTTGCCATTGCACCGGTATGGAGTGCGTCTCTAGACCAGGATAGCGGCCCGCTGGCACCCAAAACGTCGACCGTAACCGGGGTTGGCGAAGACGGATCCACCACCGGCACCTCTGTCGAAACTGAGAGTGACCATACCAGCGTAAAACTTTCAGCCCCTGCAAGACTTCCTTATATAAAGGGCCAGGTAGAGAACTTGGTCATTGATGAGAGCACAGTCCGACTCGACCCGTCACTTGCAACTCGCGTCCGTAACACTCGGGCTGAACTTAAACTCAAGACCGAACTAGACGTTGTGCGAATAGCACTGGTTGTGGACAGCTCAGGCTCCCAGGCTTTTACCCTGGAGAGCGGCGCGATGCAAGCATTGCTTAATCGTCTGGTTCCGCTACTAATGGAGTTAGGGGGCAACGAGGTCGTTGATTGTTGGAGCTACGCCGATATTGCTAAACAGATGCCTCCCCTCAGTCCTGCGAACCTGCAAACGTACGTGATTGATGTCTTAAAGCAGAAGCATCCACTATTCTTGAGATTCCCTCGCAGCAATGGATTTCTCAGTCGCTTCAGACGTCAACCCGTTCACTCTGAACCATGCAGCGCTTCGCCGTCCGACGTAGGAGTCGACAATCACGAAGAAACGGTCATGAAGGCCATAGTGGAGCAGTACAAGTCAGCCAGCGGTCCAACGTTGATCATCTTCATCACCGATGGCGCCGTTGATATGAAGGGTGTTGCATCGTCCTTGATGAGCGCGTCTAAATATCCTGTTTTCTGGCAGTTCGTGGGCTTTCATTCAATAATTATCCCGTTGCGGGAGGTTGACGCGATGAACCGGTTTGGCGAAGGTCTGCGGAACTCAGAAAGATTCAGTTACGCCTTTGTTAACAGTCCCCTCTTGGGACGGGGAATGTTACAAACGGCACGGCCTCCAGTTTGGGACTACAATCGATTGCAGGAGTGTGTTGCGAAGCGAGGGCGGCTTGTGGACAACGCAAACTTCATCGCCCTCGACGACTTTCCGTCGGTAACCGATTCGCAGCTCGCTCGGCGCCTGACGTCAAGGTTTGCGGATTGGGTGTGTCAGGCAAAAAATGCTGGAATTGTACGAACGACTGAACCGGCAAGTACCCCGTAACTAGAGCAAGTATCTTATTGGCGAAGTTGCGGTGATGCCACCCTTACAGGTTGAGCGGCATAGGACTCACTTGTAAAGCATCTGAAGAGTCCGCTTGTCCCGGTTTGATAGATGGAGCACACTGACATCAGTGTTAGCATGATCGTACATAATATCGTCTACTGTAGAACTGCGTCCAAGAAGCCCCAGTATGTGCCCCACCTGTTGGAGTGACTGCAGTTCCACTGCATCAGGCGCTATCTTTTTGTGTGTCTTGGTACTCCACATCACGAGAGAAATCCAGGCATGGGATATGGTGCCTCGCACCACCTTTGGATCAGGTTCCGTATTGACTGCTACTCGTAGTTGATCAGGTGAGCCCGAATCCTTTCGATTATCGTCCCAACGGCATTCCACATCAGCCTCGTCGGCACTGTCAACCATGCGCCATGTAATCTGTCCATTTGAAGCCTGGCGCCATTGTTCAAACGCCTTCAGCAGGCGACTTTTGAATTCCGGATTATACAACGACGATCCGGCGCCGTCGGCTATGAACACCTTCAAAGGCATTCGCGAAACGGGCCATCTGTATCGTCCCTGTGCCGTAGCCAGGTCAAAGTATTCGTCGCATCCGGGTCCACTATTCTTGGTGCCATTACGTAACGCGATTCTTTGCGAAGCCGCGCCCATGGCCAGTAACATTTCCTTCTGCCCACTGGTCGATGAAGGAAATCGCTCATAAAATCGGTGTCCCAGTTGTAGAACGTCGTCGAATTTTTCGCCCTTCAGCAATATACCTGCAGTCCTCAACCAGGTCTCTTCATCAAACGAGCCGAGTCTAATTGCGATCAGCGCTTGTTCTAAGGCTTGCTTAAGATCGCCGAGTTGCTTCCAACACATAGCCATCAGTAAATGCGGTTTGTGCCAGTTTTTGTCGGCCGCACCTGCTTCCTCTGCCAATTTCAGAGCCCCGGAAGGATCATCAGTAGCCCATAGTGCTTCTGCCTGCCTGTACAACGCTGCTGCCTTTGGATTGGTCTTTGCACCATTGGGTGAGTCGACGATCGCAGTCCCAACCTTCAAGGGAGCCGGATATCCCAATAACTCATCAATGGTCGGACAATGCATATAACCTACACCACCAGGTCTCTCCAGATCCATGGAATATCTGGTGTCGAGATTATATTGTTGAGGGTCTTGTCGATAGAGTGCCAGCAAGGTATTACCATCTCGACCTGTAAGCTTTGGTTCAAGGAGCTTTTCGGCGTGCTCTAAATTTGCAGATTGGCACAATACATCAGTAGGTTTGTCGCTGTGCTCCAATAACCCCAGCGTATGCCCAATCTCATGCAGTGCACTGAGTTCCACCATATCCAGAGCCTTGGATCTGCCCAGCGCAAGATTCGGTTTGCGCAATTCAATTGACGCATGCACAATACACCCCCGCCCCAGTTGGACCTTAGAAAAACCTTCTTGCGGTTTCCTGCCTGAGGTCCAATCAAGCAATCTTGTGCCCGGGGCCAAACCGATCGACATATTGTCGTTGGCTCTTTCGCTCCAGGTACATTCGATATCAGCTTGCTTCACATCAGGCACAAAAATGAAGCTGACGAATCCGTGAGCGCTATCTTGCCACTGACGAAAAGCCCTGCACACCCGCTCTTCAAGATCATGGCGATCGCTGCTTCCACCATTCTCGGTGGCAATGAACACCTTCAACGGCATCGACGAAGCCTGCCAGCGATTTTTACCACTTACTGTGGCTTGGCGCAGATAATTTTCTTGTGCTTTTTGTTTGCTATCTGAAGCGCTCTTGCCAAACTTCCTTGCTTCGTCAATCTGCATTTGCACAATATCGGTATAGCGACCAGCCGGAAACCGGCTCAGATACGTTTGACCGGCAGCAATCGCTTCCGGGGTCTCGGCCCGAAAGTATATCGCAGTCAGCATCGCAGCTGCGTCCTCATTTGAATTATTGAGATCAATGGCAGAACGGCAATATTTGGCCGCCTCATCCCACCGTCCGATATCCATGAGATTGACGGCTACAGTAAGTGGAGGCTGCTCTCGGTTCGGAGCCAGCTTCGCCGCACGCAGTGCCATATCAATTGCATCTAACTTGCGTCCCATTCCCGTCAATTGTCGCGCAGAGTTCATGAGTTGTGCGGCCCGCGCATCGGCATCGGAACCATTCCCTGACGGGAAATCATTGACAGAACTCCTTGGCGGAACCGAACCAGGAGATTGAGCTGTCTGAGCGGAATCCTGAGCAAAGGCACCGGGTGCAGAAAACCAAAGCAAAGCAGAAGCGAAAACGATCGGGAGGAAATAGACTTTCATCACTATAGAGAGAACCACGCTGCTGCCCGGCCGAGTATTTTCCACCGAGTCAGGGCCCTAGAATATAGACTTGGCGTTGAGATTTTGTGAAATTGGTCCGGTATCGGTTAATCTGAGTGCGGCGCGGGGCGGTGTGACACCCCCGTGACGAGCAGTTACAGGCACAATCGAATAGCTAACAACAGCTGCGCGCCAAGGTCAACGCAGAGAACAAAGGCGGTCTGACAGAAATCTCCAGGGTGCTATACAATCGGTGCTATACAATCAATTAACTCCAGTACGCATGACTTGCGACTGAGTAATCAATTACCACTGATGCTCGCGCGATGACCAGCGACAAGTTACCCGCGAATCCGGCGACAAGTAAGATGGATGCATGGGAACTTGAATCACTCCCAATGCTACTAAACTAACGCTCGCAGTGCGATGGAGGTACTGGATGAACCGCTCCTGGTGGACCAGACAACTCGCTCTACACCCAATCTTCTCTATAGTTGCCGCTCTGTGCTTAACGCTATACGTCACACTTGCCGCCGTGAACGTAACGGCGGGACTCCCCACCGCTATAACTGCTCAGCAGGTGATTGATTCTGAAACGATGCACGGTTACAAATCAAACATGAGTGGACCGCAAACGGTCCTGACAAAGACCGTTCGCGTCATCGATGTTCCGACCTTTGATATTCTCAGCGCCATCGCCAGTTGTTTCTACGTACTGGGGCTCGGGTGGGGGGCTCCAGCCGTTATTTCGGGATTACTTGCTGTCGTCTCGCGAAGACCCGGTGGCATTCGTAGAGTAGTATTGGGCGCAGGCGCAATCGCAGGTGGTCTTGCGGCCCCCGTCGTCACCAATTGGATCACGGCATGTTTCGCCATTACTGATAAATTTTCGTGAGCCTTAACAGATGGGGTATTCGGAAACATCAACTCCATAAGGTTCTGCTTGTTCCGAAACAGCTTGCGGTCGCCTGCAACCTCCGTAATCAAAGTGGTAGAGATCTCTTGCTCTTGGCACCTTTTGCCGCCGTTTGGGCATGCTGCCTTCCTCCTTATGTTATCTCAGGTTTTACCGACAGCGGCATTTAGAGTTGCCACAATTGGACACCGAACTCACATCCCGCTTGATTGCTTTCCGAGTAAATCAATGAATGTCGAATGGTCCGGTGTCCTGCCTAAAGAACTTGCATCTGCCGACAGTAATCTAGCTGTAGCAATGCCGCTTCGTGAATCCATAGACCCGGAAAAACTATTGACAGAAGAACCCCATCCTCCCCTCCAGTGGCACAAGCGTATCGCCAAATCTGTACCAAACACTTTCTCGGGCTGAGACAAATAACGAGGTACGCCTGGACACCGCTCTCAGATATCGTTCTCACTTTGCATTCAGATCGACCGCGTGGCTGCTATGGGCGATTTCTGCCACCAATTCCGGTGCCCCCTCACATATTCATCGGGTGTGTCTTCCGACTGCCCCGAATTCAGGACGAATTCGCAAGAACACATCAGGCTGCACCTCATCCTCTTCACCAATTACGACGGTAACATTATCGCAAACTTGCGATCCGATCGTGTACGGCGAGTAAGCAACAAAGGTTGCATTCAAGTGGGCGTGAAATTCACCATGCGAGCGTTCCCGGGAGCGCTGTCCATTCCCCGAGAAGTCCCGCCTGCGGCGTGTGCCATCGACACTTGAAGCAGCTCGATCAGTGGAAGAAGCTACCGAACCGGCGGCTTTTACGAACGCCCGGGGGAAAACACGAATTGTTTAACACCTTGGCTTTCCCTACACTACAGTCACGAGGTCGGAAGTGGCTTTCCCAAAACAAGAGGCGGACAAATGACAGGCATGTTTCAAGATCCCCAAGACGAAGAAAAGCTGTGCCAAGTACTGAAAGCATATGTTGAAGAGTGGGGTCCTGAATCAGTCATCGTTTGTGTTCCTGAGCAGTGGAAAGAATACTCCGGCACCAGCCTCGGAAGAGTCCGTCTAGAATTCGACACCTGTAACACGGTTTCAATCAAAGTCGAATACGAATCCGTCCGTATAAAATACGACGTCCAGCTACAGCCAGTGTAGCCCAATTTTACTTGCGCCTTCCTCCTGTCTCAAAGCCTCCTGAATAGGGAGGCTTTATGACTTTTTGAGCCAAACGAGCATGTCGTACAACCGAACCTTCAAAACCATTTCGCGCACTGAGGCCATCGGATGCAAAGTATGACAACAAACCAGGAATAATCCTCCTTTGCCTTCCATCAACCCAACCGCGTCGACCAAGTTCTCGAAAACAAATCAGGCCCGATAGGGCGCACGGCGTTGACGCAACACAAACACTATGCCCCGGATGCTAATATTGCGTGGAGCGACAGGTGAATAGATTCTCCGAGAGAACATGCGCGGCGACCGTTACCAGAAGGAGCATTATGACAATCACGAAGCTCACCAATCGATCGACTGTTTATAGTTTGCACCCGGGGTTCGCGCGCGAAGCAGCTTCTATCGCCAATTTGCAAAAGAACACGGGTAAGTCGTTGGATGAATGGATTGCGCTGGTTAAGAAGCACGGTCCGTCAACCGAATCAGAGAGCGCCGCTTGGCTTAAGAAAGAACACAAACTAGGTACCAACATCGCTGTCTGGATAGCTGAACGCGCCGAGGGCAAACGCGGAGCTGAAGACTATGATCCTGAAGCGCTGGTATCGGATATGTTTACGGGCAAGAAAGCAAATCTGTTTCCACTGTATGAAAAGCTGCTTGAGCTCGGATTCTCACTCGGAGATGATGTGAAGGCATGCCCCTGCAAGACCATCGTTCCTCTATATCGAAATCACGTTTTTGCAGAAATCAAGCCAGCCACAAACAGTCGCATCGATCTTGGTTTTGCCCTGAAGGATACAAAGGCGGAAGGCCGCCTCGTTGATACTGATGGCCTGGCGAAAGGTGATCGCATTAGCCACCGCATTGCGATTACGCAAGAATCCGACATTGATCCAGAAGTGGTTCGTTGGCTTCGCCAGGCTTATAAGCTAGACGCAGAATAGTCTCAGCATGGAGTACGAACTGCTTAGCAGAACTGTCGATTCGATTTTGAGAGAGAGTTTTCGGGGCGTATGTTTCTATGGTTCTTCCAAACTACCACACGTAGATTTCAGCAATTGCGATCTCACTGGGACTCATTTTGTGAAAACATTTTGGCAACGCGTCATTCGCGAACTCTAAGCTTCTCGATGTTGATCTCCGTGCAATTTTCTCAACGCGACTTTGGATAATTGAGATTTTTCTTTTGACGACCACACAGTCTTTCATGTTTCGCCATCACTGAAATCGGCACTTAAAGCAGCGCGGTGGTGAGAGGAAGCTAGCGAGCCGGCGGCTTTTACGAACGCCGGGGGGAAAACACGAATTGTTTAACACGCCGGCTTTTCCTACACTACAGTCACGAGATCGGAAGTTGATTTCCCAAAACAAGAGGCGCACAAATGACAGGCATGTTTCAAGATCCCCGAGACGAAGAAAAGCTGTGCCAGGTACTGAAAGCATATGTTGAAGAATGGGGTCCTGAATCAGTTATCGTTTGTGTTCCTGAGCAGTGGAAAGAATACTCCGGCACCAGCCTCGGAAGAGTCCGTCTAGAATTCGACACCTGTAACACGGTTTCAATCAAAGTCGAATACCAATCCGTCCGTCTAAAGTACGACGTCCAGCTACAGCCAGTGTAGCCCAATTTTACTTGCGCCTTCCTCCTGTCACAAAGCCTCCTGAACAAGGGAGGCTTTATGACTTTTTATGGGTCGACGCAAGCGATACTCAAAGGTCCCTTGACCACCTTCCTAACTTCAACTCACCCTCCGTCGTCTATACACAGGGAATTGCAGGAAGGATCAAGGCATGACGGAACATCGTTTGGAACAATCTAATTCCATCGCCCGGGAGGAGACAACACGCGTACGCGAAAGTCTGTCCCTGGAAGCGCAGGCTTACATGAAGGACAAGTCCCTTTCCGCTGGCGACAAACCGGCCGTTACGCAGAACACATTACCACCAGAATTCGGCAATCCGGAAATTGTTGACAATTCCAAAAGAAAAGATGAGCGGACCCGTGGGGTTGTTGAATATCAACTCGATCCTTCTGGCTCTGCCGACGGAAACAATAAGCCGCTAAAGGTTCTGAGAAGTGAAACTGCTATGTTCCTGGAACACTCGCCCAAGTTTATGCCTGTGCCAGTGCAACTGGTACGCGGACCGGAGGGGCGAATTGAAGAAGCTCGCCATGCCGATGGCCGAAAACTGAGATACGACTATGATGACACTGGTGCTCTGACCGGACTGCAAACTGGCGATGTTCAATGGACCCGCACTGCAACCGGTTGGCAGTGCGTTGATACGAAGACGCTCGAGTCTAATCCCTTTGCTGCCACAGATGTGCGTCTCAACAAGGACGGCGTCTTAACGGTGGAGAAGCAGGAATGCCAACTGACGTTTTATCCTAACGGCAGGGAAATCATTCGGTTCCATGACGGAAGCAAGACAGACGTTTACCCCAACGGATTGCGCATTCACAGCGACGACAAGGGTGAAGTCACCGAAACGATTTTTCCCGGCGGCTGCGACAGGTATACCTCATACAAGACACCGGAAGGAACATTTGTCGTTCACTCGGTACCCCAGGAACCAGGTTCTGCCGGCTACGTAATGGGCGACAAACAGAGAGGTCGGCTTTCAGCCGATGGTAGCGTCTTAATTGACGACAGCCATGGAAAGCGGAAACTCCTTCCCGACGGTACCGAGAAAGTAATGATTCTGCGCGATCCGGAGCTTCCAACCACTACGGCCTTCTATGAAAACGGCATCCGAATCGACATGGTTGGGAGAGAGGTCTTGAATCTATACAGACCAGGACTAAACCCGGGCACAGTAGTATCGGCTACTGATGTCAGGCAAATAAAGGTTGATAGAGATCTTACGGTGCATTACACGGATTCATCCGGTGCTCACACGGTGAAACCAGCAT
>JAKFUT010000268.1 GCA_021732565.1 Candidatus Obscuribacterales bacterium
GAATAACAGCCGTCGCCTTGGACCAGGCTGTACGAAATCATAGAGCGCCCAATCGTCGAAAGCGGTTTGGTATATCGTTCCGGCACGGCGGGCAGCAATACCGCAAATGGACCTTCTGAAAAGAATTGACGGCGTGTTAAATCGGTATCGACAAATGTAGTTTGTGTTTCCGGCTTGGTTTGTGTTTCCGGCTTTTTTTCTTCCTCTTCCTCGTCCTCGTCCTCTGTCTCTGCAGCATAGACTGGTGGAATCTGCAGTGCTGCTGAACCAATACCGGGGGCAGCCCAAAAGAACACGGCAAGAATCATTGATCCATACGATTTGTATCGTGGCTTATACATCACTGCCTGTCATTGACGTCTTCGTAAGCTAAATTTCAATGTACCCAAACATGCTCGCGTTCTACCATTTATGATTATGGTTTTTCCAGCGAGTCTTTAACCAGATTGTTGAACCGAAACGGCAATCGTGGCAGTGTGCATTAATCGACATGGGACTGAATTTATTAATATCAGCAATCCTCACCCTACACCAGCGATAAACCTGAGTGCAAAGTAATGGAGCGAGTTGTGAAGGTGGATGCAGCTCTGTTTAGCGTCTATCCCACGGCTCGCTTCATGGTGATCAACAATTAGAGCCAGAGCACGCTAAATGACGCAGCGAAAGCACGAATCAGACATACTTTCCTTTGCGATATTCGCCATAGTTTGATTTGCATGTGATTCTGGCGCATGCTCTGGTGGTGCCTATGGAGTCTCCCTGATGCCTCTAAACATATACCGGGGCGCTTCGTTTGCACCGCTACTAGCTGCACGTTTTCCCTCGGGCGAAGTCACGTGGATAAGGGTAACAGAATCTGAATTTCCCAGCTAGTTCCGTTGACCATCACTCACTTCCGTGCCGTCTGCCAGGTGCGTTTTGTGATCTGCTTGTAGGCTCCTCTGGATGCACCCACCTGTTTCAACACTGCCGCAGTCTTCATGAGTTTTCTGATTATGCCCACGTCGCGGAGTGTGGAAGAAGTCTGCATGGAACAGAGCAGTTTTGGTCCATGAAGGGCCGAAGCAATAGAGAACTCAGACGAGAATTCTCGGACGTACTCTCCGTGTCTAAATAAAGGTCAGGAAAGATTGACTCTGTAATCCGGCAACGAACGAATCGGAATATCAACGCATACGGCCGCTAAGTCAGTAAAGAGTAAAGCTAGACAAAGCAGCAATAGTGAGAGAATCCGAGGCCTTAAGCTGAGGGCACCGAGCTGGCACAGCTCCTTGTCTCTTTGATCGACTTTTCAAAATGGGCAAGACTATGTATAAAACTTACGAACAAAATACAACCACTGCGCGCAGAAATTCGTCGCCCCTTCCGGCGCTGATAATTGGCATGATTGTGAGCCGTTCTTCTCTTGTGCGGACATTATCTCTGGCCGCAAAACATGAAGACGCTCAGCGGTCAGAGTCAAGGCATCAAGACAGATTTGGAAGACGTTCCGCTTGGGAATACACAATCGCCAATATTGCATCAGAGGCGGTGAAGTCCATAGTCAGTATTGATACTCGCCTTACAATAACGTTGCCTGATGCCGGAGAGCAGTTCGATTGGCCATATAAACACCATCCCCTACTGCGATTTAGTCCAGATATCATTCGCCTGCAAATGACGAAATCGATAATCTCCGCAGATACAAACCATTGGCTAGACTGAACAACGGCTTTCGGCCCGATCTCAGGACATGAAGCAAAAATTGCCAATCCAAAGTCGAGATAATCCACCACCGGGACAGGGTGCCGAAATCGGATGGTCAGCCGAGAAGATTGGAGTACTGGGTCAACGGAGTGACATACAGCAGTTGAGAAAAAACGCGACAAATTCAAACCGCTATGTGCAATTCGCAGTGGCAAACGCATTGCGTAATCTTGGTGACGACCAATTCGGAAGAGAGATACTTTGGCGAGTCGCTAGTGAAACGGAACACTACTATTCTCGTAAAGCTGCTCAAATTCTGGCGAGAACCGGCGATTCACGTGCCATTGCTCGCCTGCGCCTACTGGACAACCCGGCTCGCCCACCCCGATACGGGGATCGCTGATCAAATATCTGATTATTGGCACATAACTCAATCGCTTTAGCCGGGTTATGTGCGGACAGTGGCAGAATTGACACCCGCAGTGAAAGTCAGTGGCAAGCTCGATATGAATCTGTGCGAGCAATGGCAATAGTTCCGCTGCTTACATCATGATCGTGGTTTCACTATCCGAATGTAAGGGTTTGAGATAGATTGCTTCCACTGAACCTAAATTCCGTCAGACCTGTGTCAAAGAAGCTAAGCGACAATTGAGTACGCTTGGCAAGAATGAAGAGGGATTTATGACTATCAGGAAGACGACCATGTTGTTGTGTCTCGCAACGGCGATGATTTCAGGGGCTTCGACGCCGGCAATATCGAAAGAGTCAGCACCGATTGACCGTAGTGCCTGCAAAGAATATCTCGACGAAATGTGGGTTCGCATTGTGCGAACCTGGGGAATTGCCGACAATCGATCTTCTGACTTTCTGGCAACATCTTCATTTGAGCTAGACGCCAACGGAAATGTCTCGAACATCGCGATTGAACAAAAGTCGGTTAGCTTTGCTGTGAATGAACGGCTGCGAAAAACTTTTCAAGCATGCGCTCCTTTTCGTTTGTCGCCACTAAAGAAAACAACGTTGCATGTCAATTGCAAGGTACAAGCGAGACAGGGGGCACTATCATTGGAGCTCCGCATACCGGAATTTGCTTCGGCGAATACCGATGATGTCGCCACGGTGGCCGACGCCGACCTGATAAAGGGATTGATAGACACTCTGCGCACGTCTAAAGGCCAGCAAAAGCAAGATGCGTTGGAGGAATTGAAGACCCTGGGAGTCAAGGCTCAACCAGCCTTGCCTGCAATTTTGGAGGCTATCAGAGATAACGATAGTTCCACGATTTATCGGGCGTTTGAAGCACTGCAGGCAATGGGGGCTGCTGCTAAAGACGCGTTGCCGGAGATGATTAAGTACATGAAGGGTTCTGATGACCGATTGAGGGAACAATCGGTCATCGTGATCGCAACCATGGGACCGACTGCGGAGGAGGCGGTTCCGCTCCTACTAGAAGCGCTCGACGACAGCGATAGTACTGTCAAACACGGGGCTGCTAAGGCGCTTCGCGGCATGGGTTCCGCGGTGAGTCAGAAAGCGGTGGCAACGCTGATGCAATCTTCCTTTCACGAGTACATTACATTCGTTCCGGAAATAATAGCTGAATTTGGCGCAGAAGCGGTGCCAGCACTGATAAAGGGAACCGAGGACGCAGACCGACACGTGGTACATCACTCAGTCGAAGCACTGCAAAAAATGGGTGATGCGGCAGCACCGGCGGTGCCAGCGCTAATCAAATTGATTGACCTTAAGGTTGGCGGCGAGGCGCAAGAAAAGGCAATTGAGACACTTGGAAAGCTTGGGGCTCTCGGAAAAGCGGCCGTGCCGTGTTTAACTGTTACGATTCGATCAGGCGGAGAAGATTATCGCTGGAGATCTATTGAGGCACTTGGCTCTATAGGACCCGATGCACGCGAAGCAATTCCAGTATTGAACCAATATGTAAACGGGGCGGATCCTGATTTGCGGCGTCGGGCAAAGGAGGCTATCAGGAAAATTGAAGCAGCTCAATAAACTGCGACGGCCGATCTCCAATTGGCCTCAGAATGGGAACCCCGAGCTGCTTGCCCAGATGGAGAAGCGACGTCAATGCGCGCTTGAGCACTGAGCATGCTTTCGCGTATGTCCACTGTAACCAAGTTGCATACATCACTTCGAAACGCCAAGTTTCATGGCGACTAGGTGCACGATGTCGCTGTTTTGTTTGACCAAGTTGAAGCTGTGCTCTTCTACCGAGCCGTTTGTCAAATCTACAGCTGCGGGAGCCTCAACGCCTAATTTCTTTGCAATGCTGCGCAGAATTGCATTGTTGTAGAAATGTAGAAATCTATTGTTTTTGATGGGAATTCCAGATTCCAAATTTGGTCTTGGCGGCATTTCTGCGCCAACCTTCGCAGCAAGATTAGTATAGTCAATCTGGTTTAGCAAGGCTCTAACGCTGTTCTCGGTCATTGGTGGATAGTTGGGCATTTGCGGTTTTAGCGGTTTCAAACCCTCCTTTTCCATAACCCTGGCCACCTCTGCTTCGCGTTTGTGAAGCATGTCATTGACCTCCTTAAGTCTGGCAGCATCTGCTGTAGTCATTCGTGTCGCCGGAACCATTTCGATCATTCTTTCTTCCGCTACTGCAGGCGACAAGCAAGACAAAATGAGTGCGCAGGGTATGGTATTAATCGTTTTCATTACTGTTCCCAATTCGAGAAAAGACGCCCACAGAAGGGTCAAAACTATCAGTCCGCGAATTCAACATCAAGGGAAAGTGATTAATATCGAGGTCAATACCCTGAACGCAATTGCAGGACTAGCCATATACGGCGGTTTACTACGCCGCCCATAGCAACTTTCTCTAAAGCTGATGTGCCATCGCCGAGTAGATTCACTGTGGCTCCAGTCGAAAGTGTGGTGGCTTTTTACGAGAATGCCAAGGCCTGTCGTCAAAGTGAAAATGCCAGCCGCTCGATGCGGCTGTGCATTTTTACTTTGGTGAGCACTTATGACAGGCAGTCAATAGTTGCTGCTTTCATTTAGCATGCTGTGCTCGATGTCGAAGCGAAGAAACATTAGGTGAAACCTTCTTCTGTAGGCTTAGCGGCCGAGGTGGAGGTCTGGTGAGACCTTCACCTCGGATGTATTCTATTCTTTTGATTGGGCTGTTGTGGTCGAACCTTCGCTCGCGCTTACGGGTGCGGCAGATGCGTCGCGGCTTTCGGCCGCAGGCGCGTCGGGTGGGGCACCACTGTCAGCGTGGCCCATAACATGGTCATAATCGGATTTTCGAATCGTGATGGAGTCGAAGCCGGATTTCCCCGTGGCTGTTGGCCCCAAGTCTGACAGGGGAACGGTGAACACACCGTCTGGTCCTGAGTGTCCCTCAAATGGTCTGAGAGTGCCCCACGGGTTTTTTATCTCTACCATAAGTTTTCCATCTACGTCTTTTAATCCTATGATGGTGAGGAAATGCTGATCTTGTCCGTAATCGATTCCGATGAGTTCGTGATTACGCAGTGCAGTCTCAATGAATGCCTTCTGTTGCGGTTCACCGTAATTTCCTATGGTGATCTGTTTAAAGTCGTGTCCGGTAAACAAATGCATCACGTTCTTCTGCACCCAACCAAAGGTATGCGTATCAACTAACGCCCCAAGTGGAGTTTGTGCCGCAGCTTTATTGTGGTCAGTTCCTGTGGCTTTCATAACGTGGACCACCGCCATGCCGAGCACAGCCAGGTAGCAGCCACCGTGTCTTGAATAACTAAATTCCGCAACCTCACCAGGCGTAAGCTTTATCTCAATAGGCTTATCATAGCCCGGGAAATTCACGATGAAAGTATTTGGTGGTATCTCCTTGATCATATTCTTCAAGTCGCCAGGGTGGTTCTTGATCATGGCGTTGATTGTTGAAATCACATAGCAGTCGTTTAGTTTCCATTGCACGTTTTCGCTTAGTATCGGGGGATCATGATCTCCCCAAAGCGACCATGCCCCGTCTTTGTGCGTGTCTTCTCTCACGTTTTCATAGGCGGTGTGAAAGTTCGCAATCAATTGCTTGGCAAATGCAACATGAGTAGACGAACCATTTTTATCGGGATGTTCAATGGCATGCTCAATTTGCTTAAGCGTGAGACCGCTTACCGGATTAGTATCGTGCTCTCCTTCCAACGAATAGAAGTAGTGAGCCAGTGCAGCTACTGCTGCAGCTTGCTTCGGCGGCAGATTGTCATCCCTTAGCAAAATTCCTATCTCCGGCAACGTAAGAGTGTCGCCTGTTCCACCTGCCTCTGTAATCCATTTGTGGAAATTATCTTTCACTACGGTAGAGCATTCTTTCTGTTGCTCCGGAGTGTAGTGCTCGTCGTCTTCTTTGGCGGTAGCTTCTTTGGTGTTCTTGTTGGTCTCAGACTTCGTCGATGCTTCCTTGCTATCTACCGTTTGAGGCGAAGCCTCGCTGCCCATGAGCACGGAGTCTTGAAGTTTCACGCCATTTGCTGGCTTCCAATCTCCACTTTTGACTTCAGGAGTTTCGTGGGAAGGACCAGGGTTTGTACCTGTTCGGTTAACTCGCTTGACGTTGGCTGGTTGGGCGTGCGATTCAGTGTGGACCGGCTCCACAGCAGCCAATAAAAGAGAGTTTGATGACAGAATCATCGCGCACATCGTAATCCCCAGTACCCTAATTACTTTGATATGAACTTTTTCGAGCGTATTCATTGCCTTTCCCCGTGTCTGATTGTAGATTTCGTCTAGGTTTTGGTTTCTTATCTGTCTCTCTTGTCCGTTGACGTTAAGCTTGAATTGTGAACGCCGCGTGAGGATTCTATGGAATACTTTATTAGTCGGTCCCGTTATCCCTGAATATGCTCGGTGGATGCGATTAATAGGTTGTGTAGGTCCTACATGTGTTTTTGTACCCCGAGAGGCTACCATTACCACCATCAGGCGCGCGTCTCGATGAATCTTCTTTTCTAGTTTCTCGACTGCGTCCGTGAATTGATGGACGCTGTCAGATCGAAAGTACATTGACTTAGAAAAATGGCGCCGTGAAATGGATCAAAAACGTCACAGAAGAATGCGCCTTGATATGAGAATGCAAGCTTTTTCATGAATTCTCGCCACTTTGGATTGGTCTTCGTAGAAAGATTTCACAATGAACTTCGAAGTGATTACACAATTGAGGTTTCCTTCATTCATCCTTAGGGAACTCAATTTGAGCAGGCACTCGTTTTACTTATATGTCATACCAAACCATTTATGAAATAACTGCAAATCTGCCAAATGCCTTAGTTCAGGTCTGGCTCGAATTATTCCCTTGCTACTCAGGCGAGTATACTGCTCAAGTTATTGGCGGCATCCTCGTGATTATTGCGCTTGCTGTGTTCCCCTATCTCGTCTTTATCCTTGTGTTAACAAAGATCAAGCATGGAGATAATCTCAAGAGATCCCAAATCCAGGCAAACTCCACTGTCCATGGCAGAGCGTGGGGGGCTGTAAACTTGTCTGCCTTGGACCATTTCGGCTGCATTGCCTGCTCTGTTTGCATTGCGTTCGCAGTTGCACTGGGTTTTTTGTATTACCAACATCTAGAATTCCACAAAGCGTACAGTGATGGCACCAATGTTGCTGAACTTTCAGGCACGGTGCGCGATCTAGTTACAGGATTGAGAGGCAAGTACACGGTTGCAAGCTTTCATCTGGGCAATCAAGGAGTCAATATTTATTCGACTCATGGCGGATTCAATAACCCCCTTCACCCCATCATCCATAACGGGGCAGAGCTAAAGATTTGGTTGTTCAGGAATCCCCGAACTAATGAAGAGATTGTTCTCAGGTTGGATGCTGGCAGCGGTGCGAACGGCAATGTTCATGTTGTTCCAAAAAATAAAACTAGTAGTAAGCCAGGGAGATAAATCTGATCACTGATCATTGGCTCGTTCTCCGACTTTCACATTTTTCTTAATCGCAAGCATTTCCATTCTGATCTAGTGGGTGCCCGATGGCTCAGGGCGGATGTTGGCGAAGGTCTACCACTTTGAGGGAGAGATGAGGGTGGCTGAGTCGGCTCTTCGTGCGGCATGGAAGAATTCCGGCACGTCTACAAGTTCATGGAACATTGCCAACATTGAAGAGGCACGCAATCCAACGTCCGCGTCAAAAATTCACCAGCAAATTAGAGACTCTGGGCCGCCTGAAATCCGACAATGCTGCGACCAGCTGTTGAGAAAAAATTGTCTCATCTGGCAACCGTTTTTCGCAGACGGAATCCCGGATGAATTGCTTTTGAAAAACAGTAGTTCCAACAAGCCCGCAAAACTTGAACTAGGAATGTACAAGATGCTGGGGAAGATTGAGACCGTCGAGTTCTAAACGTTTAAGATGTGGAAAACGAGGTCCTCCTTCAAACGGATGTGTCGCCAAACTTGTATAGCCAATGTTCATTTCGTTATTGAAGTGGCAGACCGCTGCGTTTTTTAGCGACATGAATTCAAACAATAGTTCATGCTCATCTTGTACTTCTAAAAGTACAAGTTCACTACCAGGCGCGCGACCGAATTTCGCCGTTGCTGCTTGCAGGGCCTCTCTGGCTTGCACCACTTTTAGTGCTGGCGGCAAATCCTTTCGCACGATGCAGTATGCTTTTGGTCTCTCCATATGTGTTCTCCCTCCGGGATATGAGATCAAACTGTAGAGTGTGATCATTACAACATGGAGCCTAGCTGAGCTCCTGGCTGCTCGGCTAGAAGGATTTTACGACAGTACTATGATGGAATTCCCACTGAAACAGCCTGAAGCATCATCGAACGGTCCAACGAAAATTGACCGATGTTTCGCTGCCTCCCCTCACCTCACGTCGGAGACTGAGCAAGTTCCAGCCTGCAGTTTCTTGCAAGGAAGGTTTTGCTTGCGAATACCAGTGAGGTTCACAACAAATGGATCGGGAACTGTCACCGATTAGGCAAGGGGCGATATACCTGAATCTTGCCACTAACCATTGCGGAGAAGTTCAGTGTCTGGGTCTGAACATGGCGATCACCGTTGACATGCTGGTGAAGGACTTGTACCAGTCCATTCGACAATATATAGATTATTGCCGTATGACGGGGAGAACCTACATTCCACGTAATCGTCCTGTTCGAAATACGTTCAACGAATCGACACGACGTAAATTGGATTATGTCGCCTGGTAACCATGCTTCGTTTTTCCCAAGCTCGCGTCCAAACACATAAAAGCCAGCTGGTTTGGCTCCTGCCTTCAATAGGCCGTCCACCGCCAGAGTCGCGCACTCCCCATTTCCCACTTGTTGGCCAAGATGTTCAATCGCAAACTGTAGAACTTTGGCGTTCAATTCCGGAAGCTGCCCATTATCCGTGCCGGTATCCTTTTTCGTTGTTGTCTGTCGCTCAGGCACTGACGGTGCGGCAGAGGTCACACTTTGTTCGAGAGATCTGGCAGAGGGTTTTAGTAAAGATAGAACCGGTTTTGATGGCTGCGTTCTATTCAGTGTGACCGCCGATCTTCGTTGTTCCGCTGCATTTGCGATCGCCGCAGACCACTCAACTCGCTGGTCTGGGGCAAGATATGCGTTTGCTTGCTTGATCTTCCCGGGGGGTGGCGTATTGCCTGATAAGGACGAGACCTTCGGTTGGGTGGAAGCCAGCGAGCCATTTGGGTCCGCATGGTCCAAGAAACTCAGAGGATCGTCGTTTCTATCAATCTTTGAAACTCTTGAGGAACCGCCGAACGTAGTCGCAACGGGATAGTAGATTTCCGAATAATAGGGAGAGCTACGGCCGCTTGTGTCATACAAGGCGACTTTGGGTCGGTGAGAACTGGTGGAAGCTACGGCGTATGCTGCGCTTTTCTTCGGCCGCTGTCCCTGGGCCGGCTGGTTATAAGCTGGCGCAGGAACCGCCATTCTTTTATAAGAGCCGACTGCCAGGGAACAAGCCGCGTTCCTGCCCGTTTTGGCTGAAACATTAGCACCGGGTGCTATCTGGCCGGGAAGAAGATGGATTGGCTTTACGTAGTGGCCACCCGGTGCCCAATCGACGGAATTCTGTCTCGCGCCAGTAGTGTTTTGGGCACAGGTGGAGCTGGCGAATCCTGCGAGAAAGATCGAGAGGATAAGAGCACGGGTGCTTATCCCGACGAGGTTTGGGTTAATGGCGTTAATCTTGTCGCTGAGCAGATTCGCGAAAGGGATGTTATCCATGATTTGTATCTTCGAATTTAGGATGGCTAGTAAAAAACAGAGATCTTCGTAATTCCATCACTTATCATAAGAACTTTGACCCTGGCAAATAATGTGGAATTACACACAGTTAGGATCATTCGGTTTGATATAGAGGGTTAACGTGTCTCTGTTTGATATTTTGGAGCCTCGCTATCTGAGTGCCCTCATGGCGGCCCTGACCGCGGCCATCCCAGCCTCCTTTGCTTTGCGTTCTTTCTGTTCTGCTTCAGTTTCAGGGCGCTTGCCTGCTGCGGCCTCGTTAGCTTTGCGTTCTTTCTGTTCTGCTTCAGTTTCAGGACGCTTGCCTGCTGCGGCCTCGTTAGCTTTGCGTTCTTTCTGTTCTGCTTCAGTTTCAGGACGCTTGCCTGCTGCGGCCTCATTAGCTTTGCGTTCTTTCTGTTCTGCTTCAGTTTCAGGACGCTTGCCTGCT
>JAKFUT010000338.1 GCA_021732565.1 Candidatus Obscuribacterales bacterium
ATATAGGAACAGGATGTGGGATGGGACTGGGGATTGTCCCATGGGTGTTTTGTTCAATGCAGCACAGCAACAGGACAGAATGGTCCACCAGTCATGGACCTCCCGGCGATAGGACCTCACACCCGATGAGATCTTCTGGAACGGAGGAATGGTCGAGGCGACATTTCCTGAATGGAAGCTCCACTTCCAGTGGTCGTGTTCTGTGGCCATTTTCCTTATCGCCAGCACTCCATGCCTGATTTACGGCAGCAATGGGCGAGTTCTCCACTATTTCTGGAAAAATCTCCCGTCGAAGATTTCCGCTCTACTACGGTCGAAACAAGTCATTTTTTACCAGACCGGTTTTGGCGCCGGCGAACTTACAGAGGGACGAAAGAACACCGATACCATATTTGACACTATTCCATAGATTGATCGAAGATGCTTCCGGAAAATATCGTGTCTCGACGCCGATTTCTGCAATTTTGAAACCAAAGAAGACCGCCTGGCAAAGAATTTCCGCATCGAAAACAAAGGCCAGCGAGTTGCGCAGAAAAGGCACCCTCTCAAGAAACCTTCTGCTGTACGCACGATACCCGGTATGAAACTCGGACAAGTTCGTACCAAGCACCACATTTTGAGTCGTAGTCAAACAACGGTTGGCTATGAACTTATACATGGGCATACCGCCTTTAAGGGCACCACCACCAAGAAAGCGGGAGCCCAGCACTATATCGGCTTCACCCTTTAGAATTGGGGCAATGATCTCGGGGATTTTGCGCGGGTCATATTGATAATCAGGGTGCAGCATTATGACGATATCTGCTCCATCTCGCAGAGCTTCTGCGTAGCAAGTTTTTTGGTTGCCACCGTATCCTACGTTATGCGGATGGCGAATAACCTTAATAGGAAGCGTACTAGCAACAGCGACGGTGTCGTCTCTGCTGCAATCATCCACCAAAATTATTTCGGTGACCAGGTCTTTATCAATTTCGTCAAACGTTTTAATCAAAGTTTTCGCTGCGTTATAAGCAGGCATCGTCACGATGACCTTTGTAGTTCCCGATTTTTTTGATGATTCCATCGTGATGAACTTTGACGTAAACGGCGGCAATTGAGTAGAGGTAGACAAGACCACACCCTCCGGTGAGTTCGAAGCGATGGGGCCTATCTTAAACGCTCCTACTGACGACCGTATATCTGTGAAACGCTAATTCTTTCCCATTTAGCAAGACAGACACACGATCCCGTGGCGAAAGCCACGCCGAATAACAAGTTTACAAGAATACGGGTCGAGGCCAAATTATTGCAAGCCGCAACAACCGTCGGATGGCAACAGATTGTCAAGAAACGACTGGCGAAGGATTCTTCGCGACGGTGATTTTCTTATTCGGAACTGAACCTTACTGTGAACGAAGTGCCCTCATGCGTTCTCGTGCACCGAAGACTCGCATCGGCTAACAGCCTTGATCACACAGGCTGAGTTCCGCAGTGAATCGACCCTGATTCATCAATAGATTGGTGAATAATCCGGGGATTTACTTCGTCTTTACCAAAGGGGAAGCGAACGGATCCTAAATTCATCAGCTTGCTAATGAAATCCGGTGGTAGAAGGAGTCAACATCTGCTCCCGGCATTTATCACGAGAATTCAATTGCTGCTCTGCATCAGCTTACGATAATTTCAGATCTGTCCACGCCACGAATCGTATCAGACAGCGTTTATCCAGGAAGACACTTACATAGTTTTCAATTCAGTTCGACCGAAAAGAGCCCCCACAATTTGGCGGCATCACGCTTATTGATTGAACAGCCCGCTGTTTGCCTTTCTTTAAGCACAATAAAAGAAGGAGGTGCGTCGCGGAAACAGGTTTCCGCTATGATCAATTCATCGCTTTTCACATTTTCTCTTCGGTCAAACGCAGCCCCACTAATCATTCCCGTCACTTCGCAACAAGAGTTTCTGCCATGTGGGGCGGACCGACGTGCAATTATCTGCAGTGAAACAATCTACGACGGGTTGTCCAACAATGCCCCGAAGCCCGAACACAAAGGTGGTGGAACGTGCGGAGACGATACGAGACGGCGGTTAACGTGTGCAAGTTATTTTCACTAGCGCGGTTCCGTGCAAGGCGTGAAGTAATATTCGACATCACGCTCTAATACGGCGAAACACGACTGCTCAAAGAAGATTTCGTAAATCGACGTTGGAAAGGAGATGCTCATGGCGATTCTTCACTCTGGATTGCTCGGAACACCCGCACTGCATGTGTTGTGGTTGGTCGAGTTGCTGACGATTGGTGCCGTAATCTTAGGAGTCTGGACATTGATCTTGACTCTCGGTAGCAGCACCAGAGTTCGTAAACTCCCCGGAAGGTTAGAGCATAGTTCCATAAAGGAACCAACGATGGATTTAGTGGATGGAGAGCGGGAATATCAAAAGCTACAAAGTCGCGTTCAGCAGTCAACGCCGGAGGAATGGCTGGCTCGTCGAATGAAGATTGAATCTGAGGTTAGCAACGCGAGTGGACGACAGTCAAAACTCATTGAACTAGAAGCCGCACGAAGAAAGGCACGGGTGGCGGAAATAGAACTTGAGACCAAGCTCAACCAAATAGAAGGTTTCGAGACATTCCTCGTCGCCATAGGTGGCCGATTGATTAAGGTCCGGCAAAGAGTGCGCCCTGCGAAGAAATAACGGTTATCTAAGTCGCGTGGCGTGGTCTGAAGTTCTCCCTTGAAAGGACGAATAAATGAGAGGTGCTATGTTCGTGGCTCTCTTCCTGTTGTCGGTGGTCCGCCGTCTGATCGCTTATGCGATCTTCGGTGTGCCAGCTACCATCCTCAGTGCAATCGTCGGCGGTACCGTGGCAAAACTGTCGGAAGGCATATACGTGAAAGGTGCGCACATTCTCGGCGGAACCGCACTAGCTATGTACATCATTGTTGCCATGGTCTCGGCTTGGCGTCGCGGGCCGTACAGCGATCTGGAGGCCTCATCAAACTTCGGCGATTGACCGCGGGCGTCAACGCCGACCTTACGCATGCTATCAGAGCGAACATCGGAAGTGATTTCGAGTGCAACATCAGGTACCCTCTTCCGTCAACTTCAGTTAGCTCTCTATCACAAAACAGCTCGATGAAAGGACAAAATCCATGGAAAGTGCTCCTCGTTTGCGAACGCTCGTAGCTTACTTCCTGTTGTTGGTAGTCCAGCGTCTGAGCGTTTCTACGATTCTTGGTGCGCCAGCTATCCTCTTCGCGGCACTCGTCGGTGGTATCGTCGCAAGTCTGTCGGCAGGCGCCTTCCTGAACGGTGCGCTCATTCTCGGCGGAGCTGCACTAGGCGTATACAGCACTGCCCGTCTCACCTTGCCCGGCATCGCCAGGTACCTCAGGAAGAACTCGGGGCCTTATCCCGCGGTGGGGGCTACCATATTCGGGACAATCGTTAGCGGTACCGCCGGCGGTATCGTTGCCACTCTGTCCAGCGGCGCATTCCAGAACGGCGCATTCATTCTCGGCGGAGTTACACTAGCGGTATACATCGTTGTCGCCCTCACCTCCGCGGTGCTCGAGTTCCTTGCGAATTACTGGATGCTCTATCCCGCAACGACCAAAGAGAGTCAGATGGACGTTCGGGTCTACGTTTATCGAGTGACCGACATTCAGGATCACAAAGAGTTTGTTGACCAGCAGAGCAAACATTGGGTGGAGTTCCTCGAAAGCGTGCCACATATCGGTTATGAAAGTTTCGACCTGGCATCGGCGAATCTCCTTCAAAACCGGCTTGGCGGACCAGTAATCAATCGGCACAAAGGATCCGCCATCTTCGTGTTCGTAAAAGAGTATTGGAAGGGTGACAACCGCATTTCGCTGACCCGGCACCTAATCGAAGGCCACATCTTCACCGCAGAGGAATTGCGCAAAACGTTGGATGCCTTTGTCAACCCAGTGCTGACCAGGTTCCAGATTGTCCCCGTGGCACAAACAGTGTGAGTTCTCCCGTCGATCACTCACCTCATAGCTCAAAATCCTGTTTAAAGGCACCACGCCTTAAAACAGGATTCTCCTTCAATCCATTTTTCGCCTTGTTCGTAGATTCATCAAACAAAGGTATCGTCTGAGAGATTCTTGGTCCGGCCGTCGTTCATTTCGATGACTCGGCCTCTGAGGCAGGTCACTCGGTTGCATTCATTCGCCGTTCGTCTACTAATGATGGACGCCTTAATTCTCCGGTCGGACAAGGGCTTCCTTTGCACGGTAACGGTTCGGTCCCTGGCGCGGTATGTCACAAAGCATCGGCAAATGCAATTTATCATCCCCCGGCTGCGCATTTCCTCGACATTCTTGACAGGCGTTGTCACTCAACATCCTAATTTACGATCTGGCAACTGCGTAGTCCTGCGCTTAACAACACTGTTTTAACAGCACCTTGCCGGGTCGTCCCATTATTAGAGCCTCGCGAAGGATTTTCCGGGCACCACTTGCTTGTCTACTCAATGCGGACCTCAACTAGCTTGCGTGGACAAAGTTGCCCCATGTCCGCATTAATTTGTCAGCACTCTGGAATTGGAATCCATGGATTGCAGTCAGGTAACACTTCACAGCAATTGCTCCGAGTTGCTATCAACTCCTCCGATATTCGAGGCTAGATCGTCATTTTCTTGATCTACTTCGCAGGGCGGCTTAACACAAAACACCTATCTGGCAATCGAATTGACGGTGTTACGTGGTTGCCTCCTGACCACATAGTGTTTTATGGCAAGTTGTTTTGATGGGGCATATTACTTCGTGCGAACTTGCCAAGGTAATATCTGCTGTCTACCGATTCCTAATGAAACCTCGGTAGACCCAATGAAGAGAGAATCGCAATGGAACCCCTGAAGAACTTGGCTACCGTCGTTACGGGTGCTACTCGCGGTATTGGACGTGCCACCGCTCTTGAGATGGCAAAGAACTGGCCTGTGCTGGTGGTAGGCCGTAAGGAGTCGGCTGCCATCGAAGTATGTGATGAGATTCGGAAAAGCGGCGGTGTCGCGGCCCACTGTGTGGGAAACGTTATGAGCCGTGCCTTCGCCACCAGGGCCGCCAAACAGGTCGCGGAACTTGGTTGGCAAGTTCAAAATCTGATTGTCAATGCGGGAATCTCCGCTGTGGGAGCTACGGCGACTTTCGACCCGAAGGTCTGGCACAACATGTTTGCAACCAATGTGCACGGAGCATTCTATTTCGTGCAGGCGTTCCTTCCTTCCATGGTGGCGCGGAAGGCAGGTAACATCGTCATGGTGGCAGGCAAAGCGGGCGTAACTCCTTATTCCACCATGGCGGCGTATTGCGCTTCCAAGTTCGCGCTGGTTGGCTTTGCCGGCGCTCTTGCCAAAGAGGTCGGAAAGCACGGCATTCGATCCGTGCCGCTGTGTCCCGGTCCCGTCGACACCGACATGACCAGCGCTGTGGTGGATGGACTGGTAAAGCGAGGAATCGCCAAAGAGGAAGCGGTCAAGAAAGTGGCGGCTGGAAGCGGTCAAAAACGACTGCTGTCCAGCAGCGAGGTTGCCACGAAAATCGCGTGGATTTGCTCCACTGACTTCTCAGGCGAAAACGGGCAGCCGTTGCTGTTGGCCGACACTGAGTAACACAGTGTCAGGTCCTTGAACCTCCCTTCACCTGACTAAGATGTCGAAAACGCACCAGGATCACCAAGACGGTGCTGGTGCGTTTTCCTTACATGTGCTCCATCAAGCGGATAACGCTCATCACCAACTCACGGAAGACGGCGTCCGCCTTCTCTCATGTCTCTTAAGTCGCTTTTTCACCTTTTTTCACGTTACCTTCGTCCCCGCAGCGAGTCAATCGTGTCTTTCACAGAATTTTGGCGCTTTTTGTGATCAATGCGCTTAGCGCAGCCCCGTGCCTCGCCTCGTTTGCGCCAGCCACTCGTCTGGCGCCAGGCCGCGTTTAACTCGTTTCAAATTCAGTCACTAAAACATGTCGCTAGGCGCATACAGCCCTCGGCCGGAATGCTTTCCGGCGTTCATCCCTGCTGTGGCACAACAAGACTCATTGATCACAGTGGAGATTGAAATCGCCTCGCGCGGCCGAGCAGTGTGTCTCGAATCCAAGGATTCTTTTCTCTATTAAGCCGGTACAATGTATTCGTCAGCCGGAAAAGAGCCTGGATGTCAATGAGACAATTTCGTGTCGGCGTGATTGGTTACGGATATTGGGGACCAAATCTGGTTCGCAATTTCAATGACGATCCACGCGCCGAGGTTGCATATGTGTGCGACCCGCAAGTCGCCATGCTCGAGAAACATCGCACTCGTTATCGCACGGTCAAGTTCACGGACAACCTGGACGAGCTTCTTCTTGACAAAGAACTTGATGCCGTGGCTATTGCAACACCGGTAGACACCCATTATCCACTGGCAAAAGCGGCGCTGCTGGCGGGCAAGCACGTCTTCATCGAGAAGCCGCTCTGTAGAACCTCCGCACAGTGTGAGGACTTAATTCGCATCGCTGGCGAAAACAATCTGACGCTAATGGTCGATCATACCTTTATCTATCATGGCCCATTGCGGCTAATCAAGAAACTAATAGAGCAGGCTGATCTGGGTGACATTCTTTTTTTCAATTCGGTTCGTGTAAATCTGGGAAACTTTCAGCGCGATGTAAATGTACTGTGGGATCTTGGTGCGCATGACCTTGCCATCATGGATTATCTGCTCGGACAATCACCGTTAGAGGTGTTTGCCATTGGTTCTTCACACACCGATAGTCGCCTTGCCGACATTGCATATCTCACAATGAAATTCGAACACGATCTCATCGGCCATATCAATGTAAGCTGGTTGTCACCGGTAAAGGTTCGTCAAATTGTCATAGGCGGTACAAAGCGGATGGTTGTCTTCGACGACAACAGTCAGGTGGAGAAGGTTCGGATTTATGACAAGGGCATTGAAACCATGAACCAACCGACCACAGCTCCTCAGATTTACAGCAGCCGAATTCAGTATCGTCATGGCGACATGATTGCACCGGTATATGACGTAACGGAAGCTCTGCGAACGGCAGTGAGGCATTTCATAGATTGTGCTCTCAGTGGCGATCTCCCGCTTACAGACGGGCACTCCGGACTGCGAGTGGTGAAGATGCTGGAACAAGCGGATCAGTCTCTGGCAAGCGGGAAGGTGCTACCGGTGGGCGCAGAGAGCGGTTATGTATAAACCGGGACCATTGCAAAAGATTGCCGATAGTGTAGAAATTGGCGAAGGAACATTCATCGCTGACTTCGTCAACTTGTACGGCTGCACCATTGGTGCAGCCACCAAAATCGGTCCCTTTGTAGAAATCCAGAAGAATGTTACAGTCGGAGATCGCTGCAAAATATCCAGCCACACATTTATCTGCGAAGGCGTGACCATTGAAGATGAGGTCTTTGTAGGACACGGCGTAATGTTCATCAACGATCGATTTCCACGCGCCGCAACTAACGAAGGAGCGGTCAAATCTGCTGCCGACTGGAAGTTGGAAACGACGGTGATAAAAAAAGCGGCCTCTATCGGCTCCGGCGCCACAATCATGTGTGGTGTAACCATCGGAGAGAGAGCTCTGGTCGGAGCCGGTTCAGTGGTCACGAGGGATGTCCCCGCTAACACAGTCGTTGCCGGAGTCCCGTCTCGCATTCGGGGAGAGATACAAGAATGACTCAGCCAAAAGAATCTGCTACACCGGTGAAAGATACTGTTCCTTTTTTCGATCTACAAGTTCAAACGGAACACTTGTATGATCGAATGCTTGAAGTAACGAAGGAAATTCTGACCAGTGCGCATTTCATTGGCGGCAAGGCTGTTACTGACTTTGAAGAGGCCTTCGCGCAGTACTGTCAGGCAAAATATTGTGTCACCCTTCACTCCGGTACAGCAGCCCTTCACCTCGCTTTGCTGGCGCTCGACCTTGAACCGGGCAGCGAAGTAATAACCGCTCCGAACAGCTTTATCGCCACCGCAGAAGCCATTACCTTTGCCGGATGCAAACCAGTATTTGCAGACATTGATGAAGCTACCTATAACATTGATCCAGCTCTTATCGAGAAGGCGATCACTCCACGCACCAGAGTGATTATTCCAGTACATCTTTATGGTCAGCCAGCCAGAATGACCGAGATCATGCAAATTGCCCGTAAGCACAACTTGATAGTGCTTGAAGACGCATGCCAGGCTCACGGCGCTGAATTGAACGGAATTCGCACGGGCTCCTTCGGACGGGCCGCATGTTTCAGCTTCTACCCGAGCAAGAATCTCGGTGCCGCCGGCGATGGCGGAGCCGTCGTCACCAACGACGAAAAAATCGCTGAGCGAATTCAATTGCTTCGCAACCATGGCTCCAGGATCAAATATCATCACGACATTCTCGGTCACAACTTTCGGCTCGACGCTCTTCAGTGCGCCATTTTGAAAGTGAAGCTTGCCGAGCTGGAGAACTGGAATAACAGGCGAATCGAAATTGCGCAATACTATAACGACAGGCTCAAGGAAATTCCTGGCATTGTGATTCCCGAAACGTTACCCGGCGCCAGACACGTGTTTCACCTGTATGTTGTTAGAGTGCCAAATCGCGCTCTGGTAGAAGAGGTTTTTGCCCGCAGGGGAATAGCTTCGGCGATCCACTATCCGGTGCCCATTCACTTGCAGCCGGCCTACGCGGATCTTGGATTAACCACCGGTGCTTTTCCTGTAACAGAAAGAGTAACCGAATCAATATTGAGTCTTCCATTTTTCCCCGAACTCCTACGACAACAGCAAGTTCGGGTAATCGATGCGTTGGCGGAAGCAATCAGTTTATCTCAATCTTAACTATAGTATTGAAAGGGAGAGCAGGCAGGTAATGCAAAGAATTCTGATAACCGGCGGGGCTGGTTTTATTGGTACACATTTATGCGCAGCTCTGGCCGAAGACTCCCGATACGAGATGGTATTGGTAGATAACTTCCGGCGTGATTCACTGGCTCATGTTCCGAGCTTGCGTGAACACGAGAGGGTTAGCGTAGTAACTGCGGACATCAGCTCGCCAGACGCACTGATAGACGTTATTAAGAAGGGCGACACAGTTGTTCACCTTGCGGCAATAGCAGGAGTTTCCAGCTATTACGCGGAGCCTGTCAAAACTCTGACTACAAACATACTGGGTACGTACAATGTCTTGACCGCTTGCGCTAAAACTGGCATTCGATCATTCGTGTATGTTTCAACCAGTGAAGTTTATGGTTCCGACGCACTCTGGGTAACCGAGGAAGATCCCTGTCAGATCGGTCCTTCCTCAGACAGACGGTGGGTTTACGCTACTAGCAAATTGGCGGGAGAAAATTTTGCACTGCGTTCCGCTGAAGAAAATAACTTCGATTGCACGGTTATCAGACCCTTCAACATCTACGGTCCGCGACAAATTGGCGAGGGAGCCATAAGCAATTTCTCTCGCGCGGTGGCAGCCAGCAAGCCGCTCACCGTATATGGTGATGGTTCGCCAATTCGCGCATGGTGCTATGTGTCAGACTTCGTGCGCGCAATGCAAAGAGTAATTGAGAGCCCTCCAACTGAAGCTCGCATTTTCAACATCGGTAATCCGCGCGAGGTTGAAACCACACTGGGCTTGGCTCGCCGCTTTATTCGGTTGGCCGAAGAGAAGCTTGAAATCGTATTTAAACCGGGCGTTTCGGCTGAGGTGCGCGCACGCGTTCCATCAATTGAAGCGGCTCGTCGCATACTTCAGTGGGAGCCGACAGTTTCACTGGATGAAGGATTGACAACAACACTGGCATGGTTCAAAGAAGATGGAATTTCAAGATAAGAAAGTTGCGGTAATTGGCGCAGGAAAGATGGGGCTGCCACTGGCTTGCCGCCTTGCCTCTAATGGCGCTGAGGTTCTCTGCCTCGATTCGAATCCGGCAGTGGTGGACAGCATCAATAACGGTGTTGCTCATTTCGAAGAGCCCGGTCTATCCGAGGTACTGTCTGAACTAGTGAGGTCCGGTGGATTACGAGCCAGCACTGACGCACTCTCAGGGGTAGCGGCTTCGGATGTGGTTATTGTGATTGTGCCCGTCATTCTCACGCACGATCGAACAGCTAATACTTCGATAATCGAAGCGGTAGCAGCCACAATCGCAAAGGCGATCACCGCGGGCACCATGGTGATTTTTGAAACAACTCTGCCGGTTGGATTCACGCGCAACCTCGCCACGATCTTGTCGAGCGAAGGACTGCAGGCTGGTGTTGATTTTGACCTGGTATTTTC
>JAKFUT010000010.1 GCA_021732565.1 Candidatus Obscuribacterales bacterium
GGGACTTCCGAGGCCAGCCGCACTCTAGCCGTTCAGAGATTCTACAGTTTCTCTGAATCCGTGTGCCTGTTTTTCTGAATAGTACGCGGCCCTGAACTCGGATTCCGGTAGCTGCCGGGACTTCCGAGACCAGCCGCACTCTAGTCGTTCAGAGATTCTACAGTTTCTCTGAATCCGTTGCGCCAACCAGTTCTGCTGTTTTTCTGAATATACGTGGACCTGAGCCTCGAATTTCGGTAGCCGGGACTTCCGGAACCAGCCGCACTCTTATCGTTCAGATTTTCTACAGTTTCTCTGAATTCGTTGCGCCAACCAGTTCTGCTGTTTTTCTGAATAGTACGCGCAGCCCTGAACTCGGATTTCGGTAGCCGCCAAAACTTCCGAGGCCAGCCGCACTCTAGCCGTTCAGATATTCTACAGTTTCTCTGAATCCGTGTGCCAAGCGGTTCTGCTGTTTTCTGAATAGTACGCGCAGCCCTGAACTCGGATTCCGGTAGCTGCCGGGACTTCCGAGACCAGCCGCACTCTTGTCTTTCAGATATTCTACTGTTTCTCTGAATCCGTTGAGCCAAGCGGTTCTGCTTTCCGGAACCTGTCGGATGCCGAACCTTCAAATACGCGAGAAAGGTCGTTGTACCGAGCGAGAGCATCATCGTCTGCGGCTAGATCCGCAAAGTCTCCAACTGTATTGCTCGCATCTCACGATCAAGTAATTCGAACATCAAGCAAAGCTGGTAGTGAATTGCGTCCCTCTCAGTCCTTCACGTTGTGATTGTAGGTGAAGGTGAACTGCGTATCACGGAAAACCCGGCGGCAAGGTATTAAATGGCGAGGCGTTCACTATCGCTTTTTGTACAACTATTCAGGTAAATTGCTTCCCTAATGAGCTTGCTGTCATCCACATTTCCCTTTTTGTCAATGGAGAAGCGAACAACGACTAATCTCGAATCGTGCTTATATGGCGGGGGTGCCACTCCTCATTTATCTTGCGTGTCAGAAATGGGCCAGCAGGAAAGTTGCGTGAGGCTCCTATGTTGGTGGAGCAGTCGCAGACTTTGTCAGCGAATTAATTTCCCGTAATTTTGCGGTAGAGATTGGCAACAAGGGATTTCTCTAAAGCCGTCCGCGCGATGTGCAAAGAGCCAAAACCGAGTGGCATACCATTCCCGGGAATTGCAACTTTCCCATCTGTTGGATTTGCCAGATCCTGTATATCGATTGCCCCGTCAAAGCCGATAGTGTAGGTGAAATCCTTGTCTCCCAAGGCGTTCGTTCGGCGAAGAGTGTCGCGATGCATATACGGGAACAGCAGGCAGCCCACCGATAGATCACAAATTCGCAGCAATTCACCGCTATGATTTCGCATGTGCTCTGCCTTCGTATTGAAGCCGTCCTCCATGTACCGGAACTAATCCTCCGCAAGAGTCCATGAATATCCGGCTGTCATGTTGTCCTTTCCCTCCGGTTTGCGGTAATCTTCACGGAATAGGTTACACTTACCGTGGCCCACACTCCTTCAGCATGTCTGCAAAACACTCGCTTCTAAGGCAATTGTCAATGGCATGTTTTAGCAGTCTCGTACAACGCAGGGCAGCAGTTGAACCTGCAACGTATTGAGGTTCGGTGCATTAAGTTTCATGTGGTGCCCGAAAGGGCTAAGGAAAGGCGCGGCACAGGCTTCTGGTTGTCAAGAATAACTAATACTTCTGCCCCTTCCGTATAAGTAAAAGTGCGCCGGAGGTCAAAAATGAACTGCTCCACAATCCAATGTTCCAAGAAACCTGTATTACGCAATCGCGTACAGCGGGGAAGTTCTATGGCCGAACTTCCGGGAGCTTTGATCATTCTGCTGTTTGTCATCTTCTTTCCTTTGATAAACATAATCGGATTGGGCATCAAATACGGTGGCTGCGCAACTCTGAACGGCATTCAATTGCGTGAAGCTGCGCTTGTTCCGCGGTCGCAAGCCATTGCTGCCGGCGGCGCGGTGCAAAAAGGAATTCCAGATCAGTGGTTGGCTGGCGGAATCGGAAAGTTCGTGAATCCTACTGTCGCCCCGCATACGGAAATCACTTACCGAGATGGTGAGAAGACAGATTCTGGAGTCGATAAGCTGGTCACGGTGAAGACGACAGTGAGTATTCCGCCATTCATCACCGTACCGTTCTTGCCAGATGTTCCCGGACTTTCGGCTCCCGTTCAGTTCACCCTCGAGGGGGAGCGACCGATGGAAAATCCATTCAATTACGATAGCTAGATAGTGGTGAAGATTTCAAAATCTCACAGCAACGAGGAAAGGATCATGTGTACAAAACGAGAAGCTCGCCGTGCAAAGAGTGGACAGGGTCTGATTGAGGTCCTCGTCGGGGGAATTGTGTTGATCACTGTGGGCTGGTTTGGACTGGACCTGGCTGCTATTGTCATGGCCAATTCGACCAATGACGGACTTGCTAAGAGTGCCGCCAGAGCAGCAGCCAACCAGGTCGATAAGAAAGCTGCCGGAGAGGCAGCCAATCAATGCATTACGCATTTTGCCAGCGCCGGCATTATTACGAAGGTAAAAATGGACGGTGACATCTCTTACGAACCGAACAAGGCAGTCGCCGTGCGTACAGTTATGGAAGTGCGACCTCCGGTAGGCTTTCCGGGATTTGAGACTATCACTTTTCACGCGCAGGCGGTTGAACCTATTGTTGGTGTTCCAGCGGATCTCTAATGACCACCGAACCCCGGTTGCTCCTTTATCGTCGTACGGAAATGGTTAAGACGTAATCGAATTTAACCAGTGTGCAAGTTTTGAAGAAATCCACTTCTGCTTGAACGCATCGAAGAACTAGATTGGCAACCTTGTGTCGTGAGACAGTTTCAAATTTTTTTTTTTTTCGCTGAAAGGAGTGTCAAATGCACCGCATGAATAAAAGGAGGCGCCAATGATTTTCGCTAAGACTCGTCGCAGACGAGGGGCGGCTCTGGGATTGGTTGCGGTTTGCGGGCTAGTTCTCGCACTAATTATCTTTGGTGCCTTTTTTCTTCTTCTCTTTTTGGGTGGTGCTAAAGAGACGTCAAATGCAGTGGACGCCGGTGCCCTTAACGTGGGCAAACGCAGTTTTGAGATAAAGGTAGAGGCGCAGACCCCCGATGAGCATCAGTTCGGCGATCTAGCCGATTCACAAGATCGCTTCGGACTTACGAACATCAATCGTGTCTGGGGCAAAGCATTGTTGGCGGCGGCTAATGTTACCGCTATGGGAAGTGGCGCACCTTCTGAAGCAAGGGATCACGCCGACAAATTGTTCAATGGAGCGCAGGGAATATCTGATCGCCTTGCGGATAAGCTGACTTCCCCTGGCAATCTTCACGACTATTTCACAGAACTTTCGCAGCAAAATACGGTCCGCATGGCGGGACAAACCGCTAAAGCAGAAGTGAAGGCCGCAGACTGGAATACATCATTGGTTAATCGCGGAATCGAAACCAATATTGAAGTGATTCCCGAACAATTCCCGGCGAACACATTTGATAGTATTGGTGCGGTGGACAAAACGGTTCAGGGTAAACCGCTCAAGTTTATTCCGGGATACAAACCGATTACTTTTCTCGATCATCATTTTTGTCTCGTGCCTTTCAAGGCAGAAGAGAAAACGCACCTGATTTCATTGGATCAGTTTGAAAAGGATCGCTTGAGTGCGAAACCTTTTCCAGATTGGTCCAAGCCCGTGACTAATTCCTTCTCCTGCCGTGGACAAGCGGCTACAACTGGACCCTATGTGGAAGAGTCAATCTCGTGTGTGTTAACAAATCCGCAACGTAGTTTTAAGCTAGAAATGCCGAGAGCATTCATCAAAATTAAGTTGAAGGAGAAGAGTACGGCAAAGTGGTCATTTAACGGCATCCCCTGGCCTGCTGATTCCAGCTACGACTATGTGATTCCGGAAAACAGCACCCGCGGTCCGGGGGAAGCAGGGCTCGGAACAATTATGGGCACGTGCACCTTTGGATTGGAGTACATCAATAAAACCGTATATGGTGCACTCTTTGCTCTACCTACAGAGAACTATGACGATGTGAAGAATCCCCTCATACAACGAGTAAAGGAAATTGACCCTGACTTCGATGGCGACTTGCAATCGCTCCTTAGTTTTCCATTGCTTCCGGCTGCCGCCGATCACGACAGCGATTCAGACAATACCGTCTACATCGTATTCAAAGACAATTCAGGGAAGTTGAAATGCTTACCCGAGCCCGAAGCACAGGCCATGGCACTTGGAGGGTCCGACTTCAGCAAGACCGCCGACGGACCGGAATCGGATCATGATGAGAGCCCGATGTTTGTGCCCGGAGTTCCCGGTGTTTGTTGGGGAACGCCAGTGGGTTTCGGCACCCCCAAGGACTTGCCCGACTTCATGCTCATTGAAGGAGACCTGTATTGGAAGCCCGGCTCCGGCTACGATGGTTGCCTCGGTGAAGTTCGTCTGGAGCGTGGAACTCATGCTTACGTCAACGGCATAGTTACTTTTCCGTAAAATGCAGTTTGTCTTTGTCCACCGTACAAGTTGAGAAACGCCGATGCAAATAATTTGCCGATTCGAAATCAATAACAAAGAAGTCTCCAGCGATTTCGTTAGCTGGCCCCGGTCAGCCGAGTCACTTGCAACTTTTGACCGGCCGAGTAAACCGATGTTCTCTTGTTCCAGTTCACGTGTTCAACGTTCGAGAAGGAGATGCGCATGAAACCAGCAGCATTTGCGATGGTAATCGCTCTGTGTACCATATTGTGGACTGGAAGTAATTCATACAGCACGGCCTCTCCTGCACGACCGCTGCCCGCGCCCGCATCGACAACAAGAAAATTGTTGCCGGACGGCACAAAGCTCAGTCAGTTCAATATGGCTGACGGCACATCTTGCGAATTGATGCAGAACAAAGACGGTTCGAGCGAGATGATCTACAAATGCGCTGAGGGCTCTTCACTGGTAATTACAAAACAGTCTTCCGGTAGAAGTTCGGCAGCTCTTCTGGAGCGGAACGGGCACAGGCGCGAATTGACCAAGCAAGGATGTGACGCACGCCTTCAGCCCGGTGGCTTGCCGAAAGTAACGGAGTCCCTCCGGCAGACATCAGCGCCAGAGAGCCACGTGCCAACTCCTCAGACTGGCGTACAACAATACCGCTAGTCGCGTCAAATAGTTAGCGGAGATTCGCAAAAAGCACGGCTGTCATCGAAACGGAGACGCTCACATCGATGTTCATGGGTAAAAGCTTTGGGACCCGCTTATTGTCGAAAGCGCCGGAGAAAAGGATGGGATTCCAGCTGCAGACCCACGCCACGGATGTGGCTATGAAGTGCATAGCATTACGCTGAACACGAATGGACTCTCGCAATGGCAAAAAGATTGACTCTTGAGTCTCCACTTTCGACCTGACATTCCGGTGGTGCTTAGTTTGCCACGAGATTGACTTCGTAAATGAACTTTCGGTGCTTAGCAGTTCTCCTGGACCACTTTAGGTCCGGTGCCGCGATTGGTACGGAAGATGATTGTGAGGATAAGTCGCGCTTCTTCCGGCCGCGCCATTGATAGCGCCTTGCAAAGCTGGTGTATCTCTTTGACTTCCGGATTTTCCTTACTTGAAACGCCAGATACCCGATATGTGGTATTTTTCTGAGGGTGGAAATCTACGTTCGAGTTTCCGCCGACAATTCTTTGTGCCAGTGCTACCCGCTTACATCTGAAGCCTCGTTGGTCGCCATGTCCACAAACGAAATTTTGGTAAACAAGCACCGCAAGCCTAGCAAGGGGAAAGAGACCATGGCAAGAGCTCATAAGTTAGCCGTAATTGGCGTAGGGAAACTCGGCGAAGCGCTTATTTCCGGACTGTTGAAAAAGGAATACCTTTCGACAGGCGCCATATGCGGAACCGTGGGGCATGAGAGTTCTATTAGTCGCGTTGCCGAACGCATGGGAATTGACGTTACCCTCGATAACAAAGAGGCCGCACGCAATAGCGACGTAATTATTTTGGCGGTGAAGCCACAGAACATGGATCGAGTCTTGCGGGAGATAGCTGATGAGCTGGAACCGGATCAGCTGTTGATATCGGTAGCTGCCTCAGTCACCACAACGTTCGTAGAAGAACGTGTGGAGAGAAACATTCCTGTGGTTCGTGCCATGCCAAATACGCCGTCAGTCATCAACGCAGGAATGACGGGAATGTGCGCAGGACTTTATGCAACTCAGAGCCACTGCGAACAGGCGGAAGCAATTTTCAAATGTGTCGGTGAAACCGTATTCGTAGATGAATCACTAATGGATGGTGTTACAGCACTATCTGCTAGCGGTCCGGCGTATCTCTATGTGGTGATCGAATCTTTAGCAGAGGCTGGTGTTAAGCTGGGTATTTCCCGTGAAACATCGACTTTGCTCGCATCGCAAACCATGCTGGGAGCTGCCCGTATGGTCCTTGAATCTAAGGCGCATCCTGCTCTGCTCAAGGATATGGTGACCACTCCTGCCGGATGCACCATAGACGGATTACTCGAATTGGAAGAAGGCAAACTCAGAGTGACCCTGATCAAAGCAGTGGTGAAGGCCGCTGAGCGTGCCCGTGAGCTTGTGAATACCCAGAATTCGGCGCCGCAACCGAAAGTAATCTTGAGGAAGTAACTAACACACGCCCGCTCTCATCAGAGGAGCCGTTGATCAAGCATGTGCAAATCGCACGATTCACAGCTCGCAAGGGAGCGTGCAATCGTTTGATTCAACCTTGCATCAACGCAACACCTTCGCCGATCATCTGCTTCGCAAAATACGATTCAGTGGCGGAACCGCATGCTTGAATTGACCTGTTCGCAATAGATAGAGACTCAAGCCATTCTTTCGAGATCAAGGCAAGATCGCTCACGAGTAAACATCCCCTGCAAGCAAGGCAGCAGCTGGACGTGTTTGAGACAACATGGACCTTACTAGGCGACGTGATGATGATGCTCTAGTTCAACTTCCATTTTGTGCGGCACCCCGAGTACAGGGATGTGCTCATCCCGCAAGATTTCCACCAAAATGAGATCCGTCTCGTGATCAAAGCACCAGGTGGGAATTTCCAGGTCGTGGTTACGCCCTCGAAGTACGATTGAACCTGTATCTGCCGCTTTATAGTGCTCGGCGCGTACCACATCTCCAAAGGCCATGGAAAGTGTGACTTTGGTCTTTTCATTATTATCAAACGTCGACAGAGACAGAATATCGTCGTCAATTGTCAGTTCTTGCACGATGTTTTTCTCATGGACCAACGCAAAGGTCACCAACGCTGTAAATGCAGAGAATCCTAGGGCAGTAAGAAATTCGAAGTAACCGAAAATGGAATACTGTGCAAAGTGCAAAGCCGCAGCAATAAACCAGCCAATCACCAGGACCCAACCTACTGCCAAGCCGATCGCCGCCGATATAAATCCGGGCCTTTGTGTGTACGGTCTCGAGAGAAATTTACGCAGCGTTCTTGTTGCAGTTGCCATATTGAATCCTCCTGTTTCCCGCAAAGAAAGACTGTCGCATCTTGCACACTGTTCCAATTCTAACTCAATGATTTGTTCCAAGATGCAAGCATGGCTCCCGGTTTTACACCAGAAAACTCCAACTGAACAGTAGAGGGGCCGGCAGCACTTGAGTTGGTCACATAAAGGGAAACACAAAAGTGGTGATCGATCGTGCAAAGTGACAGAGACCAAGGGAAACGGCGGCAGGCAATTTGGAGTGCTATTTAGCCTTACATTAGGCTGTTGCCAGTACCGCAATTAAGGACGCAACGGGAACCTGTAACCAACGGTAAACATTGTTGAATGCTAATCGCTTTTAGCTGTATTGATCTTACGTACATATCGATCAAACCAGACTGCCGCTTTTTCCATATCGACCAGGTAATCTGGCACGCTTCTGAAATCGTGTCCCCAACCCTTTTTTACGATTAGCTCACAAGGAACTCCGTGTTGTTTGAGTTTATCGATGAAGGTCGTTGATTGCTGCAGCGGAACAATCGAGTCTACATCGCCCTGGAAGATTATGACTGGTGCCGTATCTGCACTGATGCGGTTAATAGGAGACATTTGCCGAGTGATGTCATCTCTCTTTTTCGCATCGGTGATTTTTACAAAGGCGGTGCCACCAGGGTCAAGTTCATCGTAGTCGAAACCTCCCGCAAATGGCTTAAGAGGACCTTCCGAGGCCCGAGCACCGATCTGTCCGTAATTCAAGAAATCGGTGGGTGGGGCGACAGCTGCCACGGCTTGTACTTTGCACGGCTCTTGGTCGACGGGATCGGCAGAATCCGGATCTCCCGGTATGGACTCAGTGGCGAGCATCAGCGCTAAATGTCCGCCCGACGAAGCCCCATGGACGGCCAAACGGTCAGGATAAATATTGAATGTCGCAGCGTTCCTCCGGATAAAACGAACAGAACGCCGCAAATCGGAAACTATGTCTACCATGTTGTAACGGGGTTGACTGCCGTGTACCACGAGAAATACGGTGTATCCACGATCAAGAAATGGCTTCAGTAATGATGTTGTATCGTCCGGCGGCGGCTCCGAACGCCAACCACCGCTAACTATCCAGATTACTCCGGAACCATTGGGATGCCTCGGTTTGACAATATTCATGGTTAAGGCGGTTCCGAATTTGCGTCCGTAAACCACGTCTTTGACACGCTCGAACTGTGCTTTCTTTCCACAAGACGAGGCGAAAACGCAGCACAATAACATCGCTATGACCATAGCCATTCGCCTGTCTGAGTTTACTGAGCACCGTTTCAAAAATGACTCCTGAAATTGAATATGGCGGTGGTATTCAAGTGTCTGAAAAGAAATTAAGTCCTGGCGGTTCCTCTGTCGCTCTACGAGGGCTACTTGGTGATTTCGTGCCGGATGTTTTCAAACAGGTTTAATTTTACGCGCTCCCTGCCAGCTACAATTAATGCTCACAGGTCTAAAACTACACCCCGAAGGCGAAGATCACAATGAGAACCGTCGATTTGCGTAGCGATACCGTAACTCGTCCCTCTGCAAAAATGCGAGAAGCAATGTACAAGGCCGAAGTCGGCGATGACGTTTACGGCGAGGATCCGACGGTTAACAAACTCGAAGAAATCGCCGCTCACGCCGTCGGTAAGGAAGCCGGCCTGTTTGTGTGTAGCGGCACCATGGGAAATCTCCTGGCACTGCTTGCACACTGCGGACGAGGCGATGAAGTAATTGTGGGAAGCGAATCTCACATCGTGGTGCATGAGCAAGGTGGTGTAGCTGCATTGGGAAGCATTCACCCGCGCATGGTTCCCACCCAACCAGATGGAACAATGAGGCTGGACGAAGTAAGGGAAAGTATCAACCCCGACGACATTCATGCAGCACGAACAAAGCTCCTCTGTCTTGAGAATACATGGCACGGAATCCCTGTGGGACTCGATTACATGACCGAAGCGTGCGAGCTGGCGCATGCCAACGAATTGAAAGTCCATCTGGACGGTGCCCGCATTTTTAATGCAGCCTGCGCGCTGGGGGTGTCGGCCGGAACGGTTGCAGCGGATTGCGATACTGTGCAGTTTTGTTTTTCTAAGGGTCTTGCAGCCCCCATGGGTTCAGCATTGTGTGGCGACAAAGACTTCATTAAATACGCGCGTCGACTTCGTAAGATGGTTGGTGGAGGGATGCGGCAAGTTGGAATTATAGCTGCAGCTGGCATCGTGGCACTTGAGACAATGGTTGAGCGTCTGGCCGAAGACCACGCAAATGCCCGCATACTTGCAGACGGTCTGAGTAACATGGATGGTCTCACGGTGTTCAGCGAAGCAGTTCACACTAATATGGTATTTCTCAAAGTTAACCGGCCGGGATGCACAAACAGTGATCTTCTTCAACGGATGGCAGAAAGAGGTGTCATCGGCGGAGAAGAAGGTAAGCACGGAATTCGCCTGGTAACACACTACGGGATTACAGAAGATGATGTGAAAGAGGCTCTCCTGCAGATTCAAAATTCTCTAGCAGAAATCGGCGAGCGTGCGGTCGCTGTATCCAATCCTACGTAACGTCATGCTGGAAGTATCCGCTTTCACTACCACCTCTTGACCCGGGGAGGTTGACTACAGCTTCTTGCAGGAGCCTATGACAACGCAGCGACTAATTCAATGATTCCTGATTATTACTCCT
>JAKFUT010000374.1 GCA_021732565.1 Candidatus Obscuribacterales bacterium
GGCACGAAAGAAACCACCGGTTGCAACAGAAACAGGAGTCTAGTCTAGTTTTAGTTTAGTTTTACGCCGACCGAACGCAAAAGGAAAGCGGAGACGATTCAATCGCCTCCGTTTTCTTTCCATTAATGTACTTTCTTCAATCGATCCAGAACACGACCTCCTCAACCTCCGGAATACAGTCTGTCGCCGTTGCAGAACTACATTGGAAAAGCAATAGCCCTGGCGGTGCCAATGTGTAGTTCCGGGTTCAGCTTCGCCTGGAATACGATCATTGCAGGCGGTACAATTAACCCGATGGTGGGGATGTGCTAGGTTAACGGGTAGCCGAAGCGCGAGGGTCACACTTTGACTCTTGACGAGAGTTGACTGCCAACCTTGGAGGGAAAGTGTTCGAGCGGTTTTCCGAAAAAGCGATTAAGTCCATTGTGTTGGCTCAGCAAGAGGCGAGGCGCTATTGCCACAATTCGGTGGGAACAGAGCACATATTGCTTGGTGTTCTCGGTGAAGGCAGCGGCATAGCGGCGCAGGTCCTGCGACCAAGGGTCCAAATCTCCGACGTTCGCGAGAAGGTTGAAGCCCTTATGGGCCGAGGACTATCGGCGCCGTCCATTGAGCTTCCTTTTACGCCTCGAGCCCGCGCCGCGTTACAAATGGCAGATGCCGAACGGGAAAGGCTAGGGCACACGGCGCTTGACACGGGACACATTCTGTGGGCATTACTGCCTGCAGATCCTCTGGATATTAATGCCGGGTCCGTAGCAGCCCGTGCACTGGAGGATCTCGGCCTTGATTGTGCGCAGCTGAGAGAGAAGGCTCTTGAACTATTGCAGAATCCCGAAGTTGTGGACGAGCAGCCGAAGGAGATTCAAGACGCGCAGACGCTAGCTATTCCACCAGTACTGACTGACACTCGTTTTGCGTGTCCTCACTGTTGTGAGCTAATAAGAATCGGCGCCTCTGTTTGCAGATATTGTCGGCGCAGCCCGAGCGATCACTACAGACGCTGCCATGCGTGTGCTGAGTGGATCCAGGACAAGGCGACAATCTGCCGATTTTGTAAGACACCGGAAAGTCAACCACCAGGTACGTAGTAAGACTTTGCCATCTGTCTGTAGTTATGCACACGATCCAGGTATCCTGGTTGTACTTCGTTGGTGTCTGCTGAACTCGCCGCCGATTCAATGCTTCCCTGATCTGCTAAATATTCGGTACCGTGAGCGAATTGCTCAGCAGGAAGAGCCCTTACTGCTCGGGCCATTTCACTTTCAATCAGTCTAACCGCATTGTCGGGTGGAAATTGGAACAGCACTTCGCAGGCGGCTGTTGGTTTGCAATTCAGAGGATCCATCGCGATGCGCAGTGGCGGGATGTCCGGGGACTCCTGGAAGACTTGAAGGCGAGGTATCTGTAGACTCTGTGGACCGTTGTCAGGCAACCTCGCGGAGGAATATTGGCGCCAGAAATCACCGATTTCATTCAAATTTTGATCCTTTCGCTGCGCTTGATCCCACCTTCGCTCTACTTCATAGAGAATCCCTTCGCCAAATTGTTCATGTATACCCTCCAGGTAATTGGGGGTATAGTCGGGTGTCCACCCGCCCTGATTCGTTCCTCTACCGATGGTAAACCAGTAAGCCAACGCACCCTTGGTGGCATATCTAGAGCGATCCGCGCATTGTGCTGAACGGGCGTAAGCCCACCAATGTTCAGCTTCTCCATGTCTGTTCGGCTGACGACAGCGAGCACTAATTTGGGCTAGCCGTAATCGCTCTGCTTCTGCTTGTATAAAATGATCGATAAACATGCGGTCCTTAGATACCAGTACGTGTTGCCGAAATGGTGGTTAGCGATGAACTGTGCCTGTCCTACCTGAAAGAGGAGAACATTCACCGCGTTGCGCTGGCCACTTGTGAATAGCTCAGGAACAAGTGGCGGAGCCTATAAATGAGTTTGATGATGACGCCGAGTTGTAATGCTGTCTGTCTAATTATCGTGTCTGCGGCATCGGGTTCACCTCGTTAAGTCATCTGGCTGAGCCGCGAACACTTTTCAGCGAGAGCTTTCAGTTGAAACTTTAGACGGGAAGGCGGTTATTTCGTTCCGCCGGGTCGACCCTTCGACTCCCTGCCTCATTAGCCTGGCTAGCCAAGCGGATCCAGATATTACCGTGCTACAAACTGAGCCCGCATTGTCATATTACTTAGCTGTGTGAAAACTGTGTGAACGTTTGAATTTGAATACTCATCTCAAGTGCAAAATAAATGCAAGTCATGGAAAGGAGACATCCGTCCTTACCATGAGTCGATAAGGATTCGGCGAAGCTTTTCGCGGACTGGAGTTGTCCTTTTCCGGATTGACTGGACCCCGATCAAGGCTTGTACGAGTGGGTCGTTGGCTCGCACTCATTAACCGCCCAGCCCCCAAATAATCTTTGTTTCTCTAACTTCGCAGCCAGATCTATCCGCAGTTTCTGAATAGTGGCCATGTTTTCTTTCTGTCCCAGAGCACGATAAATGGAGGAGAGCTGGTTAGCGGGTGATTCAACGGCAGCCAGTCTCGCTGAAAAAGCAAGGCTGCCAGTCCTTTTGGGGCAGGCAGCCTTGGGGGCTGTTCATCACTTCTGGGAAACTCGTACGCATCACGTGGAAACAGTCAGCGAAATTCTTTGAAGGTCATTCACTTGGGGTGAAGCTTTCCAGACGCAATCAGGAGCGACTGAGTTGCGCCGAGACGCTCTTGTTAATGGGAAAGCACATAGTGATCTCTTGAAATAAATTCCTCTTTGACCGATGTGTTTCTTACAACCTCCACGACAATTTCTTCGCGATTGTGATTGCTAATAAGAGTCCGCAACTCGCCGGTCTGAATCTTGTCGGACTTCTTTCCGAGGATTCTGATCTTCAGCTGACCCGGTGTCCACTCTGTGGCTATTTGGATCGGCGCAGGATATGGATTGCGAAACTTGAGATCGACTTGTCCAAACCACACGGTGGAGTCGAGTCCGGGGGGTACGGATCTTATGGTGCGGGTGTGAGCGGTTCTTTCTGTTACCGGGCATCCAGATTCCAGCGCAGCCTGATACATAGCCGAGGATAAGAGGCAGATGCCACCGCCCACAGTGGCGGGGCTTCCGGTCTCCAAATAAGACGGAGCCGCCCTGTATCCCCGCCCGTCGGTGCGTGGTCCCACTATTTTGTTGAACGAGAACACCTCTCCTGGTTTCACCACCACTCCATTCATGGCGTGAGATGCGATGCGGATATTTGAACGCTGCACATTGCTCAGATCTCTAAGCGAGCAGTTCTTTGAGGCGAGGGTATCGGAGAAAGGAAATGTCACCACGAAGGCGGCGGCTAGTGATAGAGGCAGCATTGCAAGCGCTACACCTTTTGCTATCCGTATTTTCCAACTTCGACGCAACATGTTCCTTTCTCCTCTTCTTCAGATGGTTATTCAACTACCGTTATTTCACCGGCGGCCGAATATCCGCGTACTTTGTTCGTGTACATGCCTTCCAGATAAACCGGGTTCAGCTGGAATTTGCCTGGCAATTCGAGACGAACCATGGTGTGAATCTCGTGCTTGCCATTTGGAAGAGAAGTAACAAAGAACGCAATCTTGTCGTCGAGTACGTCCTGGTGGGTCCACCACCATGAGCCATAGTCATCTTTGCCAGTTTGAATCTCGGTGCTTTCGTTGTCGGCACCGGCAAGATTCTCTCGCGGATCACTTGAGACAACTTCGCCACCACTCGGCAATGCTGCTTCCATCATAATGTAGGGCACCGTGGTTGGTGAGTCCAAAAACACCTTCATCAACAGCGTTTCGCCTGCTTTTACCTTTCCGTCTTTGATGGGCTCCTGCTTGAAAGTTACGTTTCCGTTGGCGTCAGGAGTGGAAGCAACCAGCCGCAGGAATTCTCGGCGTATCTTCAGCCCGGGTGGCATTCCTTCGACCATCGAATTATCACCGGGTTTCATCACTTTGTAGTAGCTCATTGTTGAGGTCCAGTAGAGACGCCCTTGACCTACTTTGTGGATGGAAGGCTTGTCTTTCGTCTTTTGCAAAGTAACGTTGATAGTGTGTTCGGGCTTGAAGACTGATGCCTTGGAGAAGCCGAGGTTAAGGTTCTGGATCGGCGACAGGTGAATGTCTGCCTGGAAGTCCGTAGCTCCGCCTTCGGATGTTTGATGAGCTCGCACCAGTTCGTCTTCTGTAAAGGCGCGGAAGACCTCTGAGGTAGTCTTGGTATTACCCCAGCCATCTTTGCCACGCTCCAGTGTGATCCATCGTTTGATTGATTCTATGCGAGGCGTATTCGCAGGTTCCATCTTCAAGCACGCCCGCAAGGCAAGGGCACTGGTTTCCACACCCGTGTAGCGATAGGTGTAGTAGTAGTAGTACTTGTCGTTTCCGTTGATCAGCTTCTTGTACATGGCGTCGGTTCGTTCCCAATTTATGGTTCCACCGTCGCGATCTTCAGTGACATTGGCCAGTGAGATCAATCGTTCGTACATGCTCTGTGCTTGTTGTTCATCGCCATTGTTCTTGAGAGCCATGACCATATAGGCTAATGCTTCCGGGGCAAGGCGATTGCGCATTTTTTCGGTGCACAGCCAATTTTTCACCTCAGGCGAGAGCTTCTCTTTGTAGAGCGAGAGAACATAGCTGGATTTCGCCATGTCATTAATCAACTCGGAATCATGCCATGAATCTTTCGTCTTAAGCGGATCGGTCAGCTGCTTGAGCGCTTGTTCGTGCGCCTGTTTTAGCCATACTACCCCGCGGCCGCTTTCATCATCGTTCACCTCATAGTGTGCACTCTTCAACAGATCGAAACCTTCAAGCACCAGTGAAGTGAGGTACATTTGACTTGTGTCGGTGGGCCACCAGCCCCAGCCCCCGTCGGAGTGCTGGTACGAACGAAGTTTCTCCATTGCCATGTCATGGACTTTGGTGAACTTCTCGTCGTCCTTTGCATCCAACGGGGCTCCAAGGTCCTGGTGCATTTTCATCGCCACCACTGCTGGCATCAAGCGACTCATGGTTTGCTCAGTGCAACCATATGGATACTCAATCAGGGAACTGAAGTTTCCTAATACCGGACCCAGTGAGGATGATGCGAAACTTACGGTGGCTTTTACAGAGCCGGCGGATGCATCTTGTGGATACTCCAGCGGCAGATTGACATTGGCGTCGGCGGCGTCGATATAGCCGCTGCGGCAAATATAAACCGGCACGCCTAGTGGTCGTACGGGCAGTTTTATCTCCATTGCGTCACCAGCTGTTTGACCGACTGCCTTTACACCGATGGTGCCGGTGCCGGCGGTCACAATTTTTGTCGGCCACGAAATGCGTGCTGCTTTCTCAGGCTCTACTCGAACCTTGTCCACCAGGCCTTTCAGCATTTGAAACTCCGGTGAGGCGTTGAGAGTCAGTGTGATGTCCTGCGCCGTATCTGAATAATTATGAACTATGGCTGAGATCTGTCCCTCGTCACCCTGACAGAAGAAGCGTGGCAATGCCAGGCGTACGATGAGGTCTTGCGTTGAAACAACTTTTTGGATAGATGATCCTACTTTCGTGTCCATGGTGACTGCGCGGACAGTGGCACGCCAGGTGGTCAGATTGTCGGGCAATTTGACTTTGGTGCTGACCAATCCTTGATCGTTGGTGACCAGGTTTGGTACCCACGCTGCAGTGTCTTTGAAGTCTTTTCGCACCTTGGGTTCAATTTTGTTCGGTCCACCAGAGTTTTCTTCAGGGAACGAGCACATTGTGTTCACTGCATTGCTGCGCTGGCTGTAGAAGAACTTGCGAATGTCTTCTGCATATTCAGGTCTTATGGCGTAAATACTTTCATCCACCACACCAAGTGAAAGCTCGGTGCGAGGAGCCGGTTTACCCAGAGAATCCGTCGCTTTGATGGTGTATGTGATCGTATCGCCAGGTTTGTATTTTGGTTTATCGGTCTTCACGTCCAGGGTCAGGAAGTTTGCTTTTGGCGAAACTTTCAGCATTTGTGTCTGGTTATAGAACTGATGCTTCGGTCCGACAAAAGTGACGCTGACAAATACATTGGGCGCATACTGTTTTTCTACCGGAATCTCGATGAGATTGGCGGTGGCTTTCAGATTTACTACTTGATACTTGTATAGCTTGGGACCTTCCAGGCATACGATGGCCTGGGTGCCTTCTTTGCCTGTCACAGGGGCGGTGATCATAATCTTGGCTTTGTCACCAGGCTCATAAACCGCTTTGTCGAGCTTTACTTGAAGCGGTTCTTTCTTCGCATCATCGGATGAGAGAACATAGGGATAGTTTTCGCTTGCTACCCAGAGGCTATCAGTGGAAGAGATGCTGTGGCCTTCGCCGTCTTTCGTCTGAGCAACAATGTAATAGGTATCAGTTTCGTATTTAGCCAGAGTCTGGAAGTCTACGTGACCAATGCCCTTCGAATCGGTCTTAGCGGTGGTTTCCTCAAAGACTTGAACACCCTTGTATTCATGTTTTTGACGATCCCAAACTCGCCGTAACAGTTGCATGCGAACCGGCACGTTGCCCATAGGCTGGCCGGAATAGTCTACAGCGGTGAAGTTTGCAGAGATAGGTTGTCCGGCATTTACAACGTAGCCCTTCGGGTCTACGAACACTGCAAAATCACCGGCTGTCACATTCACTCCGCCTGAGCTGAGTACGCTCAACCGGCTGATGTCCGTGACTTCCACATCCACTTTGTATCGGCGATCTACGAACGCGTCTGTGAAAACCGCGTCTTGTTCATTCTTTACTGCGCGGGTGTCGAACTCTACGATTGCTTCTCCGCTGTCATCCGTTTCAACATAACCCTCGGTGATAAATTCACCACTGCCGGAATATGAATCTTCCGAAGCAGAGTCCCAGTCATCGAAGTAAGAGTAGTACTCCGGGCGAGGTTTTAGCCGATAGCGGCTGGAATAGTCGAGACTGGAATAAATGGAGTATTTTACTTTTGCGTGTGCCACAGGAGCACCAAAGTAATAACTGGCGCGTACCCTGGCTTTTGCTTTGCCGCCGGCACTCACGCGTTCTTCCAGCGGTACCACCTCAACCTTATATTCCGGTTTGCGATACTGGTCAATTTCAATGCGCTCATACTCCGCCGTGCCATCCGGGTAAGTGAGCGTGATTTGATATGCTCCGGTTTTGCCCTCTTTCGGTATGCTGAGCAGCCCGTTGAAAGTACCAAAGGAAGTAGTTTTGATGCTTCCGCTCCAGATTTCCTGGTTGTCGGGATCTTCAAACTTCACCTGAACCTCCGCTCCACCGCCTCGATTCTTGAAGCCGTCAGGCTGAGTGGTGCGGGCAATTCCCTTAAAATAGGCTGTTTGGCCCAGTCGATAAATGGGACGGTCAGTATAAAAGTATGTTTTTTGTTTGTCGCCATCATTACTATAGGCGCTCATGCCGCCATAAGCATGGGAGTCGCCGAGAAACCCGCATACCATCATGGTGCCGCTCAGCCAGCTGCGATCGGCTTCCGGAATTTTCACGGTGACGAAGCCATCTTCTGCGGTCTTGAACTTTCCGCGGGGAACCAGTGTGTGTGGTTCTGGCGCAACTCGGTTCAGCATTTCAATATCAACATCTTTCAATGGTTTGAGGGTGTTGAGATCAATCGCTCTCACCACGACTTTTTCAGGATCTTGTTTGACTATGAGTCCCATGTCTGTAACTGAAAACCAGACTAGCCCCCAATCCGTTTCACCTTTGACATTGGCGGCTTCTACTACGGCGAAGTAATCTCCCTTGGCCAGAGGTTTGTCGCAAGCGAAGTCTTCGTGAGACCAGTCTTCGCTGTCGGGGCGGACAGGCCTGCGCCATTCCTGCACTGGTTTCATTTTGCCGAACATTTCAAATGTGCGGTCCGTTGCGTTATATGGCTTGTAGACGGTCAATTCCGGGCTGATTTCGACGCCCAGTACGTCTTGTCCGTTGTTGTCGGACTTCATATTAACTACACTGCGCAGGTCCTTTTGATAGATTCTTGCCCTTACAGCGGTTGCATCTGATGCGCTGACCCAGAATGAAGGGCACTCTTTCGAAGTGAACACGTGCCTGTTGGAGGCGATACTCACACTGGGATGGCTGATTTCCAGACTGACAGGGCTAGCCATCTCCGTGGTCTTTCCCTCTTGCACGAAGATGCCGCTTTCGTAAGCGGTGGAAAACCCGGGGAGCTTTACCCGCAGTGAATACTCACCCACGGGAAGACCATCAATTTTGAAGTGTCCGTCTTTGTCGACCCATACGCCTCGTTCTTCCTCCACACCTTCGCGCGGACCAATGGCAATGGCATAGACCTTATTTTCTTTCATGTTGTAGGAGTAGAGGTTGAAGCCGTCTTGCTCCATGGCGATGCGTCCAGTTAACCCTCCTGTCGGCTGGCTCAGTCGCACGGTCGCCAGGGCAAAGAAAAGCAGCAGAAGAATTACAAACTCCCACGAGAGAACTTGTGGTGATTTGCGTTCCGGCGCACCGGGTGGTGTCGCGGATGGTGAATTTGACATGGCACTAGTCATATATGTCTGCCTTCAGTTTGTAGATTTGACAGGGTTCGGTTGGTGAAATGCCTGCTTTGAGTCTGGCCATCACAAGTTCATAGTGCGCGTCGGTGGCTTCGCCAGGAAGAATAACTCCCGACTTACCGCCAGACCGCACCAGCACTCCGTCTCGAAACGGGTTTATCATTCTGATACTGGAAACAGGTTCCACTGCGCGCACTACCGTGACCTGTGGTTTCAGAAATTTCACTTCGCCGGGTTTGATCGGCTTATAACGATAGTCTTTGCTCAACGCGCCAAGGGTGGCGAAAACAGTGGCTTTGGCAACACTGCCTTGTTGGGGGCTGATCGACCCCCAACAGCCACGTGTCTTGCCTTTTCTACTGAGTGTTACAAAAACACCGGCTGGTTTGTTGAATTGAGCACGCACCTTGAGATTATCCGCATAGTCGCGAATGACCCTTGCACCCTGTCCTTTGTCATGGAAGTAAAGGTCCATAGTATGTTTCACTATGTCTGTAAGATTTTGCTCAGTATTGTCTGAGTGACTCTCCACCGCAAGGGAAGGTGCAATCGCCGATATTGACACGATGGTGATGGCAATGACGGCTTTCACGGCCCTTAGCCCTCCGGGCGTTAATTCACTAACAGCATAAATCATGTCGGGCCCTATTCCCTTAAAGGATTCGGCGTGTATCGGTTCTTATGATTGTGCGTTAGAGACGAAAGGGGACAGTGAAGCTCCCGCAAAAACCACGTTAAATGACTGCAAGAAACCCGTAAGCGAAAGGCGCCCGGGAAGCCACCGGACCGTGCTCCGTCCCCGCCAGCGCGACCCCCTGGTGGTTTCCACAGCAGTTCAAGGGTCTAGCGAGATTCTACGTTTACCGAGTTAACCTGAGGTTTCTTCCATTCCAGGGACGAGCTGCCGAAAAGAAAAGTCGGGCATCTCTCTCACGTTACTCGCTGCTAACGTTTTAATTCCAATCAGTACTTTCCCTGTAGTGGCGTCGATTTGTTTGAGATATCAATGGGGGATCCCCCGGGAAGGAGTAACTAGATGAAGCCATTCGTGGATATCAAAATTCGATCTTTGTTCAGAGTGGTCATTATTGTCTTTGCTCAAGCCAGCGCTTTGGGATGTACCGTTCTTGATTGTATGGCGCTGGATAAGTCTGGCTATATCGATCACACGGGTGAACTGGTAGTAAAGCCCGATTATAATGGCGGCGGCGAGTTCCAGGGGAAGTATGCCGCTGTCGAGGAATTTGCAAAGGGAAATCCGTTCAGCTCAAAGGAATCGCGCCAGTGGTCGATAATCGACCACCAGGGTCAAAAGCTCAAGTCTTTAAGTGGTCGATGGTTATTCGGCGCCGGTGCACCGGGAGTTTTTCGAATGGCCGGTGCCGGGTTTTATGATGCACAGGAAGGAAAATCATTCGGGGATTCACTGAAAATCGCCACCAAGTTCGGCGAAGACGGCTTTGCGGTGGTAAAGTCATCCGGGATTTCCAGACTATAGACACTTCTGGAGCCGTGCTCGGTACATTGGATAAAGACCTCACTGTCGAGGATTTTGCACTGAGCAGATATAGTGAACCACACAACGGCTTGCAGCTTGTGCGCAATA
>JAKFUT010000424.1 GCA_021732565.1 Candidatus Obscuribacterales bacterium
TGCTTGCCCTGCTTGATAACGAACGCTTGCAAGTCAGTGAAAGCGTAATACCATCCTGCGTTGCGACCAGGCAGCCAGACGCTCGTTGCGTCCCACACCAATTGAGGATGCACACCGGCGAGCTTGAGGTATCTGCCTGCGTTCTTCTGCGTCAGGTGGATGTCTCTTCTCACTTCTTGCTCTCTGTAATTCGCAGGCAGAGCACAGGATTGTTCAGGGCTTTCGGCTCGTAGTTTGGATAGTTCCACTCGAGGTTGAATGTGTCCTTGTTCTTCGCCCAAGCTTTCAGCCAGACTTGTTCGAACTCTGTTTCAGCGACGAAGTTGATATTGCAGAAATTAGGACCAGCAGCGGCCGTGGTGTCAAAAATCAGTTTCATTAATCACCAGCCGCGACATGCATGCGGCGCAGCTTATCGTCCACGATAGATACTGCAGACCAGGCGCGCAGCGATTCATCGTTCACTCCAACCTGTTTACCGCGACAAGCCTCCAAGAGCTTGGCGGTGTCGTCTCTGAGTCTAACTATCTCTTCTTGCAATCGCTTGAATCTGTGCTCGATTGCTGCGCGCTCAGTGATCAACTTCTCGATACTCATGCTCTGCTCCTGGTCGTGTGCAGAGGATGATAACCGAAAGATCAATTTAGACAAGAAGAAACCGCCGGTGATACCAGCGGTTTCGAGTGAGTGCAATGTGGTGAGTTTAGCTCTTGCGTGGTCGACCACCTTTCTTCCCGTTTTCACGAGCGGCCAGTTGCTTGGCTTCGGTCTTTGCTGCGCCACCGATAACACCACCACGGGCGCCCATTATGGCAGCGGCTGCGCTCTGCTCTGCAGGGCTGGCGATTACTCTGCCGGCGACGATTCCTTCCGCGTGGCGCTCAATGACTTGGCGGTCGAGCTTGGTTCTGCGTGATGCGCGTAGTGCGTCCAGGGCGGTGGTCAAAGAGGCTTCCGAGAAATCAATTAAGATATCGCTGATTAGCTCAGCCTTCTGCTCGTTGGTCAGCCCGTCATCGTTAGCAATAGATATAACTTCTTGGGTAGCGGCTTCGAGGTTCATTTGGGTATACTCCTTAGTTAGGTGTTCGGAGGGCCGGTCCCTTGTGGTTAGTGTCCCGTCCCCGGTGAAAGGTTTCGAGACAGCTCCCGGAGAATCGGGCCAGCGGCAACCCTCTCCCTCCGAACCTCTTAATATTAAACCCAAACCGCATTGGGTTCTACAGACTAAAATGATCAATTTAAAAGAAAAGCGCTCCGTTTTATTGGAGCGCTTCCTCGGTTTATTCGTAGTCTTCAGGATTAGTCAGCGGACTTAACTCGTGTCGCCAGTGGAGCGTGCTGAGCGTTTCGCTGAGCTCCTCGACAGCCTCATGCATAGCTGTCCATTTCGGTGCGATTCGGCTTCGGTCGCGGTCCTTCGAGGCCTTCAGAATCCCCTCGCCATTAAGAGTGATACGCTTCAGGATATCCTCAAGAATTTCATTCGCTTCATCTATCTTGTCTCTCATGCTCGTTTCGCCTCCCTTGCTTGTACTCGATTCAACGCATCGCGCTCTGTATCTCGATTCATGTGCGTGTAAATCTGCGAGGTGGTCACATTTCCGTGCTCAAGTATTGACTGAATCACGAACGCAGACTCGCCGGCCTGACCAAGCCAAGACGCAATTGTGTGGCGCAGGTCGTGAAGAACGACACAGAGTTTCGGATTCTCGTGATACAGCCCTGCAGTCTCGCGCACTTCCTCCCAGTAGTGCTGAAGCTGAGTCATGTAGCCAGTCGAGGACCTCTCTGAAGGGAACACGTAACCGGAGCCCTTTGTTTTAAATCTGCGGCGTTCGAGTACTTCGAGCGCCAGTTCGCTGAGTGCTTTAACTACTTTCTTGCCTGACTTGTTTTTATCTGCCGGTATCGTCCAGGTGCGAGCATGGAGGTCTATTTCGCTCCACTCCATAGATAGAACGCAGTTCTTGCGGGTGCTTGTGGCGAACAGCAGCAGAATGGCATCAGTGCAGTCGCCTGGTCGTGCTTCGAGAACACCTAATAACCTGTTCCACTCTTCACGTGACAGGTAGCGGTCTCTGCTCTCGTCGTCGAACACGGTGACATTCTCACAAGGATTCTCGCCGTCATAAAGTTGGTCAAGCTTGACGGTTTTCATCTTAAGAGCGCGATTGACAGCGGCCCGGAAATCGTTAAACCGTCGATTGGCTACAGACTCGCTAACCTCTCCAATTCGGTTCACCCAGTTTTGCACGTGCATGGGAGTGAGCTGGCTGATTCGAATCTGCGCCAGGTCCTTGCCGTGCTTATTCCAGCCCTGGAGCCCATTCTTATAATTAGAATCAGACGTGTGATCCTTGCAATAGCCCTCCAGATAAGCGTTTACAATCTCATGACACGTAAGATCGGCCGACGGTGCGGGTTTCGAGAGTTTTGAATCTGTGCCAAGCGTGGTAAGAGCTTGTAGTGCGAGCTTTCGCGCTTCGGCAGTTCCTATTACAGGGAAATGCCCGAGACACTTCTTGATTACACGAGGCCCCATCCGTTTACATAAGGTCCAACTTTTAACGCCAGACGGTTGTATGCGCAGTGCCAACCCTGGCAGCTGGTCGTCGTAGACCAACTTTTCAGAAGTCTCAGGTTTAAGTTTGTCGATCAGAGAATCGGTAAGCTTGGCGCGATTTTTCATTTAAGTACTCCAGGGTGACTTTTTGGATAGTTCCCTAGACTCGTTACTTTTTTCGTTCGGAGCTCTAAAAGAGTTACCGAAAGTCACCGAGTCCCGAAAACCTTACGGCCATCCCTTTCACGGATGCGACGCGGGTTCGAATCCCGCTGGGGGTACTACTTTTCAAGGCCACTGTCTGCCAGTGGCTATCCGGATGGCAACAGTCCGGCCACGCGATCAAGAAATTGTCCGGGAATCTTAGGGTTTTCCGGACTTTTTGGTAGCCCGGCGAAAATCAAGAAATTGCCAATTAACGATGAGCCAAGTCAAGAAGCCCGGTCATTGAATGTGCTAAGGAATTACATTTGAACATCGGCGGGAATTTTTTTGAACAGCTCAGCATTTCAGGCAAGCAATATGGGGGCTCGTCTCTCGAGGAGTGGATAGCGGCGCTCGATTACAGACACCCGCTTGATGCCGCCCTCTACCCTTCAGCTCTCGATGCACTGGCGCAAGCCTTAACCAGGCATACTAAGCTCAACGCGGAGCGGATAACCACCCTGGTTGGCAACCCTAACCCCCTCTCGCTGGCTCGGTTAAGAGGCAACCACGTTGCCACAACCCTGCTGGCCATAGCTGTCATTGCCACCAGCAAGGCACCGGAATCCGATCGCATATGGTCCCTGACCTATATGCTGAACGATGGGCGACACTTTACCAGGCGAGCCGCTGCGTGCGGTCTGTGCCATATCGGCAGTGCACCTGCACTTATCGCGGTGCTCGACGCAGCACCTTATGCTAGCGGAGTTTGCCGCCAGGCACTAGCAATCATCGCGGAGAAGAACCCCCTGCCCGAATTGGCACCAGCGCTCTCCAGATTCATTAGACGTGAAGAGGTGTACTTCAAGGAAAGCTGGTTAGCGGTTCGAACATTGGCAGACATGGGCGCCGTCGTAGTTCCGCAAGTACGTGAAATTCTGGAAGACCCCTCAATAGATGCCGTCGCGAATGGGCTATATGCAGCCGCGTCGCTGGGCACTCTTGCGGCACCGCTTGCGGAAATGGTTCGAGCACTGTTAAACCACAGCGATGAGACGATTCGCCAGTCCGCGGCAAATGCACTGGAACAAATTTCCGGACCGGCGGAGAATTAGCAACTCAAAGTCAAGCAGTTTTTTCATCTGTATTTTTCGCGATGCGCCAGGCCCAAAGTTCCCACCGCCAGGTGAATGACGGGGTCTTACATTGTTCTCTGAACGGCTTGGTGATATCTAATTGACTGGAGCAGAACGGCTATGTCAAATCCTCTAAAAATCAAAATGAGCCCGGGGGTGGCGGATCATAAATCCATGAGCATTTCTCGAATAGCCCCGGATCTAGATCCCCGAGCCGTTTCAGCTTCGATCGCACTCTGGTGTTTCTCGGTGAGCCTTACAAAATATGGTATTTTTCTGATCAGAAAGTGTCGTACATGTGATACTGGAAACTCGAATATTCGAAATACAATGGAGAACACCAGCCTTTGGACGAAACAGTCACCGGAACCGAACCAATAACAGAACACGATGTTTTCGTTGTAGAGCCGGGAGGAAGCATTGTTGCAGGTACCAGCGAGCACTTCCAACCGTTTCCTGAGCAGGGAAGCCGGCAGGTGATGGTACTCCTTACAATTGGCGAGAACAGGTACCACTGTTCACTTCTAGATTCGTTCCGATTAACTGACAAACACTATGCAGTGCTGTTTCCCCTCGGCATGTCCAGGGGAAGCGCGGAAGAGACTGGCGCCTCACAGCCACTCATACTGGAACTCTGCTGGCATTGCGCAGGCTACCCCGACTGCCAGACCCGTCAATGCCCCGATTGTAGCCTCAAATTCCGCGAACTCGAAAACCTCGAGTTTCAGCTGGTTGCTCAGCATTTCAAGGACCGTAAGGCCAGCAGCAGCTCTGCGCAGCACTATATCGCCCTGCAGAGAGGATTTTACACCGGCAACATAGAGGATTTTCAATGCTGTCATCAATGCAACACGCTATTCCAACGTTCCAGATGTCCTAACTGTTCAAACACCGCGACTAAGCGAGAACGAGTGTGTGCCATTGTTTCCACAACCTCGCCAGAAAAAGAGCTATTGGAATTCTTGGAACAAGCACAGGACTTGTTTCACAAAATGATATCTGGCGAAACTGTGGCAGTGTCGATTGGTGAAAACGCTCCGGCATTTTTACTTGATTCGCTTTCAAACGGAACCGAGGATGTCCATATCTCAGCTTTACTTGCACTCAGACTCTGCGGCTATGAAGTATGGGGTTCTGGAACGGAACCCTCTTACCATTTCTATAGGCGTCCAGGCAGCCTGAGATTTGAAAAGACTTGCCCGAGGGACGCATAATACTTGGCTCTTTCGCTGGTTCCCGGGTGGTTGAGTTTGGGTATTCCCTGTTTTTTCATGAATATAATCGGTGAATAATCCGGGTATCATGTAATAAATAGCGAGTAGGGGCACCCATAATGTTTGATCGCTTGAAGAAACTGATAGGCGGCGCAGCCAACAAGCAGTTGGAAAAACTTGAGACTCCCGAGGTTCTGGCTGAACAAGCTCTCCAGGAATTGCAGCAAAATTTGAAGCAATTGAAGGAAGGGTTTGTAGAATCTATCACTCAGGAAAAACTGCTGGAGAAGCAAATTAAGACCAATGCCGAACAGCTCTCAACGTGGGAAAAACGCGCAATGGTTGCGGTTCAGGCGAATAATGATGAAATCGCGCGCCAATGTTTGACAAAGAAGAAGGAAGCGCTAGAGCTGGACCAGCAGCTAACTGCCCAGTTGGCCCAGCAAAAAGTCCTCAGCGCGGATATGAAACAGAAAACGGCCGAGATGGAAGCCAAATTTCGCGAGTTCCAAGTTAAGAAAAGCACTTTAACTGCGCAGATGCAGTCCAGCACAGCGGTGGCTAACAGTCACGACCTTCTTTCGAAAGGTTCAACCGGCAACGGTATGGATAAGTGGGAAGAGAAGGTCCGTTTAAAAGAAGCACAGGCCGAGGCGCGGTCGCAAATTGCGGGCGACCACCAATTTAAAGATGCCTTTCCCGACAGTAGCCTAGATGATGAGCTGGCGGCACTGAAGCAGCAACAACAACAAAATCAAGCACCCAAGCTACTGGAAGATAAATCCAGCGATTCATGATCGTCTTTTGTTTGCAAGTTCATGCATGCCCGTAGTTCAGTTACTTCCCTTCGAACACAGCCGTTTTTCCAAGACAGGCTTTTGCATCTCCGCGGTCCAGCCAGGTCCGGGCGGCTTGGTCATTGCACAGATAAGCATCGAGAAAGGCGCCGGCAACTTTGCAAATAGAATCGTGAAACCCCTCATCTGACGGCCGCTCATCGCGGAACGATCGCCCGCCGAAGATTGAATGATCGCCACCGATAAAATTGACGAGATACTGATGGGGAGCAGAGATACCGTCAAAGGGTATCCGTCTGTCGGCAGCAGTGGTATCACCGATGGGGCTGGCGTCATTAGTTCCTGTCATAAGAAGACCAGGTACTTTGACTTGGCCGTATACCTCTTGAAGCGAGCGTCCGCGCAAGTTCACCGGAGCGCTCAAGTAGATGCCGACCTTCACTCTTGAATCTTCGAGAAGCCGCGCGTTTCCACCTGCGCCGTAATTCTGTCCGCAGATAGCAAGTGCCGTGCCAGCGCCGAAGGAATGACCAGCAACAGCAATCTTCGAAACGTCGAGGCGATCTCTCAGTGCGGAGTCACCTTTGTTTAAGCGCTCCAGTTCATCGATAACGAATTTTACATCTGAAACTCTAAGTAGCAAATTCTCGCCATTGGCAGCAGTGGCCAGTGCGCTTCTAAACTGTCCCTGCCCCGCTCGCATAGCAGCTCTGACAATCTCCGTGTCGCTGCCGGGATGCTGAATGTGCACGCAGACATATCCCTTCGAGGCCAGATACTCTCCCAGATAGGCTGCGGCTTCTCTGCTTCCGCCCAGTCCATGCGAGAAAATGACGACCGGGTGAGACTCCTTCCGTGTTGTATCCGGCAGGTAGAGCTTGACCGGAATAATTCGATTGCGTTGAAGATCTTTCCATTCCTGATATTGTACGGTTGCGTTGCGGTGCTGCGCCGTTGCAGACTTGTCCTGCTGCGCCGTTGCAGGCGTATCTCCTATATTAGCAGCCCTCTCGGTTGCCTGCGTTCGGCCTGTGGAGAGCACCGTAATCGTTGCGAGAAGACAGGTGTTGATTACCGTGTGGTGTCTGTGCAATTTGCGTTCCCTCCCGGGTTCTTATTTACTTCCAAGGTGGTTATTCCTGGCAGACGAGCCTCCGGTTTTGCCGATGAATCGCCTTTTACATACCTGTTCAAAAAACTAATACAGTAATAGTTGATGAGATCTTGCTTGCTTTGCTCTCGATTAAGATTGGTCCAAGTGAAATGATTGGCACCAATGATTTCTACTAAATATGCTGGAGCAGATGTCTTGCCAAACGTTCCGTTGGGACCTTTTAGAAAGGGACCAACACCAAAATCGGTGGTACCGGTTTGATACATGATTGGAACCGTTATCCCTGCCAGAGTGCTCTGGCGATTAAACGGGTGAGAGTAGGGTGAAAGCGCCACCACGGCCTTTATTCCAGATATTTTCCAAGTTGGCCAGGCACCAACAAGTCCCAATACCGTATATCCACCGAGCGAATGACCGACCAGTCCAACCTCTGCCCAATCAATTTTTCCATTCCAATGCGGGTCCTTCTTCAGCGCGGCTATCAATCGCTGGATATCTTCGCCCCTGTCCTTATAGGTTGTTTCGTTCCACTTCGAGATCTGTCCCAGTGGCTGCTGTGGTTTGAGGGTAAGTCCTCCACTGGTCAGTGCGTCTTTATGATTCGGCGCAATCACTATATATCCCGCCGCAGCTAGCGCTTCCATGAGTGGCACGCTTTGAGTATTGATTCCTCGAAACCCGTGCGAAAACACGACGAGCGGCGCCGGGCCGGTTAAGTCTTTCGGCTCCCACACCGCCACCTTCAATCCGGCAATCTCTGAAAACTTGGCTTGGCCGGCATTTCGCCTTGCCGCACCGCTTTGAGCAAACCGCTGGCGTAACCGCTCCCGGAACGGTTCATTTGCCCGGGATTCCGCACACGCGATTCCGTGCACAACCAACACTGCCAAGGCAAGGATTAAAATTGAACCCATAACCTTATCGAGGCCAACTCCAGGCCTGGCATTGAAGAATGGCAGACAACAACCCGGCTCCGGGTCATTCCGTAACGTGGATTTCACTATCGACCCCGCCCTCCTGATTAGTAGTTCTTAGCGGATATCCTGGTTTGAGGGGCACGAGAAATGGCACAAGCTATCATCACAATCGAACCTGGATACTGATAACCTTTAAACGATAAGAAGGGAGAAAAAGTTCAACGGCAAAAATTAAATTTTGCCATTCTCCCTGGATATTTTTCAGTCAATCAGCCGGACAGCGAACTTCATGCAGCCCAAACCCCCGGACCTGCGCGGCGATAATCAATTAGAACATTGCCAAAAGCAAAAGCAGAAGCCCGATCAAGAATGTCACGCGATTCTTCCGGGAGCCTTAGTGTTTTTCCTCAGCATGCTTGATTGTTTTACTCATTGATTCGTCAGGGAACGGAAATCGATACGAAACAGCCCACTTCTTTCCATTTATGAGCACAGCGGTGGTGGGTTTGCGTTGTTTCAGCAAATCCTGCAATTTATTAAGGTCAGCAGAAGGAAGAAAGATACTGTACGAGTCACCTCTCTTTTTTGTGTGGCTCTCATTCATATCAGGCCAGTTTGAAGGCCATGCGACCGGTGTATCCTTTGAGTATTCGAATGGCCACACCATCACCTCGATGAATTTCGGCAACCACGGACTCGAGCGATCATGTTGGAAGTTGGAAAGCCGTTCAAAAGCAGTAACAACATTGCTTGGCAGTCGCATCTTCGCATCAATAACAGCTTTCTTCGTACTTTCAAGATTACCGTAAATTTGAATAGATTTTTCCAGCGGAGGAATCTTAAGGAATAGATGGCTCGTAGGCTGATCTGTTGATTCACATAATCTGTAGCTATCCTTTACTTGCGCGAGCCCTGACAAAAGGTGCAGTAGTTCCTTTTGCTCAGTACTCGATAAGGTGACGGAATCATATAGTTGCCCTGTCTTACTCTTCTTTGGATGAAATATCGCATTACCATTATCGTAGAGCGCAAAGACCGGTGAATCACTCCCGACCACCATCAACCAGGGATCCATTCTATAGAAGAGCACCAAACAATGTTCCTGGTCAACAGGATGCGACAAAGCAGCCGGAGGAACACACATCAACATCAAGAAGCTCCAAGACTGCAACGATAACCACACCCGCTCTCTTAAGCATCAGCAGTCTCCAACATCAAAGCGTGCGGCACACAATTTCCATTGTGCACTACTGAGAGCTTGCAGGCAAACTCAAAAGATAAATTTGCAAGGAGATGCCAACTAGCCATTGGGTTGCGCCGCGAGGATTAGTCTAACCGGTTGAGTTGTTGCACCAGTTTGTGTGCCGCGACAATGCCGTTTGTACCAGTGGCTCCGCAAGATGAATTTCATAATATCTCCTCTGCAAAAGGCGCTTCAATTTTGGGTCTAATTGAGAGCCGCATGGTAAGAGCAGCTTGAGAGTTGACACGTGGACCGAGGGAAACAGTGGAGCTCGGCCTCCAGCGTTAATTATCTTACATATCGTTCGAGTTCCGTTTCAATATATGGTTCCATGTTTTGGTTCCTTGTTAGTACCACTTTACGGAGACGCTATGTCGCACCCTAAAATTTTTCTGGTAGCGGTCACAGCGCTAATAACTATCCCCTCGGCTCAGGCTACCGATCCTGGCACTCCTTCCACGCCGCCCCGACCAATTACCGCAACGCAAAAGGCTCTGGCTGTGCCGAAAGCTGCGGCCGGCGTTTTTGCAGGATTGACGATAGGCGTTCCTATCAAAATCACCAAGGACATTCACCACGAAATTCGCAGATATGCTGGCACCGCTCGCGGTGACATGGGGAATGAGTTCGGCTTTGTGGAAAACATCTTCGTTGCCACAACCAGCATTCCCTACGGTTTATTGTCGGGCTTCATAATGGGTGGCATTCGCGGCACGGAACGAGCCATCACATATGGTTCTCGTCAACCGTTCTCAAAGGAATCTCTAGGCCTCGTCGATCCGCCAGCTCGTGAAGAGGAGAAGGATCCAACGACGGTAGTGCAGAAGTAAAAAGATTTCTCGAACCAACAACCCGACGATTTTATTTCGCGTAATGTCGGGAATAATCTTTGCGCTAAGAGCTTTCCACAAAGAATGGATTCTCTGCAGAAAAATGCCATTCAACAACAATGCAGGCACAAGGCGCTCGCTAGCTCTGCACGTTGAGAAACTTTCACCTGGCTTGGTGCTGG
>JAKFUT010000194.1 GCA_021732565.1 Candidatus Obscuribacterales bacterium
GATTGGAGGCGATTTCCTTCGCGGAAAGATTTATGTCAGTCATATCATTCACCATCCATTTGGAAGCTCAGTTCGACAGGTTAAGTGTGAACCGAAACTCTCGGGACAAAATTGAGTTTTGATTTGGAAGTGTAGGCGCTAAAGGGGCATTGGTGCCCGACGGTTATGTCACTTTAGTAAGATGCAACGGCGGTGTCAACGGGAGTCCTACCACGCAATTCGGGATGACTCAAGTATTGATATATGGCGATGTCCTATTAAAATTTGCTAGATATGCATATCTTCCCTTAACAACTAAGTCTCGAAATGTCCTAAATTCGTGGAATTCGCTCAGCCGGATTGTAAGAAATTATGCGTGATAATGCATGATTTGATAGGCCTCGCGGGAGGCATGGAGGTAACTCGGCGCTCCGATGCCGGTGAGCCGTTCGAGGGACGTGGTGAACCAGCAAAATATCCGCTGATGTCCAAGCTGTTATCGGCGCTTCATTGCACATCGGGGGAGCCTCGGCGCTGCCCGGGTTCGTTGACTCGATCTCACCGCGCTGACGTATCTCTAGTGGCGGCACTAGTTGTCAGTCTACTGCCATATTGAGACAGGCAATGGGCGACGACGCCACCATTGTTCCTCTTAAGTAAATCCCATGCAGGATCCAGCAATGCTGCTTCCTGCCAGCGAGCCCGCCTCTGTTCACTCGTTAACGGAGCGTACAACTTTCGAGTACGTCGTACTTATCTTGCCCGCGGTCGTAGTGGCTGTGAATAAGGCATAGCTCGTCGATTTTATGCTGAACGGGAAGCACGTTTTCCGGGGGAAAATTGGTAGGACAAGTAAATCGACCTCTCGCTTCTCGAGGGAAGCGTATTACTGTGATATGAGGATGAAATCGATCGCGTTCTTTCTTTTGACAAAGAGAAGTCATCTCTTTGCGAATTCTGTTGCTGACTTCAACACAGCCTTCACTCACCGAATCTGGTGTCAACGCAATGAGGCGCGGATTGCGCGAAGACGGAAATAATTCAAATCCCGTATATAGTAACTCGCAAGCGCCAAGCGTTGATCCGATAGTCTGCAATAGCTCTCTGGCCCGGGTTTCTCCGTTTATATCGAGATCGCCGAGAAAGATCCATGTAAGGTGAAGCTTAGCAGCACGAACGCGGCGAAGCTTGATTTTCCATGTGCTAATCAGAATTTGATGAAAATCAAAATCCAGTCGATCTTGTTCCTCAACGCTGAGGAATGTACCAATGAAAAGTCGTTTGGTGGTTACCTGCTCGGACATTCTTGCTATCCATCGTCGTGTTGGTGATTGACGAATTTCAGAAGCATCCAATCTTGTCGATAAACGGACTGGCTTAATCCACTGCCACTGGCTATTCTTCCTTGCCGCTTAATGAATAAAAACTGCGCCCGGACTCAGCATACTTTCTCAGTAGCGAAGAGACCTGACGGTTGCCGACAGTAGTACTGTATATGGTTTCCAACTTGCGCAGTACCACGGGCAATCCAACCTTGTCCGCATACTTTAGCACTCCCCCGCGAAACGCCGGAAAGCCTATGCCCAGGACCACTCCCGTATCCACTTCTCGTGGTTTGGAAACAATCTTTTCTTCCAGGCAGCGGGCTGCCTCGTCTGCCATTATGAGAAACAATCTGTCAATCAGTCGTTCTTTCTCAGCCGGCGGACATTTCTCAGGTGAAAATACATAGCCGCATTTTTCGACAAGTTCCGGATTCAGGCCCAATCGCTTTTCAGCGTTTTCCCACAGGTAAAATCCTCTATTTCCTTCCCGACCCGATAAGTTCAATGCTGCGGTATTTTCCAGTACCGCCGGTGGACTCAATCGATCTCCGAGTCTGGGCGGCAATGTGCGAGCGACGGTAAACGATACGTCTATTCCGACTTCATCCATCATTTGCAACGGTCCGATCGGCATTCCGAATTCTATTGCTGCTTCCTCAATCCAATTGGCGGGGGTTGGTTCTTCCAACAGGCGGGCCACTTCAATTAGATAGGCAATGATCAAGCGATTGACGAGAAAGCCCGGTCCGTCTTTCACCATAAGAGGTGTCTTGCCGATGCGAGTAACAAAATCAACCGCACGTGCCAGCGCTGCCCGGGATGTTTCTGGATGTGCCACCACTTCCACGAGCTGCATTTTGTCTACGGGATGAAAGAAATGCAGTCCGATAAATCTCTCCGGCGCATCTACTGAATTGCTGAGAGCTGAAATTGAAAGCGCTGACGTATTGCTGGCTATGACCGCGTGCTTGCCGGCGGCTTTGCTGCAGCGTTCAAGCATGTTTGTCTTAGCGTCGGTTTCTTCAACCACGCATTCAACAATTAAATCAGCTTCGGCTAGTTCTTCGTCTTCACCAACAATCTTAAGTCTCGATAACACCTCGCCGGGGTCTACTGACTGCGGGTCAATTTTATTACCCGATTGCTTTCCAAAGATTCGAGCCAGCGACAACACTCTCTCTTGAACCTTTGCGGTTTTCGACACATCAGTGCGAACAATTGCGTTGATACCATGAGTGGCGGCAAGTTGCGCTACGCTGGTGCCCATTTTTCCGGCCCCGACAATTGCCACCGTATTAACTTTGCTGCCCGGGAATTTGTTCACCAGCGATCGTCCGGCTTGTCGTGCAAAGTCTGCGTTGAAAAAAAGCGACATTAAGTTGCTGGAAACGTCGCCTGCTGCTAATTCGGCAAAGGCTCGGGCCTCACTGGCCATACCTGCCTCGACACCGTTCTCCAACCCTTCGCGAATAACTTGAACCGTACGCTGCTGCGCCGGGTAGTTGCCTCGGGTACGCACGCGAATCGCTCGCTCGGTGATGGCGAGTAGCTTTAACGCCTGCTGCGAAGTGAGCTCTGTTCGGCAAAAAGGCGTCGCCTTTATTCCGCTGGAGTTGCCCGGCTCCAGCGCAGCGGAGGTCTCAACCTGCTCTGATTGCGAATTTTTTCTTGTTTCAAATTCATCTGCTAAACGTAGAGCGTGTTTCTCTGCTTCTGCAATTAAGTCGTCAGGGCTAACCACTTGCTCAACCAGACCAATGGCCAGCGCCTGTTCCGCACTTATTGATTCGGCAGTAAGAATCATGTCAAGCGCGGCCTTTAAGCCAATCTTGACCGGTAATCGTTGCGTGCCACCAAGCCCCGGAATGATACCCAGTCGAGTCTCCGGCAGCCCCAACCGTGTGCTTGCTGCATTGGTTGCCACTCTATAGTCAAATGCCAGCGCAAGCTCCAGCCCGCCCCCGAGACAGGTGCCGTTAATCGCACCGACTATGGGTTTGCAAGAATTTTGCACCCGATTGAGCAGTTTTTGACCGCGCAGCGAAAGGGCCAGCAATTCTGCTTCTGTGGTCAGTTTGCGTATCTCGACCAGGTCTGCGCCAACGATGTAACTATCGGGCTTACCCGAAATAATTATGATGGCGCGCACTTGCGGGTCGGACTCAAGTTTGTCCAACATCGTGTCTAGTTCAGCATTTGTGCGAGATCCCAACGAATTAAACTTACTCGGAGCATCGAATATAATCAGGGCTACCCCCGATTCTCGTTTAACCGCAAGGATTTCCAAATGTTCCTCAGCGACGTGCATGAATTCAACTTTGCTTAGCTTTGTTTTCGATCCGGTTGCGGACTTTCATGCCTTTTGCCAGCATGGCGCCGCCAATGGTTAACGGTAAAAACATCAAGATAAAGCCCAGCAGCGAGATGTGTGCGAAATACATGGTCAATTGAGATAAAAGTACAAACAACAACACTACTAATCCGCCGCCGGTCAACAGCCAGCCGAGCTTATTCTTGTAGTCATAAAACATAATTCCGATTCCGGCGATGATAGGCAAAATGAGAAACCCTGCGCCACCACCACCCATACCGAGCATGCTCATGAAGCCTGTGCCTATCTGTATATGGCTCAGCACCAGCAATATTCCGACTGCTATCAGTGCGAATCCACCCAGTACTTGCAAGTCGGAGGATATGCTTTCCTTTTCCCTGTCAGTACCGCTTGCCAAGCTCGTTGATGAAGCCCTCTTCGCTGGAGTACCCTTTGTTTCTCCACCTTCTTCTTTCAGCGATTTTTCAAGAGCTGCGAGTTTATTATGAATTTCATCTTCCGGTTTCATTTCTGCCTCTTGGCCTTAGCCCCCCGCGGGTGCGTGCCTGCGTTACATGCTATGCCCGCTTTTTACCTGAATTTTGCAATATAAGGGATGTGAGATGAGATTTGTTCCACATTTTGGATTTTCCCCTTACAATGAATTTACGTTGGTACTCGCGCAAATTTGGCGGATTCAAAAAAAAAGTTGGAAGGATTGTCTGACTAAGTGGTCAGAAACCCCACCGGGGGTATAACGACTTTATCGTTCGCGCCTTATCGGTCGGTCTTGCCCGCTCGTTGCCCGCTCGCTAGGAAGGGAAACCTGAATGAAAAGCACTCTTGCAAAGCGGCTCGCAATCGGTTTGTCGATTGTGGCCACTCTGGCTTCGTTGCCGGCTAGCTTCGCTGCCGGGTTCAAGGATGATTGCGCACCGGGGACCGCAGATGGTCCCGGAATCTGGGCTAATTTATGGAATTATCCGGAGCCCGCTCAGGCAGAAGAGTATTGCCGTGGTTTAAAAGAGCATGGCATCCGAAATCTGTTCATACAGACTTCTCGCAGCAATACTCCTGCAATTAACTCTCCGGAAAAACTGGGTCCATTAATTGAAACTTGCCACAGACATGGCATTAGAGTTATTGCCTGGTCATTTTCCGAATTAATCGACCCTGATTCCGACGCGGAAAAAATGATTCAGGCTGCATTGTTCACCAGTGCCAATGGTGAGCACATTGATGGCATCGCACCTGATTTGGAAAAGAATCTGGAAGCCTGGCGAATAGAAAAGTACGCAAAGCACATTCGTGCGAAGCTCGGTGCCAACTATCCGATGATGGCTGTGGTTTACAGCCCCCTTAATCGATGTTTTGAGGTGGCGCGCATTCCGTGGCAATTGCTGGCGAAGTACTTCGATAGCATCGCTCCGATGGTGTACTGGAACAGCAAGTATCAAAAAATTGAGCCTTACTCCTACACGGTGGAAACCATACAGAAGATACGGCAGTTGACTCGCCGACCGGATATCGAGATTCATTGTATTGGCGATGGCATGGGAACTACCGCTGAGTCTATTCAACAGTTTTTGCGAGCCTGTCGCACTGCTGAGGCGACGGGAGTTAGTCTTTATCCCAACCAGAAAGCTACTCCTGAGCAAATGAAGACCATCTCTCGCTGTCCCGACTACCTTCCAGCCAATGGAAAGTTCAGACTTGCAGCCTTTCGCGAATTCATGAATGCCGGACTTTTGTCCGAGCCTCAGGGCAAAGATCCCTCCAAATCAGTAGCTCGTCGAGATTTTTACCGTCTGGTCGTTGCTCATCTTCATCCGGCGCTTTCTGCCGGACACGAAGCGAAGGCGCGGCTTCCTGCATTGCGAAAACTCCCAACGCCGGTGGAATGTAAAGAAGCCGGACCGGTGGAGGCGTATGGCATTCTTGTCGGTCTGGGGCTAGTGGCTGATATGACGGACATGTGTTCCATTGAATCGATTTTGGACGCGCCGATATTTTCGGAAGAAGCCGTGCAGTTATTGGCAGCGGTGGTCGAGTTTGACCACAAGCGCAATGTGATCGAACATGGAAGTAAAGGGAAGCTCCGAATGGACCGATGGCTGGTGCCTTCGGCTCAAGCAGAGGTTGTGCCCATAAGAGCCAATAACTCCAAACCGCTTAACTACCTGGACGTCTCACAGATGGTGCTCCAGACATCCTCTGCTCTGCGATAGAAATTCCAATCATTTTCGTTTGCAGGTGTAGTTAAAAGATTGTCGGGTCGGGTACATTTTTCATTAACTGGAATCGGGTTCAAATAGCTGATACCGGCAACACGGAGCTTTCTCTCTTAGTGGTTTCCTCCACAGTGCAGCTAAAAATACAGGGTGTTCGCGGCGGAACGCGGACCCTGCTTCTTGAATTCAGGCGAAACCAAAACGGTCGTCGGGAAGGTAAGGCGTTTGGCCTCTTGCATATCTTCAGTATTAATTTTAGAAATGCAAGCAGGGTAAAAGTGCTATCTTTTGAACGGCACCCTGAGGAACCTGCGTTGTTGTCGGCGCTTTCACGTATCGGTGTTCTTTTCAGCCCTTTGAATAGAATGAGATTTGATGCACAGCGTGAATCTCAAATACGGTCCTATCTTCCGGAAGTGTTCCAGGGAAGGCATGCGGAGGTACATTCATGCACGTTACTGTAACCGGGCGAAACATAGATCTAACGCCAGCTCTCAAGGATTATCTCCTTGAGAAACTGAAGCGAGCGCAAAAGCATTTTGATCAACCCCTTGATGCAACTGCATTGCTGAGCGTGGCGAAAAATCCGTCTATAGCAAACAATCAGACGGCGGAGGTGACGCTCAAGGTAAACGGTACAGTCATTCGAGGCGAGGAATCCACGGAAAACATGTATGCCTCCATTGATCTGGTTGCCGACAAAATTGAGCGCCAGTTACGCAAGTATAAAACGCGTTATTGGCAGCGAGCGACCAAGAATCATAAGGGAGAATTGGGCGCCCGCCCGGTGCTGACCGAGGAAGAGGAAGAATTTGCAATCGACGCCCGCGTAATCAATTTCGAGGAGGTCAAGCCAAAAATTGTGCGGTCCAAGCGTTTCCCGCTGAAGCCCATGAAGCCCGAAGAGGCCGCCAGCCATATGGATTTGCTTGGCCACGACTTCTTCATGTTCATTAATTCCGAAACCCAACAGGTAAATACCGTATATCACCGACGCGACGGCAACTATGGACTGATAGAACCCGAAGTGTAGTTGCCAAGGGTAACTGGTTTTAGGCATCGAAATGAGAGAGCGACTCCAATAGAGTCGCTCTCTTTTTCTTGGCGCCTAAGCGATATTGAGTCTGCCCCACATCGCGCAACGATATCGGTTAACGATATCGGTTCACCAGCTGCCAGAGACGCACAACATTTCGATTTACAGTACCTGTCTATGAAAGCTTCGGTCCCGTACATTTCCGCCTCGTTGTCGTCGACGGAGTTGAGGATCACTAATCCCGTCGATACCACGGCGTGCGAAAGTTCTGTGGACTGTCGCTTTTGCCTGGCTTGGCTTCCTGATAATAAGCCGGCGATCCGCTTCTCTCCGGTTCAAGAGCCAGCAGGATATTCTCCGCCCGGGCATTGGGACAATTCGGGTTTTCGACGGGGTTCTTGACGGCCCGGGTGGTTGCCATTTTGGGAATTCCAGAAAGCGCGACGTAATTTCTGTTGTCATCTGGACCGTCCACACCGAGTCAACAACCTTTGCCAATGCTCAGTTTTCTCTCCCGATTTGAAACCCTTGTCATAGAACGATATGCGCTGGAACATCCAAAGTCTTCCCGCTTCTTTTGTGTTTACAAGCGAAGCCGGTTTTCATTCGGATTACTCCCGGGATGAAACAATGCTTTATAGTTTTCTGATCCGGGGCAAAGCCTGTAGTTATGACAACCCATGTCTTATTACAATCTACCTGAGAGAGTTCTGCTTACTAACGTGCCAAGGGGAATCCGAACTAGCATGGGACAGTTCCACAATAATCGCTCTGGCTATACCGCCCGAGGTATAAGTACTCTGTTGCTACTATCGTTGTGCCTGGGAGTCGGGCAGTACGGATACTGCGTTGCTGCTGCCGCGACCAACGATCAGGTAATTCGCCTGAATAATGATGGGGTCAACTTCCTCAAGCAGAATAACTTTGCTGCTGCCGTCAAAAAATTCGAAGAGGCGCTGAAGATTGACTCCACGTATTCATTGGCCCGGGAAAATCTCGCCATTGCGTACAACAATTACGGCATTTCGATGCAGAACAATCCGCAGGGTGCCATCATAAATTTTCACCGCTCCTTGTTCTACAAGCCGGGCGATGCCACTGGTGCCCAGAACCTTGAAGTTACCATCCAAAACCTTGGCAAGAATCCGCGAAAGTTTCAAGACAGAGTCGACCTTGGCCGAGATGCTAGAAAGGCCGGTGAAGTTGAAGGTGCCATAGTCGAGTTTTCAGAAGCGCTTAAGATAAAGGATGATCCCAAACTGCGCATAGAGCTTGGCAAACTCTATAGAGTGAAGGATCAAGTTGATAAAGCCATTGAGCAATTCAAAGTTGCCACGCAGTCAAAGGATCTTGATGTTGATAGCAGAGTTGAAGGCTTTACCGGGCTGGGGCAAGCTTACCAGGCCAAGCAGAGCTATCCCGATGCCGTCGCTGCCTACCGTGAAGCCATCAACCTGGACCGCACCAATAGAGACACCTTGTTGGCCAACCAGGCTGTTTGGGAAGAAGCGGTGCGTAAAGATCCCACTTCTGCGCCCAACCATATTGGTCTTGGTGAAGCGTATAAATTTCTAGGTGATTTTGGACAAGCAGAAGCTGAATATCGCCAGGCTCTAGTATTCGATCCAAAGAATCAGATTGCTTCTCAACTCATCGGGACACTTGGAAAGGCCAAAGGCGAATTTGAGCGAGACCGCCATATCAACGCCGGCGTTGATTTGCAGTCGCGCAAGTTGTACGACCAGGCAATTTCTGAGTACAAGCTTGCTTTGGCCAGAGATCCTCGTAACATAACCACACTGGTCAACCTTGGTTCGGCTTTTCAGCAGAAGGAAGACTATCCTTCAGCTATTCAGTTTTACCAGAATGCGCTGGCGGGCGAACCTGCAAATCCCGCTGCTCAACAGGGGTTGAAAGCTTGTAAGGAAGCACAGACCGCCAAAGCCCTTAAGGAAACCACCGAAGCTGCGGCGCAGGCATTCAAAGTCGGCAAGTTCGAGGACGCTCTGGCAAAGTATCGGCAACTACAGAATGCCGATCCCAAGGATGCTGCGCTGGCGTTTAACGTAGGTGCAACATATCAGGCGATGAAGCAGCTTGATCAAGCGATTCAGTCATACAAGCAATCAATTCAGCTCGATCCGAAAAACAAAGACTACCAGTCGGCACTGGCGCGGGCGCTGCAAGACAAGGCAGATCCAATCATTGAACAGGGCATGAAGAAACAGACCGAGAAGGATTACGCCGGAGCCATAGCTCTTTACCAGAATGCTCTGATTTTCGTCCCCGAAAACAACAAACTCTTGTACAACTTAGCTGCCGCATATTTTGCCCGCCAGCAATATCCAGAAGCGCAGAAAATATTTGAACAGCTCGTGCAGAAGGACCCCAAGAACCAAATTGATAATCTCTGGTTGATAGGCAATATTCAGGAGCACTACGGGAAGGGCCCCGATGCACTCGAGACCTATAACAAGTATCTCACTGAAGCCCGCGGCGGAAAATTTGCCACTGATGCCAAGGCTCGAGTTGATGCTCTGCGCAAGGACATTACCGATACGATGAAGCTCAAGTCGGAGCAAGAAATTGCCACCCTCAAGGGCGCCGAAGATGCATACCAGGCTGGCGTGCGACTGCAGCAAGAGAAGAAATGGGATGAAGCTGTGACGCAGTACCAGAAGGCAATTACCATGAACGGTAAAGATCCTGCCTATCCTTCTGCGCTGGGCAGTTTGTTCCAACAGAAGGGGGATATAGATCTGGCGCTTCAATGGTATGTGAATGCCATCGGCGTGGCGGAGAAGTCGATCAAACCAGACAAGAAATTAATCACTGAACTCAATCAGGCCGTAAAGAATGCCACGGCGCTTAAGGGCGGACCACTGGTTGATGAGGCTGTCAAAAAACAACTCGCCGGTGACAATCAAGGTGCAATTGATTTGTACAAAAAGGCGATCTTGCTCATTCCCGACAATGGAAAAGTTTGGGCTAACCTGGCCGCTGCTTACCAGCAGTTGGATGCTTTCGCTGATGCGCGCGCTTCTTACTTGAAAGCTGTTGAAGTAGCTCCGAAGGAAGAAGTCGACGACTGGTATCTCATCGCCAGACTCGATGAGCACTTTGGTGAAGGACAGAAAGCCGTTGAGCACTATCGTAAATACGTGACGGCTCAGCCCACCGGCAAGTTCACTAAAGATGCCAACGAGCGGCTAGCTGCCTTGGGGCGCAACATCATG
>JAKFUT010000175.1 GCA_021732565.1 Candidatus Obscuribacterales bacterium
CCATTTCCATAGGGCGAGCCATTCACATAGGCCGCGCCATTCAAATAGGGAGTTCCATTCATTCCCGGAATATACGGAGACTGTCCGCGGTTAATATCTTTGCGTAGTCGCCGTTCAACTCCTTGCAGGTCATTGCGCAGCCCATTGTTTTCACCGGCCGTCAGAACGCCACCATTTTGGCTGAGATATTGCTGTTGGCGGGTCTGAATTTGTAATTCCTTCGACTGGAGTCTGGCCGCTTCTTGTGGGGTCAGATAACCGTTAGAGACAGCTTGATTAATTTGATTCTGTTGTTGTGTTTCCCAATTTTGATAGTTCTGAGCGAGCGCCGCACTCGAACAGGAGGTCACCACCCCCAATGCCATTAAGAGGCTAGTAAGAAGTCTAGACATAACGGTATCCTCATACAATCACCACCGAAAGATGCTCATCCAGCAAAAAATGTTTCGAAAAATCGCAAAAAACATCAGAGACTTCTCTAATGCGTGAGGGGTTGACAATAAGCGACAGACTCGGAAAGTTGAAGTCAACGATCATACCCCGGAAATAACTCCTTCAGCGAACAGCTGGCAGCAGCTAAACATGCGGCTTCGCTAAAACATAACTCGCATCATATTCAGTTTCCTAACGGTACTGTATATGATGATTCTGCGTAAGATGTGATCAACACCGCGAATTTTGCACCGTTGGGATACTTCCTTGGCACTGGCGTGTTCAGCCCGGAAGCTCAAACCAAAAGCGGGAGCCGCCCGTTGAAGGACAGTCCACCCCAATAACTCCGCTGTGTAATTCGATCAGCTGTTTGCAAATTGCAAGCCCCAGTCCGGTTCCAGTGCCTTTCACGGCCTCATTTTGAGAGAGTTGCACAAACTTGTCGAATACGCGCCCGCGCTCTTCAGGTGATAAACCGGGGCCCTGATCGATTACCTCGAATCGAACAGCCACTTCGCGACAGCCGGGTCTGGTAACATCGCCGTCCGCCTGCTGCCCGGCTGCACTGCCACCAGGAGTGGTAGTGCAATCGGCGGCACCGGCAATACCAGCAACACTGGCATCAACTCCGGTGCTGTCAACGCTGCCACTGACTATTCGCTTCACTGCCACCATTATTTTTCTTCCCCTCGGCGAGAACTTGATGGCATTCGACAAAAAGTTGATTAGAACCTGAATGATGCGCCTGCGATCACAATGCAGCTCCAGCGGCGTGTCCACATTCTCAACCTCGATCGCGATCTGCTTGGTCTCGGCGAGCACGGATATCGCTTGCACGGCTTCAAAAATCATACTCTCTGCATCGCAAAGTTCAGGCTGCATATCAAGCTTACCGCTTTCGAGGCGTTCGATATCAAGCAGATCATTTGTAAGCCGAACAAGTCTTTGAATTTCCGATTCAATTGTTTCGAACGTTTTCTGCATTGGGGGGTGGACTTCCCCGTACACACCGTTTTGACAAAGTTGCAGGCGAAGCAATATTGATGTAAGCGGGCTACGCAAGTCGTGACTGACCATGGCTTGAACCGCCTTCTTTAACTCATCTGCTTGCGCTCGTTCCAATGCCATTTGTCTGAACGCAGTATCCAATTCCGCGATTTCATCGTTTCCCTGAATGGGTGGTATGTCGTTCTTGCCGATGGAAAAATCCTTCAATTTACGCATCAGAGTTTCAAGGCGAGAAACGGTGTTTTTTTCGAAGTAGAGGGCCAGCGCCAACGAGAGCAAAATATTAGCGATGACGCCGGCTGAAATAAGCGATCGCAAGCGCGTGCGGTTTCGAGCAGCTTCAGGTCTAAATTCGGAAACGATCGGGGAATAAATTGTGTTGATTCTTTCAACATCCGCAGTGACACGTTTTGTATAGACTGCCAGCTCCTCAAACAGCTCTTGCTCATTCAGAAAGTTAGCAAATGCACCGGTAAACACACCGTCAATGTACGTTTTCTGACCCTCATCGATAATCTCATTCAAATGTTGTAGCGTTGTTAAGTACGATTCAACCGCCTCTTTGCCTTTCCCGTCAGAGCGAACCAAAGTGCGCAGCGCTTTGAATCGCTGTTGGGTTTTTGCGCTGGCCGTCTCCATCGCGGAATCGAGCTCTTTTGATTGACTCAGTTTTAGCGAGGTGAGAGACATGCTCCTGGCAAAAAGCCTGACTCTAAGTGCATCACATTCAGTGAGCACGGTTTTTGCGTGGGACTCCTTTGAGGCTGCTTCTTCCACCTCTCCGCCTGTCGTAACCAAAACTCCTACAAATAGAAGCTCAAAGGTTAAGGGCAGACCGATCAAAAGCAGAGTTTGGTGTCGCAGTTTCATCTTCGGGTCAAATATTGGGTGAGTTCTCGATCGGGTATATTTTACTGGTAGTTTGATTGTCGGCGGGAAAAGCGGGGGGCGGATGGCGAAATTTCTGGTTGTCGAAGACGACCCTGTCATCTCACAGACGTTAATCGATTGGCTTCATTCTGAGCATCATACAGCGGAACTTGCAGAAGACGGCATTGAGGCTTCAGATATGCTCAGGCTTTATCAGTACGACATTGTAATACTTGATTGGAAGTTGCCCCGCAAATCAGGCGTGGAGATTTGCAGAGACTATCGCAGGCAGGCGGGCACTACTCCAATTCTAATGTTGACAGGCGAAAGTTCTATTGACCACAAGGAGACCGGGTTGGATGCAGGAGCAGATGATTATGTGACTAAACCATTTCAACTGCGCGAACTTGCAGCTAGGGTGCGTGCGCTTTTGCGCCGTCCATTCGGTCTAACATCGGAAGCGACTGTAGGCAGTAATTTGATTCTAGATCGCAAGAATTACAGCATTACCATTCAAGGTGAAAAGACCGTGTTGCAGCCACGGGAATTCGCGGTAATAGAGTATCTAAGTCGCTATCCGGAACAGTACCACAGTACGACGGAACTTCTGAATCAGGTGTGGGCGTCCGATTCTGATGCAACGGCACAGGCATTGAAGAGCTGTATCATGAGAATAAGGCAACGCACGAAGCTTCCCTGGCTTATTGAGAGTGCACGGAATTGCGGTTATCGGCTGCGCCTTGAGGCCACCGAGAAGAACTCTGCTTCAGGCGTGAATATTGATGATGATGAACAGTAGACCGAATCGGCTGGCAAAAACATTTTTTTGTTTGCTGCTTGTGCTTATATCTGCTGGTGCGGCACCAGTCACGGTGCTGGGCAGAACGCAGAACGATTCCGAAGCACTTTGCCACTTGAGCAGCACGCAGGGCGTCAAGTTCTTTAGACAACGCGAATATGCAAATGCAATTAAAATGTTTGAGCACGCTCTCCAACTGGCTGAAACCGTCGGGCTAAGCCCGGAATGGAGGGCGAACGAATACGTTTTTCTATGCACGAGCCTTATGTCTATTGATGACTATAAGAGCGCACACGTTGCATTAGAAAAAGCTGAGCGACTCATAACGGAAAATAAAGTAGACAATCCTGCGCTAAGAATAAGACTGTTGCGCCGAAAAAACTGCATTGAAGAACATTCCGACAATCTTTCCGGCGCAGCTGCGACCCAGATGGAGTTGTGCGAACTCTACCAGAAGAACATTGGTAGATTGTTGGTGGGGAATTTCTCCGAAATGATGAGGCTGCAACATCTTGAACTTAAGGCAAAGCATTACAAACGAAGCATTGAGGTGGGAAACGAGCTGCTTCAGCTTTTAGCTGATTTCCGAATGCCGCCGGAGGCTGATACTGTTGTTCGAGCCAACCTCACACAAGGTGTTGCGCTCATTTTCGCGGGACAGCGGCGGCAGGGCTGCGACCATTTGAAGAAAATGTATGAGCCTGCCGTAGGAGGGTCAGACGACCTGGCGGCATATGCTGCAGCATGGTTGGTGTGCTGCGCCAGGAGCGAAAAGAATGAAGCAGAAAGAGTGCACTGGATTAGCAAGCTCGATGCCGTTGCCGAGGGTAGCCATCGCTCGCGTAGTTTTTGGTTGGAGCGAATAGAGCGCGAAGAGCGCGACGGACCGCACTAATTCAATTAAAGCGCGTCCAGGTTTTTGTGCACGTGTGAAGCTGGTTATTTGAGCCAAAATGACGTAAGTCCGCGCACGGCCGCTGCATGGTTGCTGCATACGCAAGCGCGGAAGAGAATGAAGTTTTGGATGAAAACAAACTTGGTGCTGCTACCTATGGGATACCTAACGCGGTTATCTTCGTTGCATGGGCTAACAAGTCACCCCATGCAATTCAAGGAGATGTGCTATGTACGAAAACGGGTTGCTTATTCGCGACGAGCAAGGATATCTTGCAACACCAATGGTAGATTATTCAGCTTTTCAAGACTTTGTTCTACCACCAGTGCAGCCTCGCGGTGACGAGGCACCGAACTGCAACATCGCGAATTCTCGTGCGCGGCTGCTATCTTCCCGCGATGAACAAAGTCCTGATGACGGCTCCAAACCGACTGCGAAAGCCAACGATCGCCATGAGTTCTCCGGTTCGCCGGACTGGTATGGTCTGCATCAGGGTCGGCAAGAGTTCATTCCTCCGATGAGCAATGTTCCGTCGATTCATTGCAATAGCGGCAAATTCAACGCAGAGAAACCTCTGCCGGGCGAACGGAAGCAAGAAGTCCGTAACAATCCGGAAAATGCAGTTGACCCGCGAAAGGAATTGAAAACGGGAGCCGCAGCGGTAAAAGAGTATATAAGCGATCTTCCGAAACTTGCAACAGCCGCTAGTGGAGACATTGATACCGCTTTCGAACTGATGATGGTGTGGAAAGGCACCAGTGTGAAAGCTAAGGAAGAACTAGCCAAAGACAGATCTCCATTTGTCTCAGTCTTGAGCACTGAGCTCGTGTTCTCTCCTTCCGATCCAAAGGACATGAGCTGGGAACTCAGGGTAGGCAGTCGAACGGGGGATGTAGCAGCGTTGCGCCTTAATGGCAAGAGCCAGAAGATGGAGCCGGTCGAAGCCGGTCCTCTCATAGACCACGTTATCATGACTCTGAGAGCAGCGATGGCCATAAAGTGTTTTCGCGACGGAGATGTTGATTCCGGACGTGCCCAGTTGAAGACATTGCTGGAAGATGCCCGAAGGCTTAAAGTCGACGAGCGGTTGAAGAAGATAATAGAGACCGAATCTGATCTGATCTACAAACCGTCTCGCCTTTGGGCGGTGACCAGAGAAGACTTCAACAAAATACTGACCGAAATCGAGCGCACAGTGCGTTAGTTGCCCGGCTATTCAATTATTGTTCGGGTTCTGCTAATAGTTGACCACGGGTGATATGAATCCAGAAGTTGAGTCGGCTAAAGGTGCCGATGTTATTCGGCATCAGGTTTTGCGAGTGTCGATTACACAGGACGGCTATCACGGTGCCCTTGCCTATGACCGTGCCGCGGAACTGGTAAAGGTTCCCTCTTCTATTCCGTTGTTGGGTGGAAAAACTGTCTTAGAGTCCAATCCCGCAAAAGGATCGGCCCACGGAGTTGCTCTCCACGAAATCATCAAAGCGGGCTTCTTTTCTCATCTCGACAGGGGAGACCTGGCAGCATCGATTTATCAGGTGGACTCAATACGGCACTATCGAGAAGGTGGTTTTGTCGCCTACAGCGACGGGTGGAATCGGCGATTTGCAAAGAGTCCTTAGTTGTGGTTCCGCAAACCCGCCTGATCTTTAACACCTGGTCTATGGCACCAATCCGGTTTTTTGGAACTCTTCTTGGATCTTTCCTGCCTCATCGACTTTACCCATACTATTCAGTAAGCCAATGTAGCCAGAGACTGCTTGAGCGTACATCGTCCGGTGCTGAGCACCTACCGTGGCATAAAGGCGCAGCGAATTTTTGTAGCTCTCCAAAGCAAGCTCTGGTTGAACTTTCCGCACATAACACTCACCAAGATGCATATAAGCCATTGCCAGGTAAACTGTCTCGATATCAGGATCGCCATAGTGGCGCCCGCCTTCCTTGTAAGTCTTGGTCTGGAATTCCAGCATCATGATCGCCTGATCGAATTCGCCATTCATAAAATGACGCCGTGACGCTTCGTCGAAACTGTCGGCTTCACGATAGGCGTCGCCGAGATCAGTCAGAGGTCTGATCTCGTGGGGTGGGATTTTGCCCGGCTGAAGGTCATCTGGACTGCTACTACCAAAGAACTGCCTTCCTTCGCCGAGATTTCCTGAGCCTTTATTTGTAACCCCCGTCTGAATCTGCGTGGTTGTCGTTGCAGAAACGGGTGTTCTAGATGACCGGGCATGGGTTTGGCTGAGCGTCACCATGAGCGCAAAGATAACAAGGAAAGCAAAAATGCCTGCAATTCCTGCAAGTACCGCATATTGCATACTTGCCTTTTTGGCATGCTCCGGGGATCGGTTGAGCCAATTTTGCTTGAGAGTTTTTCCTTGCCGAACGTCTGCCAAGTCTGCAGAAATCTGATCAAATGATTGATACCTGTTCTTAGGATCCTTGGCCAGGCATCGTTCAACAAGGGGCCATATATATGCAGGCACATACGATTGCAGAGGCACCGAATGCAGATGTTGTGAAAGCACTGCCATCATGTTGTCGCCACGAAATGGTGGATGGCCGACGAACATTTCATAGATCAAACATCCAAAAGAGTAAATATCGGATCGCTCATCAGCTTGATGACCGGACGCTTGCTCAGGACTCATGTAATGCGGTGTTCCGACTATTTGTCCGGTACAGGTCAGGCCACTTTCTTCATTCAGCATTTTGGCGATACCGAAATCGAGAATTTTGGGCTGATAGTCTCCGGGGTTCTCTTCAGTGATAAATATGTTGCTCGCTTTCAGATCGCGATGAATTATCCGTTGACCGTGAGCGTGTGTCATTCCAGACGCGATTTGGGTGGCCAGATCGAGAAGCACTTGTCCGTAGTCACGCGTAGACTTATTCTTGATCCACTCATCCAGTGGAACTCCATTCAGATAATTCATTACGAGATACGGACGGCCCGCTTCATCAATCCCAAATCCTCTCACCGTAACCACATTTGGGTGCGACAACTCGGTGGTGATTCTAGCCTCAAGAGTAAATCTTTCGGCCACTTGCGGGTCAATGGTCTGTCGAAGCTGCATCACTTTCAGTGCTACGGTCTTGTTGAGCAGCGAATCGTGAGCGCGATAGACCACACCCATGCCGCCTTTCCCTATTTCCTTCTCGATTACAAATCGAGAGTCGACTATGTCACCGTTATTCAATGAAACGATAGTCGTCTGTGAAACCTTAAGATCGTGCTGCGGATCTAGCACTGCAACTCTGCTCCATTCCTACATGGCGTCTTGTGGATTATATGCCCACTAGTAGAGGAACAGTTATAGAGAATTCTATCTGTGGTCCAACTCGCCCCATGGGCTGTGAAAGTCCCGGTTCCCCGGGAATAATGAGTGCGGAGGGTGCTAACTTGACCGTGGAGCTACCTTGCGGAAGCATAATTGATGAGCGCTACCAAATCACTCTCTTATTGGGAGAGGGCGGGATGGGGAGCGTATATAAGGCTTTCGATCCCACTCTGGACAGATCGGTTGCGATTAAGATTCTTAAGAGGTCACCAGGCGAGGTGTTGGATGAGGATGTTGCATCCCGCTTTCGGCTTGAAGGGAAAATTCTTTCCAAACTTTCTCATCCCCACCTCCTCAATCTATATCAACTCGGAATTTGCGAAAGAACTAAAATCCATTACATTGTTACGGAGTATCTTGAAGGACAGACTCTTCGCGAGGTACTCGACAATGAGGGCCAACTGGGATCAGCAAAATGCCTGACTATGGCTATACAAATTTGCCAAGCGATGATGGCTGTACACGCAGAAGATATAATCCACCGCGATCTCAAACCAAACAACATCATGCTACTCAATTATCCCGAGGAGATTGACGCAAAGGTCCTCGATTTCGGAATCGCCAAGCTCATGTCAATACACAAGAGTTCGCATATTACGCAATCCGGGAGCATGATAGGGAGTCCCTTTTACATGAGCCCCGAACAATTTGGCGCTCGAAAGGTTGATTGCCGATCCGACATATACGCCCTTGGCTGCCTGCTCTATGAATGCATTAGTGGTGAACCCCCATTCATCGCGGCGAACTTTTTCGGACTAATGCACAGTCATGTAACTCAACGGCCAAAACCTTTGAGACTTCTGAGTCAGGAACCTATTCCAGAAGGATTAACTGGAATTGTAGAACGATGCATGCAGAAGAATCCAGAGGAAAGATATCAATCGATGGAGCAGTTGTTATGCGACTTTAGGCTTGTTGCTGCTGGTGCTGGTGATGACCTGCCAACAAAACCTGTGGAGAAAGGAAAGGAAACAGCATCTATCCGATTCGCTCAGGGACCCGTTATCTTTTTTATATCACTTCTCACAATTGGTATCGTTCTTCTCCCTTCGCCGTTGGAATGGTACCATTCCAAAACTGCCGATTCATCCCCCACAGCAAATAGGAGACAGTGGCTGGAAAGCGATACCAAGGTCTCCAGTTCTATCGGCGAGGGAACTTATCGGCGACAGTGTGAAGCAGCTTACATAGACGGTCAGTATGGACATTGCATTGAATTGTGTCGGCATTATATTGAGGTCACACAGCACGCAAAGGCTGCTACAAAAAAACTTGTTTGGGCTATGTTGCTGGAAGCTCGCTCTTACGATTACCTGGGTGGGTCGTCAGGTCACGGACCTGAGCAAGATGGCTATTTCGCACAAGTCCGAGTCGTGCTGAATGAAATCTTTCAAGCGCTGGAGCGCGATGAAGACTTCCTCCATGACGGAAATACGGTTTGGAGTGACGCCCTCGTGTTTAGTTTCTTTTGTTGCAAGAACGGTCCCACCGAGGCGAACGCGATTTACAACAAGCTCCTTTCCAGGGCTGCTTATGCGGACCCGAGACGGTTGCGGCAATTGCAGTTTGCTCGGGCGATTTATCTGAGCAAACAGCCAGGCCAACATGATGTGGCCAAGCATGAATTTGCTTCACTAATCGAGCTTGACGAAAAGCTCTATGGTACAGCGAGTGTTTATGTACTTGTTGACGAACTATGGCTATTTGACCTTATGACCTCAGAGAAAGATAGAAAAGCAGATGCGCTAATGAACAAGCTGCTCGCACTGATGGCTAACCCGAGACTCGACATGACTAGTAGTTCACGCTTCTTTTACTTGCTGACTGTCGCGGATCAGGCCGCCAGGGGTGGTAATTGCGATGCTGTCAAAATGTTGTTGAAGAGCGAAGTCCATCGTTCCGATTACCAGCCTTTGCAGAGAGCATGTTTGCATGGGCACCTTGGTTATGTCTATGATCTGGAGTCACGTTTTGACGATGAAGTTTGCGAGCTGGGGCTGGCATTGCAAGATTGCCCTGAGATAAGTTGTATGGAGCCTTCACTCTTGGACTGCTCGAAATGGAATAGTCCGGATTGGTGGAAGAATCGGTTGGCTGTTCTCAAGAAAAAATGAACATCTGTTTGGAGTTTGCAATAATGAACGTCTCGATCATCGGAACACAGCAACCGCCTTGTGATCTAAGCAAGATCTGGTCTAGAACACCAGCAGGTTGTGCGGCAAAATTGAGAATGTGATTCCAGAATTATTTTCCTGAAGGAAAGAGACGCTCAACCGTATCGAACTTGGTGTAATCGATGAGTCCCTGTGAGCGGGACCTATTTAAGAATAAGGAAACAGAGGTCTGAGAGGCAGATTGCCGCGGATGCAGCGCGGATGAAAAGTCCGTGTTCACCAGTGTTTGGATGTCCGCAGTGTTTTGGTATGCTGCCTTCGAGGTGAACTTCGGATCTTTTGAAGTGTGCGACAGAAAGAGTGTATTGCCAGTGGTGCTGTACTGAACATTGCTGGAAGTATCCCCATTTATTGCATTGGGTGGAACGTCTACGGTACCACCCGAGAAGACGCCAGTACTTACCAAGTAACGGTTGCTGCTAACAATCGAGGCTTGGAGTGGCGCCACCTTTATGCAGGAATGTGCTTCTCCAGTGGGCATGGATGAGGTAGTGCTAAGGATTTGGATGAGACCAGATCGAGAAGGAAGCTTAGCTATCTTTGCATTCGGGCCGACGGTAAAGTTGCTTGTGGTGGCATTAATCATCA
>JAKFUT010000229.1 GCA_021732565.1 Candidatus Obscuribacterales bacterium
CCTCTGACGTATGCTCTGACACAAGCGGAAAATGATTTGCGATATTGCAATGGTCCTAAGACAATAATTTTGATTTCTGACGGAGCAGAAACTTGTGGTGGCGACCCCTGCGCTTACATCGATAGACTGGCCCAGCTAGGTGTCAAAATTAAGGTAGACATAGTGGGGCTGGGATTGAAGAGAGACAAAGACGCGAAAGAACAATTGGGCTGCATCGCGCGAGTATCGGGCGGAAAATATTATGATGCAAACACCGCCGCTGAGTTAGTGAACAGCATCAGCAATAGCGTAAAACAGGCACTCAGCGGAAAAGTTCTTACAAAAATGAAAACCGGAACCGATATCCTCCCTGCTGATCTCCAATCTCCCCCGGGTACCACTACCACACCTCCTGCTAACAATCCTTCGCCGTAACGGATATTGCCGTGGAAGAGGAAAATCCTGATCGAAGCACTGTGCATAAATTGCCAAATTCTCCCATCGATTTAGAAGAAGCGACGAGGCGTTATGGCACAGACAAGCTCAAGCAACTGCTGCAGTTATTCATTAAAGACATGTCGGTACGCCGCCATTCAATTGGAGAAGCGATGCTTTTGCGTCAAGCGCCGGAAGTGAAGGCTCTCATGCACGGATTGAGAGGAGCCTGCGGAGTCATTGTTGCCAAGCCGCTGCGCGACCGGTGTGGCGAACTGGAAGACATCGCGACTCGTCTTGAATGGAACGAAGAAATCGACAACGCTTATTCATGTGTGAGAACAGAGATTGAACGTCTCATGGAATTCACAGAGCAGTTTCTCAACAATGAGAGAGGCTCGGAAATCACTGATACTGAGCCGGGGCAGAGCTCTGAGCTGTAACCGGGACATACTAAATCATTCGGCAAGAACAACACATGATTTTTCGTGGCAGGAGAAACATAAACAGCCGCAATTATCCGCGTGTCGAACGAATACGCAATAGTCTCATTGTCGAGTGAGGCAGATTTCATCGAGACTATTTAAGCGACGATCGGCTAGTGAGTGATCCTGGTGCCTGGTTGCATCGCAGGGAATAGCGAAGCAAACCATGCCCGCATTTTTTGCAGCACGAATGCCATTGAGGGTATCTTCAATAACTACGCAGTGTTCGGGTTGCGCGCCGAGGCGTTTTGCTGCTAACAAAAATATATCGGGCGCCGGTTTTCCATGTTCGACCTCATCTCCGGAAGTGAGCGATTGAAAATAGCTCTCCAATCCAAGCACCGAAATGGTCAGTTCGATGGTGGGAATGGTAGCCGAAGAAGCGAGCCCACACGGCATATTACAGGATCGAGCTTCATTGAGTATCTTCATCAACCCTGGTCTGGGCATGGCGTGTTCTTGAATTAGATTGAGATAAATTGATTCCTTAGCATGAACCAATTGGTCCGGCGATAACGAAAGACTGAACCGTTGCGTCAACTGATCAGCCATAAACAAGTCCTTTCGACCGAGAAAATGCTGATGATCCTCGGCAGCATAATTGATTTGATAATTACTAAGCACCAGCTGCCATGCACGCAGATGGAGTGGCTCAGAGTCGACAATCACCCCATCCATGTCGAAGATCACTGCGGCAATATCGCTGTCAAGCATTCAGCTGCTCCCGGGCACCTTAAACGACCGCACGTTTATACCACTTCAAAACCGCAGCTGTCTGCAGTTGCACTATATCTAATCGGCGAAAAGAGCCAAGGTGCGAACCATTATCTGCTGCATAAACTTATCGTGACATGACACATTGTCTGAATTCGCAATTAGCTCAAGGATGATATTTTTTTGGCAAAAAACAAATCTCGGGTGGATGCTTTGACTCACGCAAGATAACGGTGGTCAGATTATCAGCAAACAGTTTGTGGAACAGGCGGAATGTCACCATCCCGCCTGACGTTTTTAGTGCCTCGTGCTCCGCCCGTTCTCGCGAAGAGGAATAACTTTGCAAAACAGGCAGCAGCTACTGAACCACAGGTGTGCTTTCGGGAATTCGCTCAGCGATAACCTTGGTCAAATTATCGGCAAACGGTTGAAAGGCTCGCGATAAGCACAGCGGGTAGACACCGAGAATCACAATGGCTACGCTGAGCGTCGCTGCAACGAATTTCTCCGTTTTGTTCAAATCCCAGAGGTGACCGGCCCACTTCGTTTGCTCAGCTCCGTAGAATAATCGCCTTAGCAAATTAAGCATGTAACCTGCCGTAAGAATAACTCCCGTAGCTGCCAGCACCAGAGCAAATCGGACCATAGTCGGATCTGAGCTGGTCGTTGCCATCGGCGACACAATCGTGCCGTAAAAGACTCCAGCTTCAGCGACAAATCCGGCCAATCCTGGTAATCCGAGGTTTGCCATCGCAGCCAGTAGCCAGAAATAGAAGCTATACGGCATCTCTTTGGCAAGCCCGCCGCCGATTTCATTGAGATCACGGGTGTGAACTCGGTCATAGACCGTTCCCACCAGAAAGAACAGGGCTGCCGAAATCACTCCGTGCGCCACCATTTGAAATATCGCACCATTAAGAGCGGCTGCCGATAGCGCACCGACCCCCATGGTTACAAAACCCATGTGGCTCACCGATGAAAACGCAATGATGCGCTTCATGTCAACTTGAACCAGACACGCAATTGCCGCCCATACCACGTTGAAAGCCCCTAGCAAGATCAAAAGAGGGCCCCACTCGGCGATGATGTTTGGAAAAAACGATAGTGAAATTCGAACAAGTCCATATGAACCCATTTTGAGCAGCAGCGCCGCCAAGATCATTGAAACAGGGGTCGGAGCCTCAACGTGAGCGTCCGGCAACCACGTGTGGAACGGGAATGACGGCAGCTTAATCAGAAACGCCAGAGAAAACAGGAGGCAAGCCAGCTTTTGCCAATCCTTCATTAGCAACGGGGTTTGCTTTGCCAATTCGATCATGTTGAAAGTGTGCGGCTCAACTCCGGTCTGCGACAACTGCAGGCCCAGTACCAGTATTCCCGCCAGCATTAATGCACCGCCGAAAAACGTGTACAGCAGGAACTTCATAGCTGCGTAGTCTCTATTGGGTCCGCCCCAGATCGCAATCAAGAAGTACATGGGAACCAGTTCAAGTTCAAACAATACAAAGAACTGAAGAAGATCGAGCGAAACGAACACACCCATGATTGATGTAGTAAGTAGCATCAACATGCTGTAGTACAACTTCGGCCGGGTTTGACCAATCTTCTGACTGGCTAGCACCGCAGTTAGTGTCACGAATGCCGTGAGCAATACCAGGCAAAGACTCATACCGTCGACACCAACGTGGAATTCGACTGGGATGGGTTTGTCAAACCATCTCATTGAATGCTCAAATTGCATGCCGGGCAAAGCCGGGTCAAACTTGAACGCTGCCACGGATGACACCAGGCAGAGCAATATCGAGATGGTTATTGCTGACAATCGTGCAATTTGTTGTGAATTCTCCTTCGGCAGCAGCGCGATGATGAACGAGCCTGCCAACGGTAAGAACAACAAGAATGGAAGGATGGTCTTTTCCACAGAATCGTGACCTCTTGTTTTCGATCAACTTGATGCGTCGCCCGCCGTTTCAAAGTGGTTGCAAGGCGCATCAGCCTTATCAGGATAACGGCAAAGTATACCGATTCCCCGAAATAGTTTTTCAGCAAGACGTTTGGTATTTGTTCAGGTTGAAGAATTGTTGAAACACAAAATAATTTCAACTTTCAGAAGATTCAGTCTGTAAGCCCGACGCGCACAAAAATTTTCCGATATGAACGTTAGTGTTGTGCGGTTCTTCCCAAACCCTCTCCATGAGCTTGTATATTGTTCATTTGAAAAGTTCTCTGCAGAACGCATTACTCCAGAACATATTTGTCAATAAGCATATCGGAGATATTCCCATGCCCGACATTCCGGGTTCGCTGCAGTCCGCATACTGGATAGTCCTGGCGCCATTTCTTTCCGGGCTCTTCATCATTCTCTTCAACGCGTTCGTTGGTGATCGCATCGGCAAGGTGCCTGCCAAAGTTCTTTGTATGGGTGTTTCCATCACTGCTGTCCTCTACGGATTCATTCACTCGCTTGGCATCTTTAAAGATCTGCTGCTTCATCCAGCGCCATATGTATACAATTTTGACTGGTGGACATCAGCAACATTCAAACTGCAGTGGGGATATCTGATTGACAATCTCAGCACATGGATGATGCTGGTTGTCACGCTAGTCAGTTTACTGGTACAGGTTTACACCCACGGCTACATGCGGGAAGATCCCGGCTACAGACGGTTTTACGCCTATCTGTCACTCTTCACCGGTTCGATGCTCGGGCTGGTGGTGTCGACCAATTTGTTCCAGATGTTCGTGTTCTGGGAACTGGTTGGCGTATGCAGTTACTTCTTGATCGGTTTCTGGTGGTACAAGCAGAGTGCTGCAAATGCTTGCCTTAAAGCATTTGTGGTAAATCGTATCGGAGACTTTGGATTTCTTGTCGGTGCCTTGTTCCTGTTTCTGGCTACCTATGGCTTCTGGCACATGCACGCCGATACCGGTATCCTGGCGTTTTACGATCCCAAAGGGCAAGTAGACCTTGCCAATGCAATCAGTTGGGCATTCAGCAATCCCGGCCAGTCATTTCTCAACCAATCTACTCTCACCTTCATTTCTATATTGATATTCCTCGGTCCCATGGCAAAGTCCGCGCAGGCACCGCTGCATGTGTGGCTGCCTGACGCCATGGAAGGACCAACGCCAATCTCGGCGTTGATCCACGCTGCTACTATGGTTGCAGCGGGAATTTACATGGTTGCCCGTGCGTATCCTATCTGGTTGAACTGGACAGATCCTGCCCACGCCACCACTGACTCAATGGGGCTGGCAGTGATTGCATGGGTGGGTGGATTCACCGCATTCATGGCAGCCACCATTGCCCTCACTCAGTTTGATATCAAACGAGCATTAGCATGGTCTACGGTATCTCAACTCGGCTACATGTTTGTCGGACTGGGAACGGGGGGATACACGGCAGGACTTTTCCACCTGACTACTCACGCTTTCTTTAAAGCAATGCTGTTCCTTTGCAGTGGCTCTGTAATACACGCCTTACACGGCGAACAAGACATGCGTAATATGGGTGGGCTGTGGAGCAAAACCGGATGGACTGCATTTTGCTTCCTGATGGGAACACTAGCGATATCAGGCTTTCCCGGCTGGGCTGGATTTTTCTCCAAAGATGAAATTATCAGCTCTGCGCTCAATTGGCACGGACCGGGCGGATCGCTTATCGGATGGCTGATGATCTTCACCGCGGGTCTTACCGCATTCTATATGTTCCGTATGTTTTTCATGACTTTCACCGGAAAGTACAGAGGCACAGCCCACGTACATGAAGAGAAGGGGCTGGATCCAATAACATCTCCACTGATGGTATTGATGTTCCCGTCAATTTTCGCAGGTATGATCGGAGCTGGATTTCCATTCCTGGATGCAGCCTTAAAGGCCATGTCGGGTAAGGAAGCTACTTACATCTCGCCGTTTGCTCAGTTCGTTCACTTTGTTCACGCTCATGCTGAGCCAGTGGACCTGCAGGGAATGGCCATATCTACCGGTGCGGGTCTGATCGGTATCTTCGTTGCCTACCTGTGTTATTTCGGCAAAGGATACGAGCTTGATGTCGCCATGGAAAAGAGGCTCGGGCCGTTCTATTACTTCTCGCTGAATAAATGGTATTTTGACGAATTTTATCTTGCCTGCCTGAAACGAATACTGCAAGCATGGGAATGGATGTGGACCCTGGTCGACAAATTCTTCATCGACCGCGTTGCCGTAGATGGTATCCGTTGGGTTTTTGCCGGGCTGGGCGCGCTGCTTAAGTTCACCGAGAACGGTCGCGGACAGGCTTATGCTCTAGCGATATTCGCAAGCGTTGCCGTCATCGGATTGCTGGTTTACTTTGTAATGATTCCCTAAGGAGTACAGTCAATGGGCGGCAGCGGACACGATTCACACGGTAGTCACGGGGAGGCTCAAGAGCCCGTCATTCTCCCCGGCGGCACTGTTGACAAATTGCTCAAGCTTGTCTGCGTAGCGGCAGGCGGGGGCTTACTGCTGTGGGGAACCCTGCTGATGATGCCTCCCGTGGTGGTCGAACACCGGGAAGCAAGCCATGAAGCGCCCTCAGCGACTCACCGCGGAGTCCCGGAAGAGGCCGCACCACCGGTGACAACACCTTCGACAACCAATGGCGACGCTCTCAAAGATGAAATGACCGGGCCGGGCCCGCATGATGAGATGAAAGGTCCACCCGGGGATGCCGGCGATATGATGAAAGGTCCATCTACCACTGGTACGACGGGCGCTGACGACGAAATGAAAGGTCCAACTGGTGATGCAACCAAAGGCGATGATGCAATGACCGGCCCGCCATCAACGAATACAGATCAAAGCCATCACTAGTAGTCAGGCCTCAAAGCAGCTGTGATTGCCGCTTCACTAAAACATTGTGAATCTTTAGTTTGATTGAAAGTGAGTAGAAGAACCGTTGCGTGGCTGGACTGCTTATCGGCAAATGTTCTGCAAGCCTCAGCTTGAGCTGGTTTCGTACGGACGCGCTTCTGCAGATTTGCTGTTACTTTTGTTGTCAGGGACTCTTGCAGAACGCACGGAGCCGCAAGGTAACTATGTTATTCTAGCCGCGGCCGGTAATTACGCCCTGGCCGCGTCCTGGTTGTAAGGGCGAAACCTCGCTTTACCTCGCGTAAAAGAGGTGGGAATACGGGGCGTACTATCATTTAATTGTGGTTTGACAGAAGGCAACCCGCTCTGGCGCGAAGGAGACAATCGGAATGCTCGAAGTTACGGTAGGAATAGGTGGAGCCGCAGGCGATGGTCTGGACAAGTCCGGCGACACCCTGGCAAAAGCGGCGGGCCGACTTGGTCTCCACGTGTATGCCTACAACAGTTATCAATCTATTATTCGTGGCGGACACATCTGGCTACGAGTAAGAATTGGTCAAGATAAAGTCTATAACCACGGCGACAAGCTGACAGCCTTGATCGCACTTAATCAGGACACCATCGAAAGGCACGCACCGGAAGTTGATGACGGCGGATGCATTGTATTTAACTCAGATAAGTTCAAGTGCGATCCGACGTTGATCAAATCAAAGAATGTGCAAGTTCTGCCGTTGCCAATGGCAGAAATCACCAAGCCTGTGGTTGAACAACACGGGCCAATTCTGCCCATCATGCAAAATACAGTGGCACTAGGCGCGGTGCTATTTATGACCCAGCTCGGGGTTGAAGGCGCCGAAGACGTTTTGAAAGATACTTTCGCTCACAAAGGCGACAAGATAATCGACCTCAACATAAGCTTGCTGCGGGCAGGTTTTGAATACGCTAAAAGCACCGCCCCGTTCATAACGTCGGGATGGAATTATTCCAAGGTGCGCAGACCGTTCCTCACCGGCAACGAAGCCATAGCCATAGCAGCGGCTGCAGCAGGATGCAAATTCTATTCTGCCTACCCCATGACACCGGCATCAACTATTCTGCATTGGATGGCCAATCACGCCGAACAAGCGGGAGTATGCGTTAAGCAAGCAGAAGATGAGCTCGCCGTGATTAATATGGCTATCGGCGCGGCGTTGTCGGGCGTGCGCTCGATGTGTGCCACCGCCGGCGGCGGCTTCGCCTTGATGACCGAAGCAGTAGGCATGGCCGGCATCATGGAAGCACCAGTGGTGGTGGTAGAAGTACAACGAGGCGGACCTTCCACCGGTCTTCCCACCAAGACCGAGCAAGCCGATCTCAATCAGGTTTATGGTGCTTCACAAGGTGAGTTTCCAAGACTGATTGTTTGCCCGCGAGATATTCCAGATGCGTACGAATCTACCGTAGAAGCATTTCACTTAGCCGATAAGTATCAGCTACCGGTGTTGATCATGTCGGATCTGCTTTTGTCAGAGCACCCGGAAACTGTGGACAGAGAAGTCTTCCGCCATGATGTAGTAATCCATCGCGGCGAGGTTGTCACGGAATGGAGTGAGAACGACGGGAAATTCAAGCGCTTTAGATTCACCGAAAGTGGTGTCTCTCCGCGCGCACTTCCGGGAACGGCCAATACTCTTTTCGTTTCCGGCACTGACGAGCATGACGAAGAAAGCATACTTGTCTCCGACATGTACACCGCTGCGCCCATTCGCCGCAAAGGCATGGAAAAGCGGATGCGCAAAGTAGAAAATATGCTGAAGGAACTTCCGGCTCCCAAGCTTGAAGGTCCAGCAGATGCTGAACTCACTTTAGTCGGTTGGGGTTCGACTTACGGCGTGATTAAGGAAACAGCTGAGCTACTGACTGCGTCCGGCATCAGCACCAACTTCCTCATCATTAAGTACATCGCTCCCTTCCACACCAAAGAAGTCTGCGAAATTCTCTTAAAATGCAAGAAGAAATTCTCGGTGGAGCTCAACTTCACAAGCCAAATGGCCCGCCACATCAAGGCGGAAACCGGAATTTCCATGGACGAGCACATCAATCGTTATGATGGAGAACCAATGGAGCCGGCTCAGGTAATTGCGGAAGTAAAAGAGCGGTTGGCCGGCAGGCGTCCCAGCCTCGACGTTAGCGAAGCCGATGCCAGAGAAATCGCATATCACTATTTGCGTACACATTTTGCAGAGAAGTTTCGTCCGGGTACCTTAGTTCTTGAAGAGAAAAACGGACGCGGCGAACCGACCTGGAAGATCGAACTGATCGAACGAGCCAGCGGAAAAAAAGCGGCAGAGATGGTGGTAGGGGTAACCAGCGGTTCCACCTACTCCTACAACAAAGTCGACTAGTCTACACGGGTTTTTTGAGGGAATAACATAGTTATGGCAACAGTAATAGAACTTCCTCTCGATACATATAAGGGCCCGGTTGATCCAGACTGGTGCCCCGGTTGCGGCGACTTCGGTGTACTGCGTTCGCTGCAACAAGCAGCAGGGCGGCTCGGTATTCAACCCAAGGATCTTCTTGTGGTTTCCGGTATCGGCTGCTCCTCCAATTTGCCCGGCTTCATTCATGCTTACGGCATCCACAGTCTCCACGGCCGCTCAGTGGCAGTGGCCAGTGGTGCCCACCTGGCAAACACCGATCTCAAAGTAGTGATGACCGGCGGTGATGGAGACGGCTACGGAATTGGTATCGGACACTTCGTCCACGCCATGCGCCGAAATTTGGATGTCACTTACATAGTAATGGACAATCAAATTTACGGATTGACGACTGGTCAAGCATCTCCCACTACCTCGCGCGGTCACAAAACGAAGTCTACTCCTAATGGCAACGCAGAAATTCCGCTCAATCCGCTGGCACTTGCCATCACAGCTGGTGCCACATACGTTGCGCGCGCTTACTCGGGCGAACCGAAGCAACTCGTTGACATGATTGCCGGCGGTATCGCACACAAGGGCTTCGCACTAATTGATGTATTCAGCCCCTGCGTCACATACAACAAAATAAATACATATCAATGGTTCAAAGAGCGCGTCTACAAGCTCGAAGACAATGGTTGGGATCCCGGCGATTTCCGAGCTTCACTAGACAAGTCTTTTGAATGGGGCGACAAGATTCCGCTTGGATTACTCTACAAAGATGAAGACAAGCCGATCTACGAAGACAGTGAACCAGTTCTCGGGCGAGGTCCCTTAGTTAAGCAACCGCTTGGACTGAGTGCCGAAACCATGAACGAATTCATCGAAGAGATGATCTAACACTGTCATCGATCATCAAGCCAGTTGATGATCAGTAACGAGCTAGAAAGCGCGATTGAGGAGGCGGAGCTTAACCGCCTCCTCTTTTCTTTTGCAAAATTCCGCTTGTAATCGTGGAAGCATTGGAGTTCCTCGTGCAGCGACAGAGTAGTGGTGGCGATACCGCATGCACCAGCAAGGCTTGAGCTTCCTTGCATTTCTCTGTCTAAGTGCACTGGCCATTGCCGGCACCGAGGGGAATTCGTCATAGCCTCTTGTTGAAATCTATTCTTGAGAACTTGAACGATTCACTTAAG
>JAKFUT010000155.1 GCA_021732565.1 Candidatus Obscuribacterales bacterium
GGACAGATATGATTCCATCGTTGCATTGAGACACGCATTGCTGTTTGGCCAACCGACTACGCAAGCCCAGCCTGACAAGCGTCCGCAGATATCTCGGAAGCGCATCACCCGGTTTGCAATTCCGGCAACGGTTCTGCTAATTATCTCGACACACGCATATTTGTCAGCTCACATACCCCTAATTCCCCTAGCGAATTTTAACCCGTTGACCGAATTGCTCTTTCCGGTCGACTATCTTAAAGCACAAACTTGGTTTTGCCATGATGATAAGCGCATAGAACAATTGTGCGAAAGAGCATATAAGCTTGCACCGCACGATAGTAGATTCGCTGAGGAATGGTCCGCTCTCGCGCAACACCATTATTACGATAAACAGTACTCAGCTGCGATAAAGGCATACAAACGTGCATGCGCTTTGTTGGAAACAGCATCACAGCCTACTTCCACGGATCAAGCGGATCGAGCAAATCTATGGTTGGGTGTGTGCAGATCCTACCTGGGCTTAGGAGATGCGAAAGAAGCGATTGCAGCAGCGCAAAAGGCAATCAGCGTTTGGGATGGAGAGTATGAATATTGGGAGGCATTGGGTGATGCATTCGTAATGGATGCACAATACAAAGCTGCAATAACTGCATTCCAGAAAGCGCAAAGTTGGGACGCGCTGGCGAAGTTGTATGTGAAACTGGGAAATCTAGAACTTGCAGAGGATGCTGCCAGCATGTTCATATCAGCCAATGCTAAAGATCCAGATGCAGCGAGCCTCACTTTGTATGCAGACATCCTTGCCAAACGAAACAAGGTCAAGCGTGCCGAAGAATTCTACAACAAGTCGCTGAAGTTGGATCTTAACCAGAAGGAAGCATGGAAGGGATTATCCTCAGTTTTGAAGAAGCAACGCAAGCTGGAAGAGTCACTGGCTGCGGAACGGAAGTCAGAGTTCGTACATTAAAGTCACCGGATTATTACCTATTACGTAATTGGCGCATCTTTAGTAATCTGCTCAGGTTAGTCGAAGCGCTGGCTTGCTATCGCTCCGATAGACTACCAAAGCTGCGACGGGCTTCGGTTCATCGGCATCCAGCCATCTTTTCCCGGGAGCCCGTCGATTCATTCTCTCTCAAGCAGGGCTTCGGGAATCGATAGCAGTACTTCGCTTATCACTATCGGGTCGACCTCCAGGAGGGGCAATCCTTCTGGTGAAACAAAGCAGTTCGGCTCGCTAAGCCCTTCCATGAAATAGCAGTCTAATTCACGAACGTTGGACTCATATGCGTAACTACTGTATTTTATCACCGCTGTTATGTTACTCGCAAAAAAATGCTTGTAGTATCTTCTGTCAGTTCCATGATCACTTTGCCCTTCTTTACGGCGCCACCACTTCTTTTCCAGTAACGTCACCAACACGAGAGAGGGCACATCTACGTTGATAATCTTCCGATGTAATACGCAAGCAGCAAGGTCGTCCTTCTTGAGTCCCTTTCTTGGACGAGTCAACTGTTGAAATGGTGCGAACACTTCGTAATCGCTAAGAAACTCGCCCCATTCTTTCGTGGTAGTTTCGTCCAAATAGGCGGCGTGTACAACTCCGATCAAAGCGTCATCGGTCAAAGAAATGTTTCTGTTGTCAGTATTGATGAACCGCCCATCTTCTGAAACAGTAAACGTTTGCACAAGATCGCGATTCTGAGCATCATATGCAGCCCAGATTATGCGTCTGCCAAGAAGACCCGGCAAGGGTTTCTGCAAAAGCTGACGAAATTCTTCTACGTGCCAGCGCCGTCCAACAACCATGGCGTCCTCAAATCTGCGAACTTGCATCTGTGACACTTGACTGATCAGTTCCTTAAATGCCTTCCATTCCTTTATGGCTTTTGAAGCAAGTTCCAGGTCGTCTGCTTGATCCGGCTTGGGCAATGCACCCTTGATTTTTCCCGTTTGATCTCGAACTTGCGGTTCAAGATTTGGTCCCAACACAAAACAGAAGTCGCGAGCACCAAAGCAAAAACGTCGTTGACCGTTCTTATCGAGATCACAATCGGGAATCAGTTTATCCTCTAATTGCTCTCGCTCGAGGCTCCGTGCCGCCGCAATTTTTTCCATGCTCTCAAGTGCGCGCGCTTTAAGCGCCTTGAACTTAGTCGTTCTCGAGATCTTACTCAGCTGAAGTAGTGCCGCATCAGAGCCGATCTGTCGTAAGCATTCCAGTCCATTGACTGCGCGCGCACTCTGACCTTCACCGGGCCATGTGCAAATTAGAGTCGTAAGCCTCGACGCAGACTGATCGCCGCAAAAAAATCCCACTCCGTTCATGACCCATTTTTCTTTTGGAGGAGCCCCCTCTCTCAGCCAGCGGTCGAACAGGTCCCAACCAAAAGCGTCGGTGGTGTTTCTGTCTACATGCACTTGCACTTCGGTTATTAGCGGATGAATTTTTTCGTACGTGCTTTGCTGTAGTGCCAATAGAATTCGCCTGACTAATTCAGGTCCAATTTGATTTCCTTCAAAGACTATTGGTGCTAACATGCGAGGATCTGCCCAACCTGGAATCGTTCCCGGGCGCAGATTGGATTTTTCTATCGTGCGAAGCCATGAGACAGTTTGCCCATCATCGAGCAACTTGCACGCCTCTCCGTCAGGTGAGTCCGGCTTCGGACTTGCGCACTTTTGAATGTCTGCGATCAAAATTGCAAGTTCCTCAGCGACCAATTGATCACCTGCGCTCTGTCTTTGCAATTCGTTGATAGACCACTCCGGAAACTGCATCAACCAAGCGCGTGCTTTTGGTCTAAGTCTACGGTGCTTGTTGTAGATTTCGACCATCTCCTTTGCTGTTTCGGGCAGTTCTGCCAATGTCAAAACATCCATCCAGTCATCAGACTCGGCGTTGCCTAAGGCGAGAGCCGTTTGCGTAATGATGTCCAATCCGTTTTGCCCAAGTGTCGCTAAAATGAACTTCGCGTGATGCGGCAAAAACAGTTGAAATGTTCCCTTTAGAAATTTACGAAGCTGATTCTCAATTTCCGAACTCGTCTGGAGTCCAAAAATAAGTTCCGCCACCATAGAAGGGGTCCATCCGGAGCCATCTTCGAGCGTATTCAACCGAGGCAAAACTACCTCGTGCATTCCCAGGCATGACGCATACAGGTAATTAGCCTGTGAAGGATCTTGCTCAACTGGACATTTTTGCCTGAGTTCCTTTATCACCTCATTCGTTAAGTACGGCAGAACATACAATCTAAATGCATTGGCACATCTAGCCGAACCAATAGCGGGCAGCGCAGAAAACAGCAGCGGTACTTGCTCTAACTTAAGCACTGACAACAGCGGCAGAGCAAATGTTGCTTTTATGGACCACTCTCCTTGCAACGCTCCAGTAGTGAGCTTAATATCTTGTACCGACATCTCACCTGTGTAAGGGAAGCTTTGTGAGCGGCTGAGCATGTCAGCAGACGTAGTGGGCGGGTGATGCGGCGGATGAAAGGCTCGTATCCAGAATTCAGCCTCTTGCGCAGTGATATGAAACGGCGTGATATCGTGTTTGATAAAGAATTCCGAAATATCGTCGGCCGGCACCAGAACACGATTTCTCAGGAGCGACTCACGCTTCTTTAGCAACGCCCGCAAGTCAAACGGTCTGCATTCGGGCGTCTTCGTGACACGGCTCTCACGAATCCACCTTCCATAAAACCAGTCGCGCTCATCCAATTGGATGTTTGGAAACTTCTGCGCCACGGTAACCGTTTCCGTCGGACTATACATGTTCTTACCCCGCAATTTGATCCATTTCATTGTGCCCGGTTTGCGTACCAACGTCTGAACTGAACAGACTGAGTTGCCGGTTCCAAGCATTTTGAGATATTCGTTTCGGAATGCTTTGTACCCGGGAGCTGTTCATGGCAATCTAAAGCCCCCGGAAAAGAACAAATTTCGTGCTGCACACCTGATAGAATCAGCTACACCCTACTGCTGTCGAATCACAATCACCAATGACCACAAAGCATCTGTTCCTTACAGGATTACTCACAACCGCAATGCTCGCCGCCACCGCATTGCCGTCCAGTTCATCCACGCCCTGTGAGGAAGCGGCTAATCTCAATGAAGCAGGTAAAAAAGCATTGAGCAATCAGGATCTCAATGAAGCGATCAGGTTGTTTATCGAAGCCCAAAAGAAGAGGCCAGGTTATAAGAGTGCACAACATAATCTCATTGACGCCTACTCCACGTTGGGCAAATCGCAAACCTTGCCTGCAAAATCGATGCATGCATTCCACCTGGCCGACTGGCTCAATGTTCATTGGGAGCGAGGACCATCGGCCGATCTGATCGCAGCCATCAGGGCACTGAAAAGGAGGCCCGGCAGTTATGCCGACCGCACTGCTCTTGCGGAGGACGCGCTATGGAATGGTGATTTCGCTGGAGCTGTCGTTGAGTTTGAAGCGGCACTGAGGCTCCGGAACGATGTATCTATACGTAAGAAACTGGAAGCGCTGAACGGTCACCTCCCCGATGTGTCGATCATTCCTGCGCCGATCCAGGCAAATAATATCGACGGCTACATGGCGACACTGCAACGCAAAATTAAACGATGTTGGTGGCCTCCACTCGACAATGAAAGTGCTCACATTATTGTTTCTTGGAAATTGAAACACGACGGAACAATTAGCAATGTAAGCCTCACCAAATCATCAGGTAGAAAATGCGTTGATGATGCAGCGCTCGATGCCGTAAAGGACGCGGCACCCTTTGATCAGTTACCCTCAGGCACTCCTGAATCGACGAACATTAGCTTCAACTTTGACTATAACGTGTTTGGTGTCAACAGCACCATTAAAAGGGAAATTGCCAGGCTTGAAAAGAGAAAGAACAATCCTGATCTAGTTCGAGTCTTGTCAGAACTGGCACGGCAATCCGAACAAGGGAACGATAAGGAAACCCTGGGGGAGAGAGAATTAGCGATACTCGAGAAAGCACTCGGTTCTACTCACCCTGATCTGGCAGACTGTCTCGACCATCTAGCTTCTATTTACTCTGACAAAAAGAAATTCGCAGCAGCAGAAAAGCTCTATCTACGGGAAATTGCCATCTATGATAAGGCACCGGGTCCCGATTCACAAGAATCATTACTTTGGGCGCTGAATGGTCTGGCGACCGTCTATTGCAATCAAAGAAAATACTCAGATGCAGAGCCGCTTTATAGACAAGCAATAGCGATTAAGAAGAAAATTCCAGGTGAAACTGGCGAATCGACTGATTACCTTAATGAACTGGCCGATGCCTACTACGAGCAGAAAAAATACGCAGATGCAGAGCCATTGTATAACCGCACCATCCAAATTCTCGAAAAGAGTAAGGGACGTTACGCGCCGATGTTGTTAGCTGAGTGCATTTACGACCTGGCAGCGCTTTATCGTGATCAGGGCAAAGAGGATCAGGCCGAGCCCCTCTACCGGAGGGGGCTGGCCATCTATGAGAAAGAACACGGGACCTCTCACCCTTACGTTGCCATTTGCTTGTCTGCCCTGGCGGAACTCTATGCCAAACAGCGCAGATTTGCTGAGGCAGAGCTGTTATATAAACGCATGCTTGCGATCGAAGAGAGAGTTTACGGCAACGACGCTTCTGAAGTAGCCACTGACATTGTCGTCTTGGCGAACTTCTTTTTCGACCAGGGGAAGTACACGGAGGCAGAGCCATTGTATAAGCGAATTGCTACTGACAGCAAGAAGGCAAACCTCAACCCGGCAATTGCACGTGGTATCACAAACTATGCAACACTTTTGCGGTCAACAAACCGCAATGTCGAAGCGGAGGGACTAGAAGCAATGTCCAGGAACCAGCATCAATCAGCTGACGACGAAGGCACCGACGATGCGACCGAGAACGAGAAGTAACTTGTAGAAAGATGGCGCCTAGCGCTTTAGAAATCTTTGCGTTCTTCATTTGCGTCTCCCGTTTGAAATAGCGTCGTTACGGGTAACCTACGAACGTAATAATAGGTACCAAGAGAAATCTGCCTATAACTTTCGCTCAGAATTATCCGGCAAGATGCCCGTGCAATGGGAGTTCATCGCGACGCGGCTTCTCCGTCCGCCAGTCGTTTTGCGACAAGCATTTGTAGCATTTATCCTGAGCGAAAGTTATAGGCAGACAAGAGAAAAGGAGCGATACTCGTGCCAACCGAAACTGGACATTTTGTGATACCAAAGCAGAGATGGTTCAAACCACATGCGAGTCAAATCCATTCCTTCATCAATCGTCTGTATGACGAATCGTGGCTGCCGGATCCCGTTCGCGTATCCGACTCTCTGCCTGTCACCATGACCCGAATTACCGACAACACCTCAGAATCGGAATCTTCTCTGCTAAGCACTGAAACACCACGGCTGGCTACCTCCAAATGGCTTGACGATCAACTGACCGCGGATTGCGATCTTCGTTGGAACTTCAGAAACGTACTTGAACCATTCGTCGGCAAGCAGTTGGGTTTCGCGCCAACAAATAATTTTCATGATGGCACATTGGATCTATACTCGGCGCACATCTGCTGGAGTCAAAATTACATTCAACAAAATTCCGACAGCTGCTCATCGCTCGGAGAAAACGCTCCATGCGAATGTGGACAGAACCTCGCATTTTTCAACGAATATCCGTATCTATTCGCATCGCAAATTCATTACGAATGTCCAAAGTGTTTCGAGCCATTTCAGCTCGTACCACCCTCCGATGACTATTTAATCTACAGATTCGCCCTGTACTTCTACTGGGACAACACACCAGACGATGCCTTGGACAACGAGCTTGCGCCCGACCTAGTCACGCTGGCCGCTGACGCATTCGAAACTGAGTTCCAGTACCTATCTGCAGTATTCTGAGTCGCAGAAGAATATCAATGGCCGTGCATAATCGAATTCATCCATGGATTGCTTACTCTGCCGATCCATGGCGTTAGGGCATATCTGCAACCCGGTAAGGAGCTCAGCAGTCGGGGAGGTGGATCAGTTGTAAAGCAAGAGCCTTATATTCATTCTTGTTACAAACCAGGAAGTAAAAATAAAGTGTTATGGTTTTGTAAATATCAGGCCACATCCGCATCTTCGGAACTGTTTATTGGTATCAATGCTAAAGAGATTTAGAAGGGTTTAGCCGCGGATTACATCAAACGCTTATCGTAAGCCATCTTTAGCGTTGACTACGGTCAATTTTTGCAGCGTGTGCAGTGCGGATAACCGTCTTGTTGACATGGTCGTCGTTTCATATCCTTTGGGCGGTCCGGATTGGCGCGATATGTGAAAGGCAGGACGAACGAATGTTGATTGAAACTGCGGAAGAGCTGGTTAAACACCGTCATATCTACAATGGTGTGGACCTTCCAAAGGATGAACGAGTAACTTCAGTTCGCATCAAGATGATGCTATCGGCAGAGGCCAATTCAGGCGTACCGGATGTTTTACAGTTTTGCAAATATTGCACAACCTGCGCAAGCCACAAGGTCGGTCCGACAATGATAGCGTTGGATAAGAATCCGGAATATTCAGACCTATACGAGCTTATTGCCGGTGCGCTTCAAGCTGATGGTGGAGCGATGTTGAAGTCGGCAAGAAAATGCAAAACTTGTGCTCAGCATTTAACACTGTTCCGTGATTATCATCGATACGATGCCGACCGAAAGCAAGATATTGTCGTGCGCGCATTCTTCGAATCGCCAGATGACGGATTCCTCTCATATTGCGTACTTTGGATGGACGCCAATGGGCAGATGCAGCTGGCTCCTGAATCCGAGGTGCAGAATGCACTAGATATGGTGCGTCAGAGCATGGTTTCCGAGGCGAAGGGTTCCCTGCAGAGTGATGACCTTCCGAAGTGTGCCGAGTTTACGAAATTTCTTCTGCAGCACTTCCCTTCTTCGGCGGAACTTGTATCAATCGCGTATCAGCTGGTGGATACAAACAAGCGAGGACTTTCAGAAGCGATCGGACAGAATCTCATCGATACAGACCCGAATAATCCGGAAGGCTACTCGCTGATTGCACAGGTGTTCTTGCGCGGCTACACAGACAGTGCCGGTACTGTCCCCGAATTACTCGCAGAAGCGTATCACTATTGTCAGTTAGCTCTGGAGCGAGATTCAGAGCACGCGCCCGCACAACTTAGTTACTGTAATTGCTTGAGATTGAGGAACGAAGATCCATCTCTAGTTACCGCCGCAATCGTTGACGCCGGTAAAGTTGTTTCAAAAGCTGCAACTCTTGTGCCTCAGCATCCGCAATTGGCAACTCTAGTGTCACAAACCGGAACCCACTAATCGCACCGTTTCAATTAACCGCCTCAACCACCGACTTTGTGCAGCGATGCCCTCTGCAAGTCCGAGATTACCCAATTTCGAATACTCTGGCTAGGTCAAGCGATTCTTGTCGTCGGCAGGATTGCCATGCGTGTGCTAGGCGACCAGCCGCGCAGCTGAATCGTGCAGATCTTGGTTAGCTTGACCGCGTGGTGATCCAGACATGGACGAGGACCTCAAGTTCGCCTCAACGCTTCTTCGCAACGATAAGTTCTCGCCATTCGGGCGGTACTTGAGTCGCGCTGTTAGTCCGTACATTTGTGAAGTTGGGAAAGCGATTACGCTCATGATATGCGCCACGGAGATCGGCGTCATTGAGATCGGCATCATTGAATTGAGCACCAGTTAACTCGGTTTTTCCTTCAAAGACAGTGCCAGTCATCCGGGCCCCGATAAATGAGGAGGCGGCCAAGTTGCAGTGGTTGAATTTGGCATCAGTTAGAATCGCTCCCGAGAAATCAGTTGATAGAAAGTTTGCGTTGCTGATCTGCGCACCCCGCAATATCGTCTTTTCAAAGCGGCACACAGTGGTATCAGTAAAGTTCGTACGGTTGTCGCATATTTTCACTAAACTCATGTTAGCCCCGCTAAAGTCTGTTGCCAGGTGCGTTCCGGACAAGTCCGCGTTTCGCAAATCAGCGTTTTTGAAATGCGCATGCACCAGGTCTGCTCCCTTTAGGCTTGCATCTCTAAGATCAGCCTTGTCCAAATTTGCTCCGATTAAGTTTGCGTTGACGAGATTAGCGCCGATAAGCATTACACCTTCTAGATTGCAATTCTTCAAATTTGCAGATTCAAGATGGGACAAACGCGTATTCCTTAAATCAAGACCTTCCAAATTTGCACTTGTCAGAATGCTCCGTCTCAAATCGACATTTACAAGAGACACTCTTCGTAAATCCATGTTTGACAAATCAGTTCCGTCCAATTTTGCATCGGCCAGTTTTGCCTCGGAAAGGTGAGCATTTAACAGCTTTGCTCCCCTCATATTAGCTCCTCGCAGGTCGGCACCTCTCAAGTTTGCTTGGCGCAGGTCACAACCACTCAGGTCAACACCTCGAAGATCTGCGTTGCTCAAGTCGACTGCCCGCAAGTCGCGCCCCTGAAAGGATTGGCTGCGCAAATCTTGCCCGCTTAAATCCGCTCCTCTCAATTCTGCAGCTACATCAGAGACAGCCCCATCAGAATCGGAAGCGTCCGTTTCCCAATTAAAGTCAACTGTTGGAATTTCCAACCCTTCATTTGCCTCACCGCGTCCGGTGCTTAGTGAGCGAGAGGACTTGGTCGCGATTGACATTGTATGTATGAAAAGATCGGATTCATTTGCCTCATTGCTTTGCAATCTACCGTCAAAATAATTTTGCATCTCTGATCCGTTGTTGTTCGTCATAGTTGTATCACCTGATATTCCTTAGATTCGTAGCGCACATATCGGCTCGCTGCCTAGAATGCAGCGTGTTCACATCAACTTGAAGGTGTCGGAACCTTGGCGGAACTGGTAACCGATCGCCGCGCGAAAAGAGCGGCCTCTTTTCGCGCGGCGATCGGTTACCAGTTCCGCCGAACTTCCAACTTGCGCAACGGTATACGTAGCGC
>JAKFUT010000087.1 GCA_021732565.1 Candidatus Obscuribacterales bacterium
GGATACCAGTCCACGACTATAGAACACTCCGCTGCAAAGCTGAATCGTACTACTACCTTGCCGCATCAGGAATGCGCAAACCACAGGATTGCATGGCGATCATCCTGTCGACGCTGGATATCGCCAAGCGCAGCGAAGATCCGGTGATACGCTCCACCGGACTGCAGGTGGTAAGCATGTACGCGAAGATGTTAGCCTCGTTACTACCTGAGAAGGAGCAGTGCCAGGTTCTTCTACGACTCAACAAAACCGCGGCGATCACCGGCAGTGGCGATCGCTTCAACAATCTGGTTGAGGAGGCAGACCTTTTGTGGCGACTTGGGATGCACCAACAAGCAAAGAAACACCTGAAACAATGTCTCCAATATCTTGACGAGGCGATCAAGGATGATAAGACGATCCTGAGCCAAGCCATGCTGGCCTTCGATCTGGCCCGGTTTGGTGCGGAAAGCAACGCCTCTGCGCTGAAGATGCTCTGGCAGTGCCTTGATCGCGCCAAACACATGAAGGAGAAAAGCCTTCCATCGTTAACAGTCGACATTGTAATTGCACATGGCGTTCTTATCTCCGTCTTTGTTCCAGCGAAGGAGCAGGTCGTGCTCCTCAAACGCCTTTTTCTGGAAGGCGGACAAGAAACGAGTGCTCATTCACCTACGCAAGGCACCTCCCAGGTTCTCGCCGCCCTGGTTTGGGCATCGGCGCGAACTAACGATAAACCCTCCGAGCGCCTCGCATTTGACGCACTTACACGTGCACTAGCGACTGTGTCCAACGATGGACTTGCGGTCAGCCTGACAAATCCTCTGTTACATGCAGCTCGCGTTCATTTCAACCGCCAAGAGTACGATTTGTCTAGCCGGTATTGTTCTTCCGTCGATGACACTGTCAGAAGGTTCAAGTCGCCTAACAGCCAGGTCCTACGATTTTTGTCCACAGAGCTACTTATCAAATCGTGGTTGTCGATGCACGAAGTGGCTAAGATAAGGCTATTCATGTCGAGAAATCCGGATCTAGCAGGGCAATACCGGCGTGCAGAATCGAATCCCGAGTTTAGAACCTTGTATAAAGCCTTCGCCTTGAGTCTTACAAATACTGATACCAGGCTCCGCCCCATAAGCTGCAACTTTGTTGCAACAATGAAAGAAGCAAACGAGTATCTTTCGTTGTTGTTGAGGAAGAGATAAAGATGTCCGTCACTAAAGACCAAAGGTACTCATGGTTAGAACTACGGATTGGACAGATGGGCCTGGTGATGGTGGCTGTACCGCTTTGTTTTGGAATCATATTTACTGTACTGCTGGTGATTCTTTTGAATCGAGCTGATGCCGAGATTGATGAGGAAGCTCGCTCACGAGAATTGTCACAGGTCTTGGGGCTATATAGCAGGAACTCATTCGATGCAGCAGCCTGCGTAGCGGCCTGCGCCATACAGGGCAATGGTGCGATGGGAACGCGCTACAAGTATCTGTCGAAGCAACGGGTGGAATTGTATGACCGAGCCCGAATGCTTATGTGGGGTCACCCGTCTGAATTAGTGTCGCTGGGGCAACTGAAAAAGGTTCAAGATTACTCCACTCGCTTGTTGGATGTAGCTATGGATAGTGCTGAGGAGGGCAAAGAGGACGCCTATCATCTTTCTCTTCTTCGAGATGAGCTGCAGTCATCTCTGGCCCAGCTAGTGAAATATTCGCAAAGTGTAGACGAACAGATCAAGAACACCCGTAGCAAAGGTAAGACCAATACGGAACAAGCAAGACGAAGCCTCAGATGGTACATTGGTCTTGGCGTTCTGGTCAATCTTCTAATTTCACTTAGTTTATCCGGGTACTTTGGCAGGAGAATTACGAAGCGAATCTCTCAAGTCCAGGACAATGCCCACCGAATGGTGACCAAACAGGGCTTAAATTCCGTGCTCGTCGGCGCCGATGAGATTGCCGAGCTTGATGAAGTTCTGCATAACACAGCACGGGAACTTGCGGAGTTAGCCAGAAAAGAGCGGGCAGTTGTGGACAATGCGGCCGATGCGATTTTTTCTATTGATGAATCTGGCAAATTTTCTGCAGTGAATCCTGCCACCTGCAAAATCTGCCAAAGAGGGAGAGAAGACCTGTCTGGATCGCCAATCACCACCGTGCTCTCGCCGGAAGAAAGCACGGCGGTCCACTCCCGATTGAGCGACATACGCAATTCGGGACAAGCCTCAGAATTTGAGACAAGCATAGAAACGACTGCTGGTCTGATCAACATGCGATGGGCGGTCCATTGGTCCGATGATGACAAAATGTGGTTTTGTGTTGCTCGCGATATCAGCGTGCACAAAAGACTGGAGCAACTAAAACAAGAATTCATGGACATGGTGAGTCACGATCTGAAGAGCCCGCTCACAGCGATCAAAGCCTCAATGACTATTCTGGAATCTGGTTGTTTTGGTCAGCTCAACGACAAGGGAACCCGCATGTTGGTGCGAACGGAAAGCGAAATTGACCGATTGGTCCGATTGATTACAGATCTGCTTGATTCTGAAAAACTTTCTTCAGGAAGCCTTGCTTTGGAGTTGAGGGCAAGTGACGTGTCAGCTGCAATTGATTCTGCGATCAGCTCTGTCATCGGACTTGCCGATAAGAAAGAAATCGAAATTGAGAAGCAAGTTAGCACAATCACCTGCGACATGGACAGAGACCGTTTCGTCCAGGTAATAGTCAATCTTCTTTCTAATGCAATCAAATTCTCTCCACCGTCATCAAAGATTACTATCACGGCAGAGGCAAGCGAGACCACCATGCGGGTGTGCATAATTGACAGAGGTCGCGGAATACCGGCTACGCACCGAAACAGAATCTTTGAGCGCTTCAAGCAAGTTGAACGAGGTGATGCCTCACAAGGTGGCACAGGACTCGGTCTGGCCATCAGCAAAATGTTAATTGAGCAACACCAGGGGCAGATTGGATTCGACTCAGAAGCGGGTGTAGGCACCACATTTTGGCTAACCCTACCCTTGATTAATTCCGCTGCTAGTTGGGATGACTGATGACGGAGCATTGCGAGTTTGGCAAATGTTCAAGTCCACAATATGCAAGAAGGGGTGCTGCATTGCTGCAGCACCCCTCCCAACTCTCTTTATTGCACCTACCAGTGGAGCTCCATCATTTACTACTTGTCGCCGCGTCATACGAGGCTGACTAACGAACTTCTAACAACCAAGAGATAGCCTTTCCTCAGTTAGGACCAGGTCAACTGATGACCAATTGAAAGAGAGGAAAGCCTTACAATGTCTGCCCAGGATTATCAAGAAATCGAACGCCCCGACGAAAGGGGCACACACACAGAACAAGCGGATCTAGGGAGGGGACTCCACGACAGCAATTCATCACGCATGATTGACGAAATGAAATCTGCTTCGAGCCAAACAGCGGAGCTTCCCGATCTCAATATTGATCAGACGCGAGGTAAAGGTACAGTTGCTGGCAATGTTGCCGAAGCTCTAAATGACGGCTTACGAAAATTGTCCGAACTACTGACGGGTGAAAAACCATCGAAAATCGGTGGTGGTGGAAAGTCACCAGGAATTGGTGCCGGTGAAAGGCCGCCAGTAATCCGTGGTCATGAAATGCCCTCAGGAGTCGGGGCGGGCGAAACGCCACCAGTAATCCGTGTACCTGAGAAGCCTCCAGCAATCGGCACTGAAACGCCACCAGTAATCCGTGGTCGTGAGAAGCTTCCAGCAATCGGCACTCAAACGCCACCAGTAATCCGTGTACCTGAGAAGCCTCCAGCTATCGGCACTGAAACGCCACCGGTAATCCGTGGTCGTGAGAAGCTTCCAGCAATCGGCACTGAAACGCCACCAGTAATCCGTGTACCTGAGAAGCCTCGAGCAATCGGGTCTGAAACGCCACCGGTAATCCGTGTACCTGAGAAGCCTCCAGCAATCGGCACTGAAACGCCACCGGTAATCGGTGGTCGTGAGAAGACTCCATCAATGGGCGCTGGTGACACGCCTACAGTAATCGGTGGAAAGCGCAAGCTTCCGCCTGAGATACAAGCTGTTGTCCGGAAAACAATCGGGCTTTATGACACTATCGCCGTAGACTTAGAAAAGAAGTCCTCGGCCATTGAACGCAAGTTGGAAGAGCTTGGGGCACTCATATCCAATCCAAAAATTCCGGGGGTAGGCTCGTTCGGTCCGCACGATCCTCTCAGACCAGTTCAACGAAACGAGGGCGCCGTCATTATACTGAAATCGGGCGATAGTGTGCTTGCTGATACCAAGGAAAAGCCGCTGAATAGAACAAAGCCGGAGGAAATCGACGAGAAGCCAGCGGAAGACAGCCCACACAAGGAGAAGTTCAAAGAAGAGAAAGAGGCAGCGTCGGATCAAATACTTACGCGTCTCAAGAGAAGTGGATTGTCAGATGGTCAGCTCGATGTAATAAAAGACAGCATCAACACTCTTGAAAAACGAAAGACCGATTTCGACGATCGAATTTCGGATCGTGAATTGGCAAAAGTCTACCAAGCCATCAATCGCTTGCTAGAGGCCAACGATGGGGCTAAGCTCTCACAGCAACAACGAATCACTCTTGCACAGCAGATTTTATTCCAGGCAGCTCATCCTGATGAGATCAGCCAAGGCTATCATAACACTTGCAATGTAACTACTCTGGAAACCATCATGTATTCCCGTCAGCCGTCATTGGTATCGAAAGTGGTGGTTGACGCTGCCCTCACCGGCCAGTTCAAAACTGCCGATGATACCGTGGTGAAGCTCTCCGCTCAGAATCTCAGACCGGATGCCGAGGCCAGCAATAATCCACCCTTTGACGGCGAACGCAGTTTTGCCAGTCAATTATTCCAAGAAACTGCCGTAAACGTGTACTGGCAAAGACAGAGCGTTGCACCAGACGGAAGCATTGGCAGGAAGGGCGACGTCCATTATGAAGTAGGAATTAGAGATGCCGCTATTGAGAATGATACTGGCGAAAGATTGGTTGGAAGTGATGGCAAGTCTTTGAAGGACAACAATGGCAAGATCGTTAATCACCCAAAGTTTGACCTTCCCGAGATGCAAGATGTTTACCAGCAAATAGCCGGTAAAACACCATTTGTTCTGATGGTAGATCACCTCGACTACTACAACGATAAGAAAGGTGTCATCACGCCAAAGTCAGTAGACGAACTAAAAGATCTACTGAAAGAGCTAAAGGAAGGCAGCAAATACGGAAAACTTCCGATCGTGCTTGGCTTGCCCAGTCACGTCATGGTGATCACAGATTACGATCCAAAAACCGGTGAGGTTGCGGTGGACAACTCATGGAGCCGAAAGGACGATTACCTGAGCAAGCCAGGAACCGGCGCAAAGAAAACGGTAGAGCAAGTCTTTCAAGACATTCGAACATGGAAACCACCGCGCGAGGGTGTTCGTTGATGGTGTCTAACAGCAGGAGCCAAGAACTCAAGTTGGACAACTCGAGATAATTTCCATAACAAGTAAGCAGGAAACCCATGTCTCAATCACGGCATGGGTCATTCTGGCGCATGGAAGTCCGTGTCAACAAGCAGACCTAACACTTTCAAAACATTTGACATTTAGCATAGGAGATGGAGGCAAGGAGTTCTTCGACTGAACAATCTCACCCCTTCGAAATTGGCAAGGTCATTGGTGATGGCGATAATAGCAAGATTTGCCTCCCCGCTCAGTTGAAGCAAATACAAACTGATTAACATGGAAACGATTGAAAACATGGACAACAACTACAAAACCCAGACGCCCGTGGACAGCGCCGTTCGCCATAACGATTCGGGGAGCGATAGTTCGCTGGGTTTGAATGTTTCAGAATTGCTGGATAACTTCAGGAAGGTGATCCTGGAGCCGGAGCAGAGGCTAGCCTTAGAGGCGAAAAATTTGCTAGGCTCATTTTCGATTATTACAAATGATAAGAAACAGGCAGGAACGCAGCTCGAAGAGTCGAAGCCGCCGGTAACGAAGCCTCTGGAGAAAGAGTCAAGACCAATTCTGCTTCGAGCGGAACCGATGCTGTTCTCGGTTCAACTTGAGAAGACGGAATTGTCAGAATCGAAAACGGCTGAGGGAGATTGGCTCAGGCGAGGGACAACAGGAATACTCAGACGTCCTGATGGCAGTACGGAAATTACTGTTTTTGACGGATCGGTAGAGCATGGAATGCGCGATAACGGGGAAAGGACTGTAACCCTTGTCGGAAATGCCAATCAAGTAGTTGAAAAATACACGACCAGTGACGGAGTACATTTCCGCGATCAGGACGGTAAATTACTTGATACGAAGCAAAACATTGTCTTGAACGAGCGAGCCGCTTTCATTTACGCGCAGTCGCGTCAATTGCCTGAATTGCTTTGTCACGCAGTTGCCATCGAAAAGTTGATCAAGGAAAGCGATGACGGCTCGGACCCGAAGCTTAGAAGCGAAGGTGACCGCCTGGCAATCAAATATCGAACCGGTGCTAACTTCAAGAACTTTGCAGATCAAGCCAAGGACGATCCAAACCTCCAGGCAGAACTGACAAGAATGGCGGCCAAGCAGCTCAAAGAACATTACGAGCTTTGCGAATCAGCACGCCTACGCGAATTAGATGCGCGCACGTCCAAGTTCAACACCACTGACTGGGTGCCCTATGCCGTTTCCGTTCTGGCAGAAGTAAGGAACTTTGAGCTTGATTCAAAAGGTACATCCATAGGGGTTGCCGGCCTTGAGCGGATCATCTCGACGCTGCCGGGCGTACACATTCCGCAGTTGTTGTCTCCTCTGTTGAAAGCGACCGAGGAGATCTCCATAAAAGGTGATCAGGTCAAGGTAAAATGCAAGTGCGCACTCGCTCCGGCAGACGTTCCATTCTCCATCAACTTAGTAGATCCTCAATTTAACTTTTCGTTTGATAAAAGCGATAGGAATAGACTTAGTTTGACAAAAATGGAGGGAATCTACATTGGTTCCCTTAAGATGACCTCGGCAGAAGTTACATTCAGCGAAGAGCCCGCGTGCATTAAATTTAAGCCCAAGTTTGCCAACCCATATTTGCCGCAACGAGAAACCGTAATTCCATTGGCAAACGCGCAGCAAGTAAGAGAACTCAGGGCATCATTTGAGCAGTTGCCGAAAGCAAAGGATGAAGCGCTTGCTCAACTGGCACTGGTGTCCGACAAAATTGGGGCTCCGGTGATCAAACAACTGCTTGGAGCCGCTGAAGGTGTAAGCAAAAAAGGCGACGAAATTACGATTAGCAATGAGAAGCCGCAGGAAATCAGCGTTGGTCCTCTGAAACTGAAGATTGACAAAGAGATCGGCGCCAAATTGGAATTAAAAACAGCACCGTCGGACAAGTCTCGAGAGCAGGCGTCATCTGTATGCTTGACCAATATAAAAGGGGTAACCGTTGCTGACCTGCCAATACCGAAGGAACTGGGAAAGTCCATTGGGTTAGACAGCAAAATGGCTGTGAGTAAGATTGAGTTGTCCGCAGCAGAAGGAAAGAATGATACTAGAAAACTGACTCTAGCTTTTGACAATGGTACAAGCATTACCATGCAACTTGATAGAGATGGAAAGCCGCAGTTGTACGAAGACGGTAAGTGGGCAAAGGTTGAAGCCACCGTTAGCACCGCTCACGGTAAGGTCGAACTTAGACTCTGGCTCGATTTTAAGAGTATCGAAAAAGGCGATCCCAACTTTGAAATTGAAGTTCTCAGCAACCGCGCAGCGTTTGGCGAGATAGCCAAGAAACTTTTGCCCGGTGACTTTGGACCGGCGGCGCAGGTGCTTGATGGCATTGAGAATATCAAAAAAGATGGAGTCAACTACACGGTTGAACGTGCCAGTAAAACGAACTTTGAGATGAGTAAGGTTCAAGTGCACGCGGGTGAGAAGATCAGATTCAGCTTTCTCCAGAAAGACGGCTGCAACATACTTGAATTTGGTTCGGACAGCGGCTTGAGCATAACGACACCTAATGTGCCCTACCCATTTAGCAATATTTTGCCGATCAGCCAAGAGAAACTCGCATTTAAGAGTGGACGAATCGCTTCCAACGCTGACGGAACCACAGAAATCTTTGTTAGTTGCGACAAATTCATTGATTCAGTCGGTCTCAGCCTCAAGGACGGAAAACCAGATCCCGAAAGACTGACCGTGGTCCGGTTAAGCGATCCCTATGACAAAGGAAACTTCAAGACCTTAGAGTTTAAGCTGAGCCAAGAGTGGCAACCTTCCATTGAGACGATAAAAGAGTTAGGACCTCAGCTTTTGGTATGGATGTCGGGATGGAAGCAGGGAAAGGTAGATGGTGCGGTCGTAGGTTACGCAGCAAAGGGCACCATCAAAGTGGTTGAAGCTGCGCCTGAGCCATCCACAATCGAAACCATTGTAGGGCTAGTGACTGGCCTTGTGTTCTAGTAATCTGTTGCAAGTAGAAGGGTGCTGTATTGCTGCAGTATCTTGTCGCCAATTCTCGACATCCATGGGACTGCCTGAACAGGCTCAAAATTATCACTGTTACACGAAAGGTAGCGGCGATGTCGACCATGACGATACTAATCCCGGCTAATGACTCTGACAGCCCATCTCACATGCTCTGCTTCACAATCGTACTGAATGATTGGCTAATTGAATGATTTAGTACCTTGTATGACTCCTGACAGACTGATAGCGTTGCTGTCATAATATCCTCCGGCATTGGAACCAATACCGCTAATTGGATCATGGGTGGATCAAAAAGTCGATCTAGTCATGCCACCAGCCTTGTCTGCATTTAGATTGCCGGTTACGCCGAAGCGTGGCATTGATGTCATCGAGGAATCAACAGCGACCTTTCCGAATTTGCCGTACGATTTGCGCGCCAACTCCTGCAGGTCCATAGGCATATGCCACCACAACCGAAGGCGCGGTGAGAATGAGTGGCCGTTTTCGCGAGAATATGCACCATCGACGTAGACTGCAGACAATCAACGATGGATGGTACGCCTAGTCGTCCTGAGCGCTGCTCGAACGATAGACTAACAAATTTCTAACAACCAAGAGATAGCCTTTCCTCAGTTAAGACTCGGTCAACTGATGACCAATTGGAAGAGAGGAAAGCCTTACAATGTCTGCCCAGGATTATCAAGAAATCGAACTCCCCGACGAAAGGGGCGCACACGCACAACAAGCGGATCTCGGGAGGGGACTCCACGACAGCAATTCATCACGCATGATTGACGAAATGAAATTTGCTTCGAGCCAAACAGTGGAGCTTCCCGATCTCAATATTGATCAGACGCGAGGTAAAGGTACATTTGCCGGCAATGTTGCCGAAGCTCTAAATGACGGAATCAATTTACGAAAATTGTCCGAACTACTGACGGGTGAAAAGCCATCGGAAATCGGTGGTGGAAAGTCACCAGGAATTGGTGCCGGTGAAAAGCCGCCAGTAATCCGTGTACCTGAAAAGCCGTCAGGTATCGGGGCGGGCGAAACGCCACCAGTAATCCGTGGTCAGGAGAAGCCGCCAGCAATCGGCGCGAGTGACACGCCTACAGTACTTGGTGGAAAGCGCAAGCTTCCGGCTGAGATACAAGCTGTTGTCCGGAAAACAATCGGGCTTTATGACACTATCGCCGTAGACTTAGAAAAGAAGTCCTCGGCCATTGAACGCAAGTTGGAAGAGCTTGGGGCACTCATATCCAATCCAAGAATTCCGGGAGCAGGCTCGTTCAGTCCGCACGATCCTCTCAGACCAGTTCAACGAAACGATGGCGCCGTCATTATACTGAAACCGGGCGATAGTGTGCTCGCTGATACCAAGGAAAAGCCTCTGAATAGGACAAAGCCGGAGGAAATCGACGAGAAGCGAGCGGAAGACAGCCCACACAAGGAGAAGTTCAAAGAAGAGAAAGAGGCAGCGTGGATCAAATACTTA
>JAKFUT010000361.1 GCA_021732565.1 Candidatus Obscuribacterales bacterium
GTTGGTTGGGGCGGTAGTTGCTTCGGTAAAGATGTAAACGCTCTAATAGAAGTTGCCCGGGAATATAGTTCGCCAACCCCGTTGCTTGAGGCTACTCTTTCGGTTAATAAGAATCAGCGACTGAGCGCTATCAAAAAATTGCAAGAGGATCTAAAGATCATAAAGGGACGAACGATTGGATTACTCGGTTTGGCGTTCAAACCGAACACTGATGACTTGCGCGATGCTCCGAGTCTCACCATTGCAGCACAATTGCAGAAGATGGGTGCGCAAGTTCGGGCATACGATCCCGTATCGATGGATGCATGCGCACGATTGCACCCTGAACTGAACATTGCTTATTGCAAAGATGTGTATGAATTAGCCGATAGTGCTGATGCCATCGTAGTGGTGACTGAGTGGGAAGAATTTGATCGTATTGATTGGACGCAAGTGGTAAAGACAATGAAATGGCCGCTCGTAATTGACGGAAGAAATTGTCTCGATGAGCAGGATGTTGCTGAGCACGGGCTGATTTATCGAGGAATAGGACATTGAGAGTACTGGTTACGGGTGGCGCAGGCTTCATCGGTTCTCACCTCACAGATAGATTGTTGGAGGAAGGACATAACGTAATGGTGATGGACAATCTCATCACCGGCAATTTCACCAACATTGCAAAACATCAGTCTAATCCGAGTTTTGAATTCATCCACCATAACGTGAGCAACCATATTCACATGATTGGCGATCTGGACTGGGTGGTGCATTTCGCGAGTCCGGCCAGTCCGATTGATTATTTGAATTTGCCCATCGAAACGCTAAAAGTTAACTCGCTCGGCACGCACAATACGCTGGGGTTGGCCCTGGCTAAGAAAGCCAAGTTCTTTCTTGCCAGCACTTCCGAAGTATATGGCGATCCGTTAGTACATCCGCAGCCTGAAGATTATTGGGGCAATGTGAATCCGATTGGACCTCGTGGCGTGTACGATGAATCCAAACGTTTTGCCGAAGCGCTGACGATGGCTTACCACAACAAACACGGTTTGGACACTCGAATTGTGCGCATATTCAATTGCTATGGACCCCGATTGCGCCCTGACGACGGGCGAGTGGTGTCCTCGTTCATTAAGCAGGCACTGAATGGCGAACCGTTTACCGTGTATGGCGAGGGACAACAAACTCGAAGTTTTCAATTCGTCTCCGACCTCATCGACGGTATCAGGCGTCTGATGGAAGTAGAGCATCACAAGCCGGTGAATATTGGCAATCCGGAAGAGAGAACGGTGATGGAACTTGCCAATCTGGTGAAACAACTCACCGGGGCGAGTTCGGAGATTGTGCATCGACCGTTGCCTGTGGATGATCCTTGCCGGCGCCTTCCAGATATTACCAAGGCACGCACACTTCTGGGCTGGTCACCGCGTGTTGATCTGCGCACCGGTTTGATGAGAACAATTGAGTGGTATCGCAACGAGCTCGCCGCTGAGAACCGCGGTGCAGCCGGCGCTTCGGTGAAGTAGTAGCGTTGCCCCGTCTATTAGCCAGGCTTCCAACTCCGGTTCTGGTGGGAGCCCGCATTAAAATGTCCTAGTAGCCGACGAACGGATTGGATACCCGTGCAGGTCTCTTTGTTTTGTCACGATCAGAAGAATACTTTTGGTCTTCTGTGATATGAGCGGAAAATAGTCAACATCTTGGAAGCTGTCCGTTGACAGTTTCCTTCCAGGTAAGTCATAGTAGGTCCCGCGTATTCGGCTGGCATCACACCCTACACTGGAGACTAATGGAGATGATTTTTGACATTGATGAATCGATCGAGACCATCGATTTCGAAGCTATGAGTAACGTTGTTGGTGGAGAAGATTTCATCACGAGCGGGCTCAAAGACTATGTGCCGGATAGCGTGGCCGAGACAGTTGGACCGATAGCGTTTAATGGTGCCGTGTTTGCCACCAGAACCGCCCCCAACGCAGTGATGAATGCTGCCGGGCAAGTAGCTACAACCGTGACCAATGCAGCTAGTGATGCGGTAAACTGGGTCACAAGCTGGTTCTAACTGGTCAAAAGTTCCAAAAAAAGGTGCATCTCTGGTTTCAGCGATGCACCTTGTCTTTTTGTCTAAGGTTGGAATGTAAATATCACTGCAATTTTGAAGTGCTCCACATAATTAGACATTGCGCCCATGGTGCATGCGTACTGCAGCTGCTGAACCGTGGCTCTAAGCCGTTCTATCACGTTGATTGCCGGTATGTGCAACGAAATTGATCACAGAAGAGAATTGCCATTAAGGTGTGGCAGATGTATTGTCGTTGCGCTGAAGATTGTTTTCAATTTGGGAATGCTCCAGAAAATTTCTCAGCCGGACGGTCCTGTTGTATAGCGGCTCAGATTTTGCTATCTTGCCCTGCATGCTGTATAGGTTCGCAATGGACTCCGGAATCGTCATCGTCTGATCGGCGAAGAGCCCGGGAGCTTTTTCCATAAACGTTACAGCCCTTATGTAGCAATGCTCAGCGTCTGCGTACTTGTGTTCATCCTTATATAACGCCGCTATGTCAGCCAGCACAGGGCATAAATTGGTACTGTCGGATCCGTAAACTCTTTCACTCATGGTTAGCGCACGTCGGAGCAGTGACTCCGCTTCTGCGTATATGCCCCGGGCGCAATAAACTTCGGCCAGAGTTGTAAGATATAACTGTGAATTGGTGTTATCTTGTCCCATAAGCTTTTCGTTGAGCAGCAAAGCTCGCCGGCAAAGGTGTTCTGCTTCCCCGTACCTTCGCTGATGTTTGTACAGCGTGCCCAGTTTCCAGATGTAGGGAAGGGAGTGCCCCGTACCAGTCCCGCAAGTCTTCTCTACAATTGCGATGGCCCGTTTGAGTAACGTTTCGGCTTCGCTGTACCTTCGCTGGTCGACATACAATTGGGACAGGCTTTCCAGCGGCCCGGGCATACTGAAGTTGTTCCGGCCGCGGTTCTCTTCGGAAAGGGCTAATGCTCGTTTGTATAGCGCCTCTGATTCGACGTACCGGTGTTGATGTCTCAAGGTCGATGCCAGACCCGCAAGGTAAGAGAGTAAATTCTGACTATGACTTCCATAGGTGCTTTCAACGATCGCCAGTGCTCGTCTGTACAGTGTTTCCGACCTGGCGTAATTCCCCTGATCCTGACACATGGTAGCTACCCCTCTCAGCTCCGGAGCACCACTGATGCTGTCAGTTCCAGATGTTTTTTCCATGATGGCGATACTCTGCTTGCTTACTGAGTCAGCCTCTGAATACTTTCCTTCTGCTCTGTACAGGTTCGCCAGATCTCGAAGATAGAGATTTGTGATAGAGCGGCCATCGCGTTCACTTCTTGTGACAATGGCTCTTGCCCTCACATATAGTGGCATGGCCTCAGCATAGTTCTGTCGGGCCTGGTAGAAATGTCCCAGGGTGATGAGGTATCCGGTTATTTCACTGCTCTCAGTTCCGTACATCTTTCTTGCCAGGGCAAGTGCCTCTTTGAACAGCGGTTCTGCTTGCGCTTCTCTGCCGTGTTCACCATAAAGCAAGGCTAGATCTCTGAGATGGAGGGGTAAGTTAGTTTGGTCCGGAGATTTTCTACTGGTGGCTAGAAGTTGCTTAAATAGTGACTCTGCACTTGAAAATTTCCATTGCTCTCTATAGAGGCAGGCTAATTCTCTGACAGCAGATAATTCGCTATGATCACTTGCAGAGGTTCTTTCGGCAAGTGTGATCGCTTTTTTTAGAAATTGTTCAGACTGTACATATTTCCCTTGCTCTCGATAGATTGCTCCCAAATCTGCATTACTGACGGATAAGTTTACGCTGTCTGAGTTCCCTTCGCTGATGGCCAAAGACTGCTTGTACAATTGCTCAGCCTCCGGAAGCTGTCCGTGGATTTTGTACAAATTAGCCAGTTCTCTTATTATGCATTGGAGGTTGGTGCTGCAACTTCCGAATCGTTTTTTTGCGCTGGCAAGCGCTCGTTTGAGGAATTGTTCCGCTAGTACGTAGTCTCCCTTTTTGCCATAGAAATAACCTACGTCTCTAAGGCAAAAAGGATAATTTGAACTGTCCGGCGTCTTTTCGCTGATAATTAAAGCCCTGTGCAACAGGGGTTCCGCTTCGGTGAATTTACCCTGGTCTCTGTAAAGTGTCGAAAGCTGCCTCAGCCAAAGTTCAATGTTGCCGTCCGGGGAAGTTTTTTTAGTCATTTCCAGACCTCGTCTAAGCCACTTCTCGGCATCGTTGAATCTGCGTAGACCAGTATAAAAACTAGCCAGCTGCATGATGTTGACGGTGAGGCTTGCCGTTTCCGTAGCGTCTGACTTTTCTTGGATTTCTACTGCACGTTTGTATAATTGTTCGGCTTCTGCATATCGACCTTGAGCTTTGCAAATTGCGGCTAACCCGCTGATTGCAGTTGCAGTCGTATTCTTGTGAGCGGGTTGATTCTTCGTCAGTGCGAGCGTTTTTTTATAGAGCGTTGTCGCTTCACCGAGTTTTCCTTGCCCTCTTTTTATATTGGCCAATGCCAGATTGCAGATTATCAAATCAGAATCATTCCTGGCAGAGGGTTTTTCGAGAATGGATTTGGCTCTGGTGTAGAATGGCTCAGCTTCTTTTAATTGCTCCTGCTCCAGATGCAACCCACCCAGTTCCATCAAGTCCCGGGGGATATGAGAAATTCCGAAAGTTCTTTCGTCAAGTGTTAGCTTCCTTTTATAGACGCTCTCTGCTTCTGCATATCTGCCTTGCCCTTTGAGCGATGAAATTAGACTGTTTTGCAGGAGTGACAGGGTCAAATTGGTGCTACCAGCGCCGAGATTTTTTTCGCAAATGGCTATAGCTCGATTGTAGAAATTTTCGGACTCGGCGAATTTGAGGTTTTGCTCACATTCCTTACCGAGCAGGGTAAGGCAGGGGACCAACTCGACACTGTCCGGGTTGATTCTCTTCTCTTGCATGAGCAAAGCTCGCCTGTAAAGCTGCTCAGAAGCGGCGTGTTTTCCCTGCTGTTTATATGTCTCTGCCAGCCGGAGAAGGTTTGTCTCCCCTAATCCCGTCCGATAGACTTTTGGCGACTCCGGCTCGTTACCTTCACTCTTCGTAGCCACCGATCGCGCTGAGCGTTCCCAAAGGATCCATCCGCAGCAAATGGTAACGAGCATCATTGTAGCTGCAATTAGAGTCGTTGACATTGCGCCCTGGATGCTGTTTTTCGGTTCAATCGAATCCGGTATGTTGCAACCGTCTCCGGTTAGAACCAGGCTCAGGTCAGAATGGAATTCTGCCATCGATTGATAACGTCGCGATGGATCCTTTGCCATCGCACGCATTAGCGTGTTGTTCAATCCATCAGGCAATTGACTTTGATCCAATTTCTTTGCGATTGGTTCTGGATTTACATTAACATGCAAATGCATCATTCCAATCGGATGGTCCGCCACCAAAGGTGGTTCACCAGTCACCAGTTCGTACAGTAGGCAACCGAGCGAATAAATGTCGCAGCGAGCGTCGGCTGTCCTTCCCAAACACTGCTCGGGACTCATGTAGTAGACGCTACCGAGAAGGGCTCCAGTTTGTGTCAAGTTCTGGCTCTCCCGGTTGGCGTCGGGCAGCAATCTAGCCAGACCAAAATCTACTATTTTTACCGAGTCGATGTTCGGTGTTGGGGAGAGCACCAAGATATTACTCGGTTTCAAGTCTCGATGGACAATGTTTTGCCTGTGTGCGTAGTCCATTGCCGTACAAATCTGTAGACCGATAGAGATTGTCCTTTTCGGCGAGAGTCTCACTTCCCTGCTCATCAGTGCAGTTAGTGAATTACCCTCGAGAAATTCCATGGCAATGTAGGGGTAGGTCTCGCGCCAGATGCCAAATCGGTGAAACGTCAAAATATTCGGATGATGCAGTTCAGCCAGAATTTTTCCTTCTCGCCTGAATCTCTCTTCATTCTCTTTGTCGCCGATCAGCCCCGGTTGAAGTAACTTTAGAGCAATGATTCGCTCAAGCCCCAATTCCTGTGCTTTGAAGACGCTTCCCATTCCGCCGTCGCCGAGGTGTTCCAGCACTGAGTATCGCTCATCTACAATTGTGCCAGGGGGAAGGTTCATCATCAAAGTAAATTCAGTTTCGCAACCTATGCGGGTGAATACCTCGAATATACTATGCCCGGCAGCTTTCTGTCCTCAACAAACCGGCGGATAAGGTCCAATGTTCTGTTTGAAGATCTCTAGTCTGGCACACAATACCCATTGATCCCTGACTGAGGACTGCCTGGATCTCATATTTGTGGTCGATGATAGTTTGCGGTTCGAGATTCATGCGAGGTGTAGGCTGGTTCCGATGCTGGACGGCAGCATCAATTCATGTTGTAGTAGACTTCACGACTATCGCGGTCTCGGCGATGATCTCTAGCCAGTGCCTGCCGGATTGCCCCCTGGACTTCATGGAATTATTCCCGAAAATGCTAACAATTCTGCCTTGAGTAACATCACTAACGTCTATGCACGGGAGTCGATTGACTTGCTTGTTTGCGCATTCGGACGCTTTAAACCAGAGTTGAGAATATCTACAATATATTAACCGCCCGTGCTGCCAGCAGTACTACCACTGCCAGCGATATCGCGGATTGAATCATCATCATCACCTTGGCCCAACGTGACAACACCGGTACGTCGGTGGGAGAAAGCGCGGTGCTTGTGTTGAAAGCGAGAAAGAGGTAGTCAATAAATTGGGGCGACCACCGCTCCTGATTATCGGGCAATTCCATAGTCATTTGCGGAAACAGAAAAGCACCATCCTTATGTTCCTCTCTTTGATCTCTCTTATGCGGACCACCTGCATCCAGACGCCAGTACCACGAGGCAAACACAAGTACGTTGGTGATCCACAAAACCGAAGCAGAACTGAGCAACTCTTCTGCCGTTACAGTCCTTGCTGGTATTGCCTGAACTAACCGGAAGACCGAGTCGACCAGCGCTATGGTCACCACAGTTATTACAAGATAACCACAAAGCTTACAAAATTGGTGCTTACCAAAGGCATGAAAAAATTCGGTCGGGATGAGAAGCCCGGCAACTAGAGCCAATATTGACCACTTTGGTGCATCAATAGTTAACTGCGGCGGAAGGGATGTGTACAGCCCTCCCACAGCCACCATTGCCACAAGAGTGGGCCACATCGGCTCAGTATTTTTTTGTTTCGCGGAACCAGTCATTTTGCAACGTTGCCATCAAGGCGATGTGGTGCACTTAGGTTACCACAGTCCAGCCTCATCGCTGACACCTGTTAGGTCCATTGCCCCGCCGTCCGCAACCATTTGACGGTTAGATCTTTTGTTACCGATAATTTGCAGATTGCATCCTGGTCCATAACATAGGCATCCTGAGCTAAAGCTAAATGCAGTTCTCAGTTTAGACAGTCGGTTCTAAGAACCGTTTCTTAGATAGTGCAGCCCGGGCTACGGGTGTTGTTCAATCGAAAGCCCTTGATGTTTGTCTTTTCGCAATGCCTCCTCTTTGCGATAGTCACTCTTAAACACTGGCGTGTTCACCGGGCAGATTCCCCTTATGCCTGGAGAGATCAGCCCGGCATCGGTAACGTAAATTTTATAAGGGCCCTTCTCATCCAAAATCAGATCAGCACCCACATTGCGTTTGTCTCTTTCGCTGATCTGCTGCAATAGCTTGCGAAAGTTTGCCGGAGTCATGTTCAGCCAGTCGGATTCAAGGCGAGCGACTACCTCGAGTGGCTCCGAGTTGTCCAACATGTCAGCGATCTCCTGAGCTCCTTTCGTGATATTTGCGTTCTTGTCCACCTTATTTTTCCTCTCATTGGCGTAATGTTTTCTGCACCGTGCCCGGGCGCAAAGCTTGATGGCGCTCCAATTCACGATCACAGTGACTCACCATAACAGTGGACGATAGCATCTAAGTGTCAGGCATTCAGGGTGCTCGAGCGAGTGGCAATTACTTGCATGCCAGTCAGACACACATATGACTCTCCAGGATCAAAACAGATTATAGCCGGCGAGTTGCTGAACGGTGCTGGCAAACCGGTGAGAGGGTTTCCTTGGTCGGTGCTGTTCGAGCAGTGCGGCTTCGTCACACATTTTCCACTCTTTCCTGTCATCCTGCAGGCGGGGAATGCGAGGAATGAATGTGCGGCGATGGGCGCCTGACGTTGCGCTTGGTGGTGGCACCATCGACGAAATACCGGAAGACACCAATTGCCTGGTGAATTCCGAGGGTGACGTCCTGCCGTGTAGCGATCCATCGCCCAATCATAACCAGCAATGTTCATCTATAAGCCTTGAGTCAGGAATGGGAGCGAGCCCCTCGAACACCGTTGCGAGCCGAACTAAGGAAGCTCCAGTGTCCGAGCGAAAAGTTTCATCCGTGAACAGCTCAAATATGAGCAAACCATCAGGTTATGACATGCGTGTGCTGTTCCTGTTTTGTGTCGGATTGGTGATGCTCTTTACCGGTATCAAATTTGCAGATCAGTTCAAGTTACTGATTTCAACACCATCGCATCACATTGCCCAGCCAATTAAGAACATGGAGTGGTGCAGGACTGATATCCAAGCCAGAAGGAGCGACGAGTATCTCCCCGATTCGTACGAGGAGACTTCCATTCATGTGTTGTCGTCCACTTACATGGATATTGAGCTTGGCATTGCGGAAGCCAAACAGAGCGGATACCCTGAACAAGCAGTAACTGCATTGGAAGAAGACTTTGCCAAGGTCAAAAGTAAGCTTCAGTCGGGGGTGGGATTCGATCGCCATACGACGCCTGCCTTACATGTGGTCTATGACTCGAGCGAGGACGCCAGTACAGTCGTAGTCACTGACACCGCTCCGATAGTATTGATGCTGATATCGAATGGAGGCGTTGCCAAAGAGTGGACGGTTACGGTTAAGCCTGGCGCGAAGGTTGAACGTGTCTACTTGGTTGATTTCTTAGACCCGAAATGTTCAGATGCTCACAGTCCTAATGGTGTCACCGTAAATGGAATTGCGCCAGACAAGTTGACGGTGAAACATATTAGTAAATCCGCCTCCCTCTCACGAGCCACCGACTGGTTTTCCGATGCGAAGAAATTGTCCGGCTTCGATATTTGCACATTTCAGCACAGATCTGAAGGATGGGCTCAAGCCGAAGAGACACCCCCGGATCCGTGGGTAGTTGGAAAAGAGAGTCTCAACTGGCGCATTCAAATGACTTTGAAAGAAATTCAACCTCTCCATGCAAGAGCCATGGCTCCGGTTCGCGAGAAAATCTTCAAATGGTTTTCGGGTAATAAGGTTTGTGCCACGCTTCTGCGAACACTGGAATCAAAAATGGTTTATGGCGAACTCGTGCCTCCCTCCAAACCATTTGACTACATTCCTCAAGTATCCGTCGAGTGGGGCATCGCGGACGATCAAGTATTCAAACTAAAGGTGCTTCGGGAGTTTGGGCTGCAAGGACAATGCACTCCGAAATTGGCACAATCATCCGACAATGAACTATTTGGCATCTCTGCCAGTGGCGTGACCAAGTTATCTTCCGACAAAATCGTGGTTATGCCGCCACCTCGCGATTTTATTTTCGAGCCGATTGGCAATGATATCTCGTTCGATTCTAAGCGTAAACGATTATTGGTGACAGATTTGACTACACTATGCGGGGTTGATCCCGCGACCGGCAAGTGGTCAGGCATTTCGTTCTTGGTGCGCGATAAACGTGACCATGAGTTTGTCTTAGCTGATACTTCTGCAATGACATACTATCCTCCAGATGACTCGCTATTCTTTCTGGAAGGCTCGGCGGGCTTCTCGAGTTCCTGGCTTACCAAATATTCGCTCGAAGGGGTGCCTACCGCCAGAAAGTGCTTGAGTCATAAAATACCTGCGGGCGATTCGCTTAACGGCAAGACCACAATGTTT
>JAKFUT010000196.1 GCA_021732565.1 Candidatus Obscuribacterales bacterium
TAAACCTCAGTTTTGAGCCGCTTATCGAGCTTTTCCCAAGATTCGAGCTTGGGGGTAGGGGCAGCAGCAACCACAGCCGAACTAGAGAGCACCAGTGCTCCGATTATAGCCAGAGTTACAATCTTTCCCACCAATCGATGGTTCCCTGTCAATAGCTTGACCGCAGACCTAATGGAATTATATCCCTAGAAAAGAGGAACGCCACAGTGAAGTGGAGGTTTCAGTCGATATTGTCCAGTTACCAGTTTGAGGTAAACCCTCTCTCCCGCCCCATCGTCATCAAGGCAATATCGCTAAGCTTGCGGGGCAAGAGATAATAAGCTGAAGCTGACTGCTTGTAACGGCGGAGGGGAGGAAGGCCATGCCTGATCACAACATAGAAAGTCGCATTGGTCCGAGTGTTAGACACCTGGAAGAGATCGCCAGGGCGGCAAAGACATTTGAAACCAGCATCAAGATCGAGTTTGATAGCTCCAAACCGATTCCGATTAATGCCGCAAGGACTCCTGTTCTCATTGTAGTAAATACAAGTCAGCCAATAACGCAGCCTCCAAACAGCCTGGCTGACTTGTACCATGGCCGCGAGGTCTATAGTTATAGAGGTCTGCTCGGTGAAGGAATGATCACGATGGCTGACTTCTGCAAGGGAGATCGTCCGTTTACGGAGCGCGGTAGAGTTCTGCCCGATTCAATCACAGTGAAGAGCAGGGGTGGCACGGTACCGGCAAAAGAGCTGAAGAAGCTGGCACTTGAGGCTTGGTGCGAAGCACTCGGAGTGCGCCCGGGCGATTTTCAGGAACTCAATGCAGATAAGAATGCAAAAAAACTGGCGTTGGAGAATCTGAAAACGGATCTGCTAGAGGAACTGCGTTCCGGGCCCGAAGGGGTGAAGCGTTGGAATACGCGAATAAGCGAACAGAGTAACTGCAAATTCAAGAAATCAAATTTGGAGGCTGCAAACCTGCCTGAAGTGTACATGTACGGGTTGGACTTTCAATCAAGCAACTTCAACAATGCCACAGTTACTAAAGGAAGAATTCTGAAGTGTGATGTGCGCAACTCGACCTTTCGAGAAGCTCACATGGAGGGCTTTCAATTCGCCGTCGGGACGAACTTCACTGGCTGCGACTTAACAAGAGCAATGCTCAGTTACGCAAAGTTAGACGGCAAGTTTTCCGACTGCAATTTCACAGCGGCTGTGCTGACTCAAGCCAGATTGGAAGGAACGGGTTTTGACAAGTGCAGGTTTGTCGACGCCGATCTGACGGGAGCCACATTGTGGGAATGCGATTTGAGAGGCGCAGATCTTTCACAAGCCAATCTCAGCGAAGTCACGTTTGAAAGATCGCTCTATGATCAAGATACAAGATGGCCGCCACACTTTGTTTATCCGACACATGGCTTGGAATGGAAAGGCTCCGGGGCTGATCCTATTTTGCTTAAACGAATACAAGACAACGCACCAGGCGAACCCGTCAATTTTGAGTCATTTCTTCAACACCTGTCGACAAACTTCGATCGCGATCGTTTGAACAAGTCAATCAAGATGTTGCAGTCGGAGCGATTCCAACTGTTCTGCAAGTTCAGTCATGATTCTATAGTTGGAATCGTGAACAGCCAGACTAATCTTGCTCTGGTTTATTCCTGCCGATTAACTAGCGAAGGCCGATTTTTTTGTTGCACACAGAATCTTGTGCCTTGCGGCGGTCTACGGGGAGCTTTGTGTAAACATTTGCTGGTGCTTTTGGTCGGTCTTGCTAAAGCCGAAGAACTCGATCCCGGCCAGATATATCAATGGGTCATTAAAAGTCAGGCTCAAAAGCCCGAGCTTGACAAAGAGCTCGCCAGTGCAACATTCTTGCATTATAAGGGTGCGGAGGCTGGTGAAATAGATTGGAGACCGACTGAGACTATTCCTGAGGACTATTACACTTTTTAGCGGCCACGTTTTTTGCTGTCCATTTCCAAATTCAGATAAGCCTCCCTAATAAAGAAGGCACAAAAGATCTTTGTTGCACGCGGCCGCCGTGGCTAGCCAGGAGCAATATTGAGTTGACAAGAAAGCATCAAGAAGGAATACAAACTTCCACTTCAAAAGATCGCTGCCACGGCAACGAAACGCGCACAGCCGGAACTTGCCAACCTGATGCCGCGCCGATGTCAGTCAAAAAGGGCTTCATCAATTCGGCCAGCTTACTGTCTGCCACAGCCTGACCATTGAGCTGCGGTCGCACCTGCGTTTGATAAGCCCAGTCATCGGCGAATCTGATGAACATGGCTTCCTGAAAGGCTCGATCACTGGCCGGATTGCCACCGAAATTGGTGGCATACCATCGTGCAACACCAAGTGAAATTGCCGACCCGATCGCATTGCCAGTGGTGTTCCAACCCGCGTAAGAGCAAATTTTCTGCAACAGATGGCCGCGTTTCAACAGTTCCGCAATAAGGGCGGGGTCGGAACCGTTCGAATAAGCGACATCGCAAAGAATTACGGGTTTCTCGGATTTCTCCAATGTATCAAGAGTATTTCGCAACGACTCTGCGCTAGTTACCTGTCGCAAATCAGGATGTCCGGTCAACTGAACATGATCGCCCTGTTGATGATCCGCAGTGTGCACCAACAACAGCAGATCATGCGGCGTTGTGCCATCATTTACAGTAAGCATTCCAGCAGCATGAGTCTGGTTTTCCACGCTATCGCCTATCGTTTGACCCTCGTAGCGACTCTGAATTCTAGAACCGTATTGCGAACTGTACTGAATAAGCACAGTCGGCCGCTTTTGCGCAGAATCAATCAGCGCCCGCGCAATCAGTGTCAGCAGCGTTTCGTCCGACCCTGCATATGACATTACTTTCCTCGCCACACCGTTTGTCAGTGCCGAGTTCGTCAACTTCTCGCGCTCAAGAATATTCAGACCGAATTCACCGCAATCGTCTTGACTGAATACAAGAAAGTCAATTTCGCCTGAGCGCACATATTCCAACAACTTCATATTGGCTTTGAAATTTCGCCGGCGGGTCTTCAAATAGTCTTCCCGCACAGGCGGTTCTATGCGCGACTCAGCCAGAGCCAACGCACCAGCAGGCAACTTAATTCCAGCAGTATTCTTGTGCAGCAATTCAGACCACTGATAGATTTCCCGACCGTATCTCGCCCAATATTTTTTCTCTTCCGTATTGTCGTAATTATCGGCAATGCGCATTATGCTGGACTGAGCCAGCACCGAAATGGGACGAATGGAAATCTTCTTCCACACCGGAATTTCCTTGATGCGATTGAGAATTTCCCCTTCGCTCTCCTCGCCTCGCCTGGAGTTTATCAGCCCTCCGTAGACGAGGCTGTCAAGACACACCAGCAACTTATCCGGCGATCTGACTTTAAGCGTCTCGCTGAGCCATTCGGCTAACCCGCCGGGACGGCTTGGAGCCGTTAGTGAGCCCATCAACTCCCGCGGGGGAACGAGCGCTGCAACTCCGGCTACTCGGCAAACAATTTGCGGAAACAGATATGTTATCGGTCTGTTGTCCAGTGGAATAAGAACAAACTGCATTGGGTCTTCCTATGGGCGTCCTGAGTCGAGGCTTACACTGCCCGCTTTTTCTCTTTGGTTAAGAGGCACTCCAGAATCGGGTACGAAACGGATTCCTCTCTTTTGATCGGCCTCAGCCGTGACGATAAGTCCATTGACATGTTCCGGTCCATCATCGCCAACTTCAGATTTTACCGGAGCTGCGATTTCAAGATCGGAAAAATCACCACGACTCCATACAGCAGTCTCAAAATATAGATGTTGACCTATCAAATCCCCTTGAATAGGTACCTCGACAAACAATGACAACACACCGGATTCCGGTATGGTTCCCAGTGATACAAGTTTGCGATCAGCGCCCAGTCGAATTTCGTGACCCAGTATCGCTTTGGCACCGGAGTTCTTGTCAGCCATCGCTATGGCAGCATAGTTTCCCGGTCTTCCCTTCACAACAAATTCCGCAGGCTTGCCAATTATTGCTCGCCCTGGTAAGTACACCCGACAGGGAATCAACCGACGACTGAGCAGCGACCTTGTCCCCCCTGAAGATCCTTGTTGTTGCAAAGTCAAAAGTGTCAAATCGTTTTTAGACTTTTGGTGGTCACCCTCTGTTGCCATACCGAAAGGGGTTGGCATGGTCTTTAGTAAATTGGGAGGGCCGAAAACTTCATCGGCGAAGACAGCCCCGAACGATAGTGCCCCGAAAAGGAGGAACAGAAACGCAAATGAAGCTTTAATTGATGAATGCGATGAATGCATCTTCCGGTGTATGCTTAAGGGTAGTCAAATGGTAGCACTAAGGTCTTCAATTCGGTAAATATCGTGTTGTTCAAACGTAATGGCTCGAAATCTTCCAGCGCACAGGCAGAGCAGCCCTTTGCGCTACAAACAACTCCAGCTGATGAGCTAAAAGAAAAATTCGTCGGTATGTATGACGAGTATATCCCGCTGGCAGAGGCCCTCGCTGTGGCAGTTACCGTTCATGTGCTGGGGTTTCCTCTTATGTGGTTTATCGGCTGGGCACTTCCGTGGCCAGGGTCGCCGGTTGTTGTCACCGTAATTGAGATAAACCTGGAACACTGGCCAAAGGTAGCAGTGCCAGAGAAGGTGACTGACATCTATACGTCACACATGCATAAGTACGAAGACTAACTTTTTTTTGACAACTGACTTTGTTTTTGTAGACAGATCGCGCCATTTCGTCTTGACGACAGTGCATCCCGCAGGGTGCAGTGCTTGTCGTAGATTATTCCGATCGGTTCTTCAGACCACCGAATTGAATCTATTCCTAGCGGGTAGTGGATATAGTGGATAGCGGGTAGTGGATAGCATTTGCAAAGCGCTCGCGACTCCTGGATAGCATTTGCAACGTGTCGCGGCTCCTGCCTGACCGGTAGCCGGGGATGATATCGTTATGTGCGAAATAATATTCCTCCGGTGGGATGTTTTCTTCTTGACCATATCGCCGGTGATGTTCTTTCTCGAAAAAGATACCATCCCCGGTGTCGTCAAGCGCCTCCGGATATCCTTAGTTAGCAGCTGCGCTAACCCAAGGCTTCCCTTGTTCAACGGAAAACTTGGGCTAACAATGCACAGCATCAGTCTCTCACGTACAGGTCTACCGATGGAGAACTGAAGAAGGTTTGGACAACCTGAGTTAATTAGGTTGGGTAGTCTCCGACTGCTGTTTTACTGCAGAGATCAAATTGCGCAACTTTTCGTCGAATCCATACTTCAGCATTTCGTTGTAAGCGGTATTCTCGTCGCAGAACTTAAGTTTCGGCAAGTGGCCGTAGAGCCGATGATTGTCACGACTTCAGCGCGAGCTCAAATAAGGTATTTTTTGCGAAAATATACCTTATATCTAATCCTTCCAACCTAACATTCTATATCTGGTATTTTTTCGGGTCGAATATACAAGATATATCTTCCGGTGCACAGACACGAAAAGTCGCATTGAAGGAGTCGTAATGAAATCTACGCAAGGTGGTCCGGACGAAATCGCGGTAATTGGAATTGGTTGCCGCTTGCCCGGTGACATAAATTCACCCGAAAGTTATTGGCGTGGTCTAACAAACAACTTAGATGCAATAAGAGACGTACCGCCTGATCGCTGGGATTCAGGTCATTTCTTTGATCCGGACCCGGAAAAAGCTGGCAAGATCAAAAACAAGAAGGGCGGATTTATCGACGGAGTAGATGAGTTCGATGCGGAGTTTTTCGGCTATTTCCCTGGAGAGGCAACTAGAATTGATCCACAGCAGAGGCTGCTTCTCGAAGTGGTGCATGAAGCCACCGAAGATGCCGGATTACCGATCACGTCCATCAATGCGACTCGAACCAGCGTATATGTCGGCTCGTTTATGTACGACTACTTATGCATGCAAAACTCTACTCAGGCCAGTGAGCTGATCAATTCTTATGTAGCTATGGGTACCGGCATGGTATCACTGGCTAATCGAATTTCTTACGTCTATGATCTGAAGGGACCGAGCATGACGATTGACACCGCGTGCTCAAGCTCACTCGTTGCAGTTCATGCGGCAGTAACCAGTCTGAGAAACGATGAAGCAGATCTAGCCATTGCATGTGGTGTCAACTTGATCCTTCGGCCGGAATCTTCGATCATGTTATCGCAGGCAGGTTTCTTGAGTCCTGATGGATACTGCAAATCATTTGACGCCTCCGGCAATGGCTACGTGCGATCTGAAGGTGTCGGCGTAGTCATCCTGAAGCCGTCATCAACGGCAATACGTGATGGCAATCACATCTATGCTGTAATTCGTGGAACGGCGGTCAACCAAGATGGCTTTGTTCCCGAGGGCTTCACCGTTCCATCCCAAGCTGCTCAGATTGAGTTGCTTCGTACTGCCTACAGGCGCGCAGGACTTGATCCAGCGAGCGTCTCCTATGTGGAAGCGCACGGTCCCGGTACTTCAGTGGGGGATCCTATCGAGGCTGGTGCTCTGGGAAAAGTAGTAGGCCAGGCTCCCGGCCGCACTCGCAAGTGCTTGATTGGCTCTGTTAAGAGTAACCTTGGGCACATGGAAGGAGCTGCCGGCATAGCCGGTTTTATCAAGGCCGTTCTAGTTGCGCACAACAAGAAGGTTCCTTCAAATAGACATTTTAGCGTTCCGAATCCCAACATCGATTTTGAAAAACTAATGCTTGAGGTCGCTACCGAATCGGTGGACTTGAGCGATCTGCCGGATGGTCCCGTTATTGGTGTGAACAGCTTTGGTGCTGGCGGAACCAACTGTCATGTCGTGCTCACCGGTGCACCGGAAACAAGACCCAATCCGGAGGCTCACATCCGCCCCGAGTCCTTTTACCAGAGTCCTCGCCCGACAGTGATCTCGGCTAAGAGCCATGAGGCTCTGAACGAACTAGTGAAACGACATCTCGACTTCCTTACTGATAATCCTGTTCGCTTCCAAGATTTTGCATTTTCTGCCTTTCACCATCGAACCCGCTATCCGCATTCACTTAGCATTGCGGCTAGAAACAAATCCGAGCTGATCGAACACTACAAGCAATATCTGCGAGATGAAAAAGCGGCGGAAATTTTGTATGCGAAAACGGAACGCTGCTCGTTGCGCTCCGTTGCCTTCATGTTTTCCGGTCAGGGCGGGCAGTGGCCGCAAATGGGGCTAAGGCTCTACGAATCGGAATTCGTATTTCGGCATTCTCTTGATCAGATCGATCAACTGTTCGAAAAACTTGCAGGATGGTCCATCTTAGCTAAGATTCGCGAAGACGCCGATAAGAGCGAGATTGATCGAACCCATATAGTGCAACCGTGCGTGATGGCTATACAGATCGCGTTGGCGCGCTTGCTGATGTCTTACGGCATCACACCCAAAGCAGTGGTCGGGCACTCAATTGGTGAGGTCGCTGCAGCCCATATTTCCGGTGCTTTAACTCTCGAACAGGCTGTGTACGTTATCTATCATCGGTCAAGCGTGCAGAACAAGGCATCAGGGAAAGGGCACATGCTTGCAATTGGTGCCAGTGAAGCTCATGTTGCTGAGCTCATCGAAAAAATAGCTGATCGCGTATCCATAGCCGCCATCAATGGACCTTCAATGGTGACTGTCTCGGGTAACACCACAGAAATAGAACAGCTTTCGAGAACGCTTGAGGCATCAGCCGTCTTCAACCGGATCGTACGTGTGGAGGTTCCGTATCACAGTCATCATATGGAGCCCTTGCGCGATGAGCTGATGACGCGGCTAAATTCGGTGCAGGGAGCAATTGCAACCATTCCCCTTTATTCAACAGTGACCGCCAAGCGAGAATCCGGCGAACACATAACCGGCGAGTACTGGTATCACAATGTGCGCGATTGTGTTCGCATGACTGAAGCAATTAAATCCATGGTTGCTGACGGATTAAATGCCTTTGTTGAGGTCGGACCGCATCCTGTATTGCTGAATGGCATTCAGGATTTGCTCAAGCAAATTGGACCCGAATCAATAGCCACTCGCTCGATGGATCGAAAGGAACTTGAACCGGTCACTTTCGCTCAGGCCATCGGCTCCCTCATTATGGCTGGTTGCTCTATTGATCCATATAAGCTTTACGGAAACGATGTGCAATCTATAAAACTGCCGAAAAATCCCTGGCGACACCAACGGATCTGGTTTGAAATGCCAAGCTTCGAAGTTGCGCGCACGCGACCATATCGCCATCCCTTTCTCTCCAGACTCCACTGTCATTCCGCTGAAACAACCAGCATTTGGGGCGCACAGATAGGATTGAAGCAATTTCCTTTCTTGAAGGATCATCAGGTTGACACGGAAGCCGTTTTTCCTGCTACTGCGCACATCGAGCTGGCCAACAGTGTTGCCGCGGAAGCGTATCCTGATATCGATTGCCACTTAGAAGACCTGAAGTTTGATTCCGCGCTTATGGTGCCCGATGAAAACCGCATGCCGTTAGAAGTGAGATTGGAAATCACCTCGAACGAGGGTGATTTCCAAATTTGCAGCCGAGCAATAGATGCACAATCTGATGCGCCCTGGCACCATCACTCGAGTGGTCGCATCAACTTCTTGCGCGACAGATTTCCGACCCGGGCAATAGATTTATCTAGCCTGCAAACGGAATTGAGGCATGCCGCAAACTCCGTTGACGCCTCCAGTTTATATACAACATTGCAGAAGGCTGGAATGTTGTATGGTCCGAAATTCCAGTGTGTGAAGGAGCTATGGCACAGCGACGGCAAAATACTGGCGCGAGTGGAGTTGCCCGAAGAACTTCATTATGAGGCGAATCAGTTTCATCTCCATCCATCATTACTTGATGCATGTCTTCATGCTGTGTTTGCCAATCCCTACAAAAACGGGTTTGCACAAAACGTGTACCTGCCGCATCGAATAACACGAGCAAAAGCATTTCATTCGGGCAGCAAGTCCGCCTGGTCCTATATTGAGGTTCTTCGTTGCGATGAGTCGTTACTCGAGTTCGATTGTTGGATTTTAGGTCAGGATGGAGCGACCGTTTTCGAATTCAAGAATGTGTTGTGTAAATCAAGTGGAGGCGCCCAGAGTACCCCGAAGGTCCGTCTGATTGAAGGTTGTTATGAGTACCTATGGCAACAATGGTGGGACGACAACAGCCGTCAGAAGATCACCGAACTCAAACGATGCATTCTCATTGCAGACAACTCATCTCTTGATCAAGTGGCTGAGCGCTTGCAGGCAAGTGGTGTGTCGGTAAGAGCAATTCAGTTGGAAGACTTTATGCATGCTTCAACGAGTCCAGAAGCTGCGCTCAATCAGCTGCTTTGTGATGAAGTGCTCGATCGCCGAGATGCGGTCGTTTTTGCTTGCACCAACTCGCTCAAGAATGAGGATATGAGTGATTGGCAGAACCCCAAGTGTATGGCAAGCGAAACAAGAGCATTTTTGTCCCTCTCCAAAGTTCTCATCAATCGGGAATTCTTTCCACGCCTGTATTTGGTGACATTCGGCGCCACGGCTCCGCGCGCAGACGCTTCCACTCTTACGCTTGGCCAAACGCCGCTACACGGACTTTTGCGCGTGTTCAAGAACGAGTACCCCGGCATCGCCGCACGGGTTATCGATCTCTCCAGCACTGGCTCGATCGACGAGGATGAGTTCGATGGCCTGTATAGAGAGATAACCACCCTCCACAATAGCATTGATGAGTCGGAAGTTGCGCTTCGAGGCAAAACGCGATACGTTCGGGTTCTTCAACCGGTCACAATCGCAGATGCAGAAAAGAGATCTGCGAAAATTTTGCGTGCTGCGGGTGGGGCATATCGAGCCACGCTTGAGGAACCCGGAGTTTTCGACAGCATAGTTTTTCGGCAGTGGCACGAATCCAACCTTGCCGAAGATGAAGCCGAGATAGAAGTAAAAG
>JAKFUT010000260.1 GCA_021732565.1 Candidatus Obscuribacterales bacterium
CAATACAGCGCCGCCCGGATCCAAGCGAGAAAGGGGACCGGAAAAAGCGTGCTGGTTTGCGGGGGAACGTTATGCCGAAGAAAGTACTAATTGCATTGCCGCCAGCTATGCTGGAGCAAGTCGACTTTATTGCACAATGCGAGCACAGAACGAGATCTGATTTGATACGCGAAGCACTTCGCCGCTACCTTGATAATTTCCGTCGCCAACAAGGAGCGCACTTGACGGTGAGCACGTTGGAAAGCCCTCAAGCGATAGGCAGCCCATTAACCTAAGCTCCAGGGCTCTTGCTAAGCAACCGCCACCAGGACCAGCCGCCAGATTCAATTAACTAAGTCAAAGAGTTTCGAAATTTAAGATCCTCACCATTAGAAGAGCCGCTTGTCTTAGCGGCTCTTTTCTTACGTGGTGGTAGAACGTTCCGTTTAGACTCCAACACGAATCTTTGTTATATTGATGCGAATTACTTTTCCTGCAGGCTTATAGGCGCAATCATGACCCGCTCCGATGATCGACAAGATAGTTCGTTTGATAGCGGCGAACAAATTCTCGAAATAACACTCAGCTGCGGTGAGCTGGTGACCGCTCTAAGCCGCTCTTTATTCATTCTGAGGCAGAAGCGCAGGACTCTGGAAGAGAAGGCCATTTCGAACTACTTTCATCAGGCAACCCAATTGCTCGGGCTAATAGTGGCGAAGCTACACCGCGCTCTTGAGAAAGGCGAAGAGAAAAATATCGAGTCAACACAGCTGGTTTTGCTGGAGACCACGACAGGAGATTTGAAAACCAGGGTGGATGAGCTGCTCAAGATTTTGCACTATAACCTTAACTTTCTAGAGCAATACTTCGAACATGATTTCTTCACTAAGTTGTCCACTGAGTCCGAAGCGCTGCAAAACCTCCAGCTAGTGCATGAGAAGCTGAATGTCGGTTGTAGCTCGGTTACCCTCTCGGACCATAGCGTTGGCCACGCATCGCACTAGGCGAGCTGAAGAATTTAGGTCACCGGCCGCTGAGCAGCAATTATCGAATTCAAAACAGTTAGCGACCATAGGGCGACAAATTGCGAGGGAGTCTCATGTGACGTCATCGGACTGTCCTGCTCAGTTACGTCCGCAACCGTTCATCTAGTTTTGAGAGTATCGGCAAGAGGCATCCAGCAGCGAGTTTAATCAGACTTCTCCATTAGACGGGTTGTTCTCTATTGACGGAATGGTATGAGTATTCTGTGTTGTTTTCACGATGTCGGCCGATGTTCTCCGTCGTGCATAGCGCTAGCCAATCACACTGAAACGCCCGTAGCGGCAGGCTTAGCCCGCCTTGTAGCTGGAATCAGCTGCCAGCCCGATTTATAGGGCACACTTGAAACTCGAATATGCTTCTTGCTACTACGCTACAGCAATCCTGTTGCCATGCAAATGCCGAACACAACAAGAGCGAAAGTTATCAGTTTCTCAAGTACGGGCAGTTCCATCTTCTTAAGAAAGCGATTTCCCAATGTCGTGCCCGCAAAGGCACCGGTTGAGCTGACCAGTAAGATGGGAACACTGGATGCTGGCAGGCTGGCGGGAAGCAAAGAGGAGTAGAGCGCAATACGAGAGAGATCGATTGCACACGCAAGCACTGCTCCCGAACCTATCAGTGATTCTTTTGAGAGGCCCGCCTTCAAGAGAAACATAGTTCTAAACGCTCCCTGGTGTCCGCTTAGCCCGCCGAAAAAGCCACTTAGCATTCCGCCAAGGGGCAACCAGTTTCGCGTGATTGCAAGCGATTTTAACCAGCCGCTCGCTTCCAGTATTGCAATGCTTGCGATTGTGATTCCCACGATCAGTTTTACCGGGCTAATTGCTTGGCTCCACCCCATGAATTCAAAAGGATGCACGAAAGGAAGACCGGTCATTTGAACCAGTAGCCAGGCACCGCCGAGGGTGCTTATAACCGCCGGGATGCCGAAGCGTAGCACCGTGGAGAAATCGGAAGATTTAGCAGTAAGGCAAATTTTGTAGAGGCTGTTCAACAGATGCACCACGGCTACGCCGGGAACCGCCGCCACAGCGCCGAATTTCCAGACGAACAGAGGCAACAGCAAAGATCCTAGCCCGAACCCTGTGAAGAAGGTTAGCCCGGCAGCAATCGCTGAAACCACTGCAATGAGAATGTATTGGTCCACTTGAAGTGAATGTTGGTGCTTGTTGAGGAACGCTGATTATACAGAACCATATCAGAAACTCTAAATGTGCGGTATTCGACTTGAGAATAGCGTAGTCAGCGATCCGTAATCTGATCGTTGTTGCCGGAGCTGGTCCGGTCGCCGTGCGATGCTATGGGGATTCTCGATGACAGCGGGCTCTTGCTTTCCCTGGTCTATGCTTCAGCACTTTGAATGGGGCGTGCAGGGAGCACTCGAATGGTTTCTCAGGAGTCTTCCCGTTGGAGTTATATTGGCTCTGGTGATTTCAGGTGCGCTTGATGTTCCTGCCGAGATGGCAAAGTAAAATCCCGCGATGCAATGCACCGCGGGATTCTAAGTAATCGAATTTTTTCGATTTAGTCGTACTTGAACATGATGTCGGCTTGATACACGCCGTTCAGGCTGCTCATGCCACCAGCAATGATCTTCTCCGCCAGCTTGCGGCAATCTTTGAAATACTGATCAGACGGTCGTTCTCCGCTCAATTTGCGAGACAAATCCTGACACAGAATATCGGCAGAATCGCGGGTTACTTCATCGTTCGATTGTGATGCATGCATCACGGTTACGATGATGGTGATTATGTCCTGCGCTCTGGAAGACATGTCGGCTATACGGCACTGTCTGTCGGCCAATCTAAGTTGGTGGGTTACCATGGCATGGCTCAGCTCCAGCGGCACATCTGCAAGCTGCTCGAGAGCAAATTCCAGGTGTCGCTTGAGGTTTTCGGGAACGTTCAGGTTCGATGGCACACGTGCCGGAGAAGCCATTTCTTTGCTGCCTCTCCACATTGCATAAGGAACGAGTTCATTACGCAGTGCCCATGCATGTGCCGGATTGAATGGATTGAAGTTCTTAATCTTCTCGCGTTCAAGGGCTTTACCGACTGGCTCGAAGTATTGGCTTCCATGTGCCTTAGCCAGCGATTTGAAAAATGCCATGCCGAGCATTTCTCCTTCACCTTCGTAGATACAAGGGGCGAGGAAGTCATGTACATTGTCACCGAACATATGCCCGTGCAAGAACGAGCGCCCGCCGTGAGTCTTCATGAAATACTCAATGGCGACTTCCTTTTGTGCTTCACTGCCAAAGATCTTGGCGATAATGCACTCGAGCTCACCGCGGTAACCCATATCCAAGAGCCAAGAGCCCCAATTTGCCAGTGCGTCTGCACCGGTGATCAATGCGGCGGTTCTGGCGATACGTCGTTTGACGAGTTCTCTTGTATCAATGGTGTGGCCGTAAGTCTTCCGGTACTTCGCCCAGGGAAGCATATTGGCCAGCATCAATCTCATATTGCCTGCTGCGCTGGAACACAGCGCCAGACGTCCCAAATTGAGACCGTGGTATGCAACTGTCAGACCGTCTCCGATCTTCGGCTTGAGCAAGTTTTCCTTCGGCACGCGGAAGTCTTTGAACTTCAAACCATTGTTGAAAGCGTGCTTTAAAGCATAAAGTCCGTAGTGAATGACCTGGAAGTGTTCATTCTCTTCCTTTGGCAACTCGGCTATAAGCGCAGCTGGTTTTCCGTCAATCAAACAGATCAACCCGACTGTTCTTCCTGGCACTGCGTTGGTGATGAAGAGCTTTTCTCCGTTCACCACATAATGGTCGCCCTGCAGGACAGCTGTAGTCTTCAAGGCCGTCAAATCAGACCCCGCTCCCGGTTCGGTAAGCGCGAAGCCCGAAATGGTGTCGCCGGACGCCAGTCTTGGAAGCAAGCGCTCTTTCTGTTCTTCCGTCCCGAACGACGAAAGAGGGTCTACCGCACCGATGCAGCCATGCACAGAGGCAAGACCCGCTGTGGTGGGGTCGTTCATCGCGACCTTCGTCAAGAAATTCATGAATTGCTGGATCGATGCACCTTGACCACCATACTTGGAGTCGATCAGCATTCCCCAGTATCCCGCTGCGCCGAGGTCGTTGATCATCTCGTCGGAGACTTTACCTTTCTCGTTGTAGATGGTCTTGTTGTCTACATGGCGTCTTATTGTTTGTAAGCTCTTTTCCATGGCTGCTGTATAGGGAGCCGATGGTGGTAAGGGCTTTGCCGTGAACAGATCGAACTGCACTATGCTTTCCCAGACAGCCTTGTGAATAGGGCTGTTGCTGGTTTTATATTGTGGAGCAAACAGGGCCTCGACTTGATCGTCGGCTTTGTCTACTGCTCCTGTCCGCTTCGCTTCTTCTTCTGATTTGCCGCCGAGCCTCATGGCGGTTTCAGCGAAGCTGACTTCTCGTTCCTGATCGTTTTGCGTGGTGGTCATGATGATAGATATTTCGCCTCTCTATCTCGAACTACTCGATTCAATCATACTAAATCGCCAGAGGCTGCTACCTGAGGCTGGTTTAGTACTGGGCCACTTGCCTGTGCTAAAGTTCCGGGTTTCGTTCCACGCTCAGCCGCTTGCAGACTGGCACCTGAGCGAATGTACGGTGAGTGAAGAGTCTGTTGAGCAAATCGAAATCTTTTCCAAAGATGTTGGATTATAGCCCCGAAACGCCCTGCCAAGAGCCGCGAGTTAATGACAGGAAGCGGTAAAACCGCTACCTTATGGGTTTTAGTCCACGGCATTGAAGGGAGAGCCCATGAGCCAGCAAAGTCCTGTTCTCGTTAATCCTCTAAAAGAAGGTATCAGGATTGAGCGTGCAGGTGAGCCTTGCGCGATGATCATTTTTGGTGCGCATGGCGACCTCACGAAGAGAAAACTAATTCCTGCGCTTTATGCCTTGTATATCGAGGGGTTTCTTCCCCGAGAGTTTTGCGTAGTCGGAATGTCTCGTACAAAAATGACAGACGACGATTTTCGAGCTGCTATGCGGAATGCTCTGCAGCAGTTTGCACCTGATATCCCCTTTGACGCAGCAAAGTGGGACCGTTTTGCATCCGGACTGTACTACCTTCCCGGTTATTTCGATAAGCCTGGCGGGCTCGATGATCTGGCGGAATTTCTGAAAACGCTGGAAGAGCGGCATGGAACTGCCGGAAACAATCTCTACTATATGTCTACTCCACCGAGTTTGTACAATCCGATACTCGACCGGCTGCTAGAGAGCAAGCTAAATCAGCGTCATCAACAACAGGGCGCGCTCTCTCCCTGGCCGCGAATTATTGTTGAGAAACCCTTCGGGCGCGACCTTCAGACTGCAGTAGCCCTAGACGAACACCTGCACACTGTATTTCATGAAGATCAGATTTTTCGAATCGACCATTACCTGGGTAAGGAAACTGTGCAGAACATTATGGTTTTGCGCTTTGCCAATGGCATATTCGAGCCCCTCTGGAATCGCGAGCATGTCGACCATGTCCAGATTACCAACGCTGAAACGATAGGCGTTGAAGGCCGTGGCGCATATTATGAAGAAGCCGGCAATATGCGCGATATGATTCAAAACCATATGTTGCAGCTGGTATCGCTGGTGGGGATGGAGCCGCCAATATCGTTGAGTGCCGAAGCAACCAGAGACGAGAAATCGAAGGTTCTGCGTTGCATACGTCCAATTGATCTGTCACGAATCAATGAGTTTGCAGTTCGCGGCCAGTATGGACCGGGCTATATCGCCGGGCAACCTGTTCCCGGTTATCGCCAGGAGCCGGGAGTTGATCCCGCTTCCAATCGTGAAACCTTTACGGCTTTGAAGCTTCATATAGACAATTGGCGATGGGCTGGCGTTCCTTTCTATGTGCGTTCTGGAAAACGATTGGCAAAACACGTAACGGAAATAGCGGTTCATTTCAAGAGGGCACCACATCGGTTGTTCAACCTGGCATTTACCGGAGCGGCTGAGACAATCGGGCCCAACGTACTGGTGATGAAGATTCAACCTGATGAAGGAATATCGCTCAAGTTTGCCACCAAGCAACCAGGAACGACCACCAGGCTTCGATGGTTGAGTATGGACTTTAACTACGGAGCGGCGTTTGGTGAAAGAACTCCCACCGCATACGAACGGCTCATTCATGATTGTATGATCGGGGACGCTACGCTGTTCTCGCGTGCTGATGCCGTGGAAGCATCATGGGAGCTTATATCGCCGGTTCTTGAGAAATGGGAAAGTGAAGCTCCGGGTGATTTTCCAAATTATGCCGCGGGCACATGGGGACCGGCCGAAAGCGATGTACTGCTTCAACCGGATGGTGACATGTGGAGGACCCTGTAATGACCGTCTCTATTGCCAAAGGGCAGGAGTCAGTCGAGTCGTTTCTCTCCGGCAAAATGTCGAGAGTAGATGTGGCAGCGATTCAAACAGAGTTGCGGCGACTCTGGCTGGAGGCTGCCACCACCCACGATGAGTCTGAACAGCCTCAGGTCAGTCGTGCCTGCTCATGCAATTTAGTTCTCTTCACCGATCGAGAGGATGCTCAAACCAGTCAAAGCGCCTTGTTAGATGCAATTGTGCTTCGCCACCCCGCGCGATCGATTCTGACGATCATGCACCAAGATGCATCAGAAAAACGGCTGGAAGGCTGGGTTTCGGCGCGATGTCACATGACGCAGGGAGCCAAACAGATATGCTCGGAGCAGATCACAATTGTCGCTGAAAAAGCAGATGAGGAGGAACTGATCAGTGTCATAGATTCCCTGGTACTGGGCGATCAGCCTACGTTCTTGTGGTGGACGCTACCGGACATTACAGGCGATCGTATTGGACCTTATCTGGCATGTGTCCGGCGGGCGGTGGTTGATTCCGGTCTGGCACCTTATAGCTTCCACTTCTTGAGCAATCTGCACAACATTGTCGAGAGCGTTGGTGAGTGTCTTGGCGTTTCTGATTTGAACTGGGCTCGTCTGGTGGGTCTTCGCCGGGCTCTTTCAGAAGAGTTTGAGCGTGCGCCGTTTTCGGTGGCTGATATAGACAATATCAAGTCAGTTAAAGTTTGGACCAATGGTCAGGAATTGCAGGCTGATGACTGTTCAATTCAAGCGTTGTTGCTTGTTGGTTGGCTTGCCGGCCGCCTGGGATGGCTTCCGGTTTATCTTGGACGCGAGACAGAGTCGAGTAGTTCTTGTGCTCGATTCGAGAGAAAGAAGGGTGCGGTGGAAGTCGAGTTTAAGTCGATGCCTTTCACGAATGTGATACCAGGAGCGGTGTTTCAGATAGTAGTTGAACTGGACGACGGTCGAGCGATAGAAATCTCGCGCGATCCTGCCATCGAGCTTCAGAACTTGTTGGTGACCGTCCGCGAGGGTGATCGCAAGGTGCGCGAACTTATAGCTGACGATGCGTCGTCGGATGTGGTCGTTCTTATGAGCGATGAACTCGATGAGCTTGGACCGGACATGGTCTTTGCTGAATCCTTGAAACTGGCATTTGATCTAATTCAGTTAGTATGTGTGCCTGAATAAGGCAGGAGGTTGTATGCCGGAATCGGGTTTGATGAAACCAGAAGTGGTCCGCGCTGGTTCTGCGTCTGAACTAGCTGACTCGGTGGCTAGTTCTTTTGCAGAGATAATTACTCAAGCAGTTGAAAACCGCGGGGTTGCATCGGTTGCGCTCTCGGGTGGTTCTACTCCAAAGGCTATATACAACAGACTGGTTCGCGAAGACTACTTGAACTCTTTGCCGTGGGACAAAATCAATTTCTTCGTCAGCGATGAGCGCTGCGTTCCGTTGAGCAGCGAAGAAAGCAATTTTGGTAATGCCCAAAGGCTATTGCTCTCGAAGATTAAAGCGACACCCTGGTGTTTGCATTTTCCAAGCGGGCAAGAAACAGATGCAGTGCGCGCTGCTCAAGCATACGAGAAAGTGATTATTGATACCGTAACTGGTGGCAGCGATGCGGTGCCGCGGTTTGATCTGATTTTTCTCGGTATGGGGCCAGACGGGCATACCGCTTCGCTATTCCCGGGTACCAAAGCTCTGGATGAATCGAAACGACTGGTTATCGAAAACTTCGTTCCTCATTTAGATGCAAATCGAATTACTTTCACGTATCGGCTGCTTAATGCAGCAAGAAATGTAATTTTTGTGGTGGCAGGCGAAGACAAATCTGCCGTGGTGAAGGAAATACTTGAAGGAAGCGGTGAAAAATATCCGGCTGCCAGAGTGACTCCGAAAGAAGGCATTAATACGTGGATGCTTGATGCGGCGGCGGCCTCAAAGCTGACAACCTGAAAAAAAAAATCCAGCGTCGTGGATCACTTTGGAAGTTCTTTCGACCATCGATAGGGCGATCGGTTTTGCCCGTCTAGTCGGTGTACTCCAATTTGACCTGAGTTTCTTTTTCGAAGAAACTCGGGTTTGAGTGTACTTTGGAACCACTTGCTACAAAGGCAGAGGAAGTCGATGTGTCAGGTGAAAGCAAACACGAATTCTACGAGCAGTTGAAGATCACTCCTCCTCGCTGCCTTGCAAAGCTGTCGGTGAAAGTGGCAGATTTGCCAGTGCACTTCGACAATAGCCCGAAGAGCACATGGCGGCTAGCATGCGGGCAGTGTGGCGAACAGGCTGGATTCCTTTTAGGGCATTCTTTTCAAAAACTAGACCCCACTTATGTCGGGCGTCTGATTTTCGTTAGTCCGCTAGCATTCAAGTGTTCAAAGTGCCATACCTCAGCCGAGTTGCTGGATACTGATTTACACGGGTATCACAACGAGCTTTCTCTCCTTGAAGGGGATGAACCATGTGGCACAAAATATCGTGGAGATGGAGAAAGGGAAGAATACTTGTGCAGTTCCTGCCAGAACATATCATTCCGTCTCATCGTGAGCTTTGTTTATTGGCCCGACGCGATTGAAGAAATTTTGGAACTCTTTGATGAACTTTGCTCTCAAGCACCACTGAAAGAGTTTTTCAGTTTGTTCCTTTGCTATGCATCATGCACAACCTGCGACGCTCTTTCTGAGCCTACCGACTTTGGAAAACTGTAAACTCCACAATAACGGATACTGAAATCCCCGTTTGAACAGTTCTTACCAGCTAACGTTGATGCGTTTAAGGCAATTACCTTTTATCGTCTGGTGGAACTCGCAAACGGTGCCGAACCGACGTTCCTTGAAAAAGAACTCCAAGAGACTATTCTTGAAGTCTTCGACGCACATCTCAATCATTGACGCAAATCCGTGACTGTATTTGAATCGGGAGAAGTGATCGAGTTCATCTGCTGCCGCTGTGCACATGGGGTTCGCTGACACGCGCCAACACCCGCACAGCTCGGAGAATCCTATCGACTATGATTTTTGACTACAGAGCAATGTCGATCGTCGAACACGCGTGCCATTAGTCGATAAGTGGTGAAAGGGACGAGCTTCCGATTTCTGAATGCTCCATTGAATCTTGAATCCATGATTAGAATCTCTGTAATGTCTTGAAGCCACGGGTGGCAAATATTCGGCTCATTGCATCGTCGATATTGAAGCTTGATCCGTAAAGGCACCAGAATGATTCTGGTGCCTTTACGGATCCGAATGAAACATAGACAAGAGGGAAGCGCTCCCTTGATTACCGGAGCGCTTCGTCTTTGTGATCTATTGAATGATTTCTTAGCTGAACAGGTTGGCATCGCGGCATGAAGCAACGAGCCAGTTGATGCAACCGGGAGTAGCCAATCCGCCGGTGACACCAGCTGCGCCCCAGATGATTCTCTTTAATGCATCTTGCGTACCAGCAGCCATGTTCATGAAGCCCCAGATCATCGTCGGTCCGCCCCAGGCGATGCCAAGAATTTCCATGCCGTTGGCGATAATGTTGAGGA
>JAKFUT010000360.1 GCA_021732565.1 Candidatus Obscuribacterales bacterium
AAAAATATATCTTTGTATGGCAAGAATTTCTCTCACGAGCAATAGCGTTCGATTGACACTTATACGATGTACAGATGCCAACCGGGTTTCATTCCTCCCCTAAGTGGCTAGTGGCGATTGTCTCGCTTTACGATTTCAAACGTGTTCAACGCCGTTTTTAAATCGCGCCCCCCTTCGCTGGTGGTTCTTCACTGCACCAAACCAACCACGCACATTCTTTTGGCAACCCTGCACCATGAACCAATTGAAGTCTTTTTGCTAAACTGTTTACCATCGCAGTAGACTAAGAATGTCAGGAGAACCCATGAGCGCAATCCGAAAATGGTCTTGGACTCGTTCAGGGGGACGCTTTGTCGCTGGCACATTAGCGTGCCTGTTTCTTTCCTTCCTTGCCCCAATTCCGCTGGTAGACGCTGCTCAAACTCCTTTCGTCAAATTCACGGCGGCCGATCTTGCCACCGCCAATGGTTCCGCTCGCATCGGGGGGAAATCCGGTAATCTGTATTGCGTTCTCACTTCCATCGAAACACGTGTTCAGCTCGATCCAGACAGGTGGGGCAGCGATGAGGAAGCCACCAACTGGACAACCTGGCTCACAGCATTCGATGACAATTTGTACGCAAAGTGGCTCAAGAACGCCCCGCTGAACGCACAAGAAACAGTCGGTATTCGCATCAATCCGGACAGCAGCGTTAACATCACCAATAACACCTTTCTCTCCGCACCAGACATCGAAGCGCCGAATGCGCAATCCACCTTCGAAGCGGCCATTGCGGCATCGCTAAATGAAACGCTAAAGATGGCAAAACCGATGCCGGTGACCAAGAACAAGCTCAAGGAAGTCCACATGTCGCTCACTTTCATGCGAGAGCCGAGGGCATTGCCGCGGTACGGAAAGAATGATTATGGCTTTTTAGCTGTGGCGGGTGACAAGCCCGCTCAAGAGAAGCCCGGCAGTGACAAGCCAGCGGACGAGAAGCCAGGCGACAAAGGCTTTATCAGCGTATATGAACGGACCACCCCGGATGGACGCTTTCCCGGAATTCAAATCCTGAGTGATGATGGGCAGGTTGTGCCGCTGGAACAACCGCAGTTCAATCAAAAGGTGGCAGAGAAAGAGTCAGACTTGGCTCCGGCTGCAACAACGCCCGTACCGGCAGCAACGCCCGCGCCCGCAGCAACGCCGGAGCCTGCAATAACACCCGCTGCAGCCCCGCCTGCAGTAACTCCTGAGCCTGCAGCGACACCGAGTCCGTAGCAGATTCGAAGTTTGGGATCCAAATTGTGTAGCATGTTTTAGCGCCACAAACTTGTGTTCTCCGTCAGCAATCCAGGCGCACCGTGCCCATGTGGTGGAATGGAAGGCTCTTTATGCAAACACTTACTGGCAGCACTGATTGAATTGGTGAAATCGGGACAAATGAAACCGCAGCAAGTCCTTTCTCAAGTGATCGCCAGTCGTGGTCAAAGATTCGTGCTCGACAAGAAAAATAAGGAGCTGATGACAGGTCCTATTGCGAGTTCACAAATCTCACGAGGGGTCTTCGACTGGAGACCAGGTCAGATAATGCCGGAAGACTTCTATATGTAAGTCGGCCTTTGCGCAATGTTGCACCACTTCACACGGTACGTTCGCAGGTACTGTCTTCAACCGGCGGCTGATTCCGGGGACCAACATTTGTCCCCGTTATTTTGGCCGGGTCATCTACCATTTGAGTTCTCTACTCGGAATCCTGTCTGTCAAAAAACCGAGTTCTTCTTTACACATTTCCGGTAATACGATCTCGGCGCTAGCCCTGAGCAGTTTTGCCTTGCGGTGATCACCAGCCTCCTCGCAAGCACTCGCATACGCTTTCAAGATCCATGCTTTCTGCCTTGGACCGACACCATAGCTACGATCAGCAACATCAACCGCTTTTTTAAACGAATCTCTTGAATCACAAAATCGGTGCGATGCTTGTTGGTAAATCCCATTCCAGGTCAGAAATGAAGCCAGCTGTTCGGCTGGTTCATCCGGCTTGCTGCTGGTAGCGAACGCTTTGATCGCCGGAGCAATGGCTTGACTGGCCTCATCTGCCTTGCCGATTCCCACAAGTCCATTACCCAACTCAACTCTTAGACCAGCTTCTAAAAAATCGCGTTGCCCCTGTGGTACAACAGTCAGAGTTGCCAGTACCTTCCTGGCCAGCTCGGCTGCTTCGCGATGATGACCAGTGGAGTTAAAAGCACGTGTTATCAACCGAGCAGTTTCCACATGGGCGGTTGGATTTTCGTCAATCACAGCGATCAGTAAATCCATCGATCTATGCGCCAATTTTGCAGCTAGCACGACATCAGTTCTTGCGAATTCCAGTGAACAGCGAGCGAGTTCCTCCATTCCATAACCGGATACCTCTTTCTCCACGATCTCGACCACAGGTATTCGTCCGTCAGCGCCATTACTGACCATGCAACCCAGAAGGATCAACTGTCGGTAAAATTTTTCTGGTCCTTTCAGATCGGTTCCTCTGAGTTCGCCTAAAAGCAAATCATGTGCTTCTCGATACCGTTTCAGCCGTTGAAGAGCCTTTGCCACGAGAAACACCGGCCCAGTTTCACTTAAACCATCTCGGTTGCAGGAAGAAGCGTCAAACTCCAAGACTTTTGCGTAGCGGCCTTGTTCCAGAAATTGCAACGCCGCAAAATGAATCATATTCAAGCGAATAAAACAGGAAGATGAAGACGCAGACTTCATCGCCGCGTCGAGAATTTCGCCAGCCTCTTGCACTTTCTTTCGACGGAAAAGACAACGCGACAACCAAATGAGATCTTCTGGATCCCGTTCTTCAAGTATGGTGCGTCGAAATTTCTCCTCCGATTGATAATCGCCCCGCTTAGTGAGCTCGTCTGCCAACTCTCGCAATAGCTGGTTGCGACCGGACATTGACATGGATGCACCATACTCTTTCAGCAAATGGGGTATCAATTCCTCATATTTTCGGCACCCGAACTCAAGCTTTGTAAGAATCAGCCTGAGATCAACGAACAGGTCCACTTCATGCACTGTCAATCTCATTTCTTCCTTATGCTCCAGCAGTGAGCAAAGAGACTGACGGGCATCAGTAAATAACTTTGTTTCGCAATCCCGATGGCGGTCACCCTCAAGACGAATCAGAAGCAGCTCTGTAGACGAGAGCGGTCTGTCCAGTCGCTCACTTGAGGATTCGATATACAACCAAAACCGCGCCCGAGCGGCAAGCTTTGGCTCGTGCACCTCAAATTTTTCTAACCATTGGCGCAATGCAGCAATCATTTTAGGTTGTCCTGATTTACCAAATCGAATTTCGCTGTAGGTCAAAGGGAGAGTCTGCGAAATAGGCGAACGATGGCTATCCTTACGTCTAATAAAGAGAGCCTCGTCACTCCAAGGAGTCCGGTGACCAGCAGCCAGTAGAGACAGGAACACAACTACGCCGAAGCATACACAGATGGACAACAGCACCGTCGTTTTACTCTTTCGTTCCAACCGATTGGAATCTTCTATCGCTCGGATCTCGCTACCATGACCGGCCAAAATCTTCTCTATGTCTACCTTCATGTGCGCCATGGTCTGGTATCGCGTAGAGGGGTCTTTGGCCATAGCGCATAGCAATAAATTATTTAGTCCCTCCGGCAATGGTCTATCAATAGGCTGAGGTAATTCGTGCACATGCTTATGGATAATTCCAACGGCAGTGTCTGCCACCAGTGGTGGGTTTCCTGTCAATGCTTCGTAAAGCAAGCAACCTACAGAATAGATATCAGAACGACCGTCCGCGTTCTTCCCGAGGCATTGTTCAGGACTCATGTAGTAGACACTGCCTATGAGTGCTCCAGTTTGAGTGAGATGCTGACTGGCACCGGTGGTGCCCGCCCGTTTGGCCAACCCGAAATCAACTACCTTCACAATTTGGCCCGAAAGATCGTCAACAATGACAATATTATCTGGCTTGAGATCTCGATGCACAATGTGGTGCTCATGAGCATATTCCATTGCACCACAAATTTGCATGGCAATAGAGAGACAGGTCTCGGGAGAAACTTGCCCGGTACTGTCAATGACTTCTCTCAACGATTTTCCGATCAAAAGCTCCATGACGATGTAAGGGACCGTGTTCAGCCATACTCCAAATCTGTATGAGGCAATAACGTTCGGATGCGACAACGAGGCGAGAATCTTTCCTTCTCTTTTGAATCGCTTGTGATTCTCATCGTCACATGTCAATTCAAGATTTAGCAGCTTAAGTCCTAGAATTCTTTCAGTGCCGAGTTCGCGCACTTTGAATACGGAGCCCATTCCTCCCGTACCGATGTGCTCGATGACTTCATAGCGATCATCAACGATGGTACCTGGAGCTAGGCTGTGCAACATAACATGGAAACCGAATTACTTCCTCAACAATGTTCCTCGAACGAAAGCAACATAACCGCTAAAACCTGTGTTTCGGTAATTCGGTGTTCGAAACCGGGATCAGCAGAAAGCGCTGAACGAACCGTTTGCAGCGGTGCGAAAGGTTTGCGCTTTGTGTCAGGATCTCAAAGTAATTGGTGCCATTAACGGCAATTTCTTACGTAGAAAGGACTACTGAAGCCAACAGCGGGTCCTTAAAATTGGCTGACATCCTAATGTGGCCGATACTTACATACAGCGCGGCTTAGCAATATGAATGCTACCATGCCTGACCGCGGGTCTACCGCTGAGCAGGCTGCATCGTCAGAGGGAAACTTCCGGCCACCGACGAGCTTGTCATCTTGACGGGAAGTAAAATAGCATGAGCTTTTCTTTCGAGGTAGATTAATAGATGGATGATACACCGGAGCAAGATGGCCTCTTCGCTACTTGTGAACCTGAGTTCCTCAGGCTAATCAATCCTTTTGTGCTGGGCTATATCATCAATAACGAATATCTCTCCGAGTCCAAGTATTCTATCGACAGCAGGATTTTACAGAGAAATACACTAATTTGCGGCGCAGCCGGAATGGGAAAATCGAATGCCTGCATGTACTTGCTTTCGAGCCTCTGGCGAAATTACGATATCCCGTTTCTTGTTTTGGAAGCACACACTACCCGGTACAGGCTGCCTGCACTTCTAGCTGACTGCTTTCGCCACACAGTCAAAGTATTTACACCGGGCAATAAGGCTGCTTCTCCATTACGAATAAATGCGCTTGAAGTTCCCCCCGGTGTGGATGTTCAAAGTCACATTGATGGCTTAATGCTTCTGTTTCAATCAAGTATCAAAATGAACCTATCCGAGACCAACTTCTTGCGACAGGCGTTCGATTTGATGTATCAACAGGGAAGCAAACCAACTCTCGATGATCTCGACAGGTGTACCTCAAATCAATCGTTCGGATTTGCTGGAGCACAGCTGGAAAGAATCAGGCACAGAGTTAGATCGATCATGTCGCAGCTACGGCAAGGCGCCAAAGCAGATCTCTTCTGTTCCAGAAACTCGATCAGTCTCAGGAGCCTATTTAGCAAACCTGCCATCATCGAGTTGCGAGAAGCTCTGAGCGATGCAGAAAAGAATTTCTGCTCAAATGTCATTTTGTTTCTGTTGTATCAATTCTGCCGAACCCGCCCGATTACTGAAACCCTTCAACACCTTGTCGTACTGGAAGATACCGAGAGGCTAGTGAATAATGCTGCTCCGTACTTGAATGTCAATCAAAAGAGCGAAGCTACCTCCGCGTCCTCATTGGCGGCAACACTGATTGCGCAGCTGCGTTTTCTTGGAGAAGGATTTGTATGTGCAACGAACAATCCTGCTGCAGTTCCAAGTGGTATCGTCGATAACTCAAACTTGCGAATTATCTTCCGCATACTTGGCGATGCAGATTTCAGAACAATCAGCGGAGGCACCTACCTGAACGAAAACCATCGGCGAGTTATCTCTTCGTTGGGTAGAGGTCGCGCAGTTGTCTACAAAGACCGCGACGCAACACCGTATCATTTAGCGATTGTATTTGATAAAACGCTGGAACTGCCTCCGCCAGAAACGTGCGCAGAGTCGGACCAGGTGGTTAAGGAAGCAATGGCGACCCTGTTGGGGAAGCAATAGAGTTCACGGGATGCATTGTTCTTCCCTGTGCGTAAGAACGGGCTGAGCCTTTCCTTGCGCGTCCAAATGAGTATGTGTTTGTCTGAGGGTAAAGAATTTGTTGGCAGATGCGTAGAAATCCAGGTTCGCCACAGAGTACAAAGGACCGGGTGGCTAAGCAAAACTTGGCACAGGTTGCTCGCTCATATCGAAACGCACTTTCGGATGGCGACTGAAAACCAGATTCGCCAGTACCGGGTGACGATTGAGGCTCACCCGCGATTCTGGCAACTGCGAATCGGTCGTTCCGTGTCATTTTCGATGAGACTTTCGCAAACCTCGCAGGATGTGACAAGGAGGGCAGTTTTGCAGTACGGGAGGGGTATATAGCACATGGACCGTGCCATATACCCCTCCCCGTAATGGAAGGAACGGTCCGGGAATCTAGCACGGAAGACCGATGTATGAAATCAACGTCAATGTTCTCGCGGCTCAACACGGTCTTTGGAAAGCTCGGTCTGGAGTGGTTACTAATCGGATACGGGGCTGCCAGAACCGGTTGGACAACTTCAAGTCCAGCGATAAGTAACATCGACGATCTCGCAGGCTCCAGCGGCGCCGGAAGGCCCGGCAACTCCGACTCCTGCAATGGCTCTTGGAAGAATTCCCGAACGATTTCCGTATCGCGCGCTTGCCCGGCCTTTCCCGGCAAGCAAATGGTGGCGTCTGCCGTACTGCTCCACCTATTGCTTGGGCTTCCGCAGGTTGGTCTGGCACAATCGGCAAACTCAAGCAACACATCATCGGTGGGCGCCCCCACAGGCTCAGCAACCGGAAATCAATCTGCGTCCGCTCCGGCGGTCACAACCGGCCACTCTCATCCCGTAATACCGACTGGAGCGGTTCTTGACCTTAGCTCTACAACAACCAGCTTTCAGGCGCCTAATAACGCTGCTGTCGCTATCAGTGAAAACGGCGCCAACGTGTCGATATTACCAGGTCAGCTTGTGACAGCGAGCCAACTTTTGGCTGTGCAGCAGGTCATGAACGGACATCAGCAACATATAGTCCTCGATGCTCAGGGCGTGGCGACTGGTGGTTATGCCGGAATAAGCGCCCACGCCGCTTCATCTCTGGCGAGCCTCTTGATTCCGTCGAATGTGTCTATTGCCGGTTTCGGCTTCAATTCGTCTTCTCCTCTAAGCATTACCGGTGCCGCCGTTGTAGGTGGTTCTCTCTTTCTTTTGCAATCGCAGGCAGGCATAACGTCGGTGTTGAACGCGGGCAGCCTGACAGTATTGCCCGGTGGACTTATTACTGGCAGCCTGCCGACAGCAGCGTTTGCTCACGCCCTGCCATCGGCAGGCATGACTCTCAATGTCGCCAATAATTTCATCAACCAGGGGGTGATAGCCACACCGGGTGCCCTCAATATCAATGCAGGCGGGAGCATTCTCAACCAGTCGACCGTTGCTAACTTGGCAGTGATGAATGCCCGGAGCATGAATCTGTTCACGGGCGCAGGCACCATTATGAATACAGGCTTGATTCAAGCGACTGATTCTCTAAACATTGCAACAAGCGCACAGCAGGCGCTAAACATCAACAATGTCGGCGGCACAATACAATCGGTGCTTGATGTCATCAACATTCGAAGCGCCAATTTTGGTGGCACAGCGTCTACTTCGCTAATTGGTGGTGACTGGTTAGGCCATGCGCTCACTATTGAAGGCGGCTGTGGAGCAGTAAAGGCCAGCGTCAACGAAATCACTGGCGGGCTCAACATCACTGGAGCCACGGCCGATGTCGGTGTAAATCAGGGTACGCTGAACATCGCCAGTATGCATCTATCCGGCGATCCGATCTACTACAACAGCGGGGGCAATGTCGATCTCACCGGGCTCTTCTCGACCGGTTCAACCTTCTCCACCGCAGGTGGCGACTTTGTGGTTCTGGCAAAAGGTGATGTTACCGCGTTTGGTGCTCCTGCGGGCGCATTAATAGATGCAAGTAGTTCGAGCAGCACCGGCGGCGCCATTGTCATAGCAGCGGGAGTTAACTTTACCGCATCCAACCCGTCATGCATTACCTGCGCGAATGGGGTCGACTACTCAATTACTGGTATTAGCACTACGGGCGGTAGCATTTCCTTGTCAAATGTGAGCCTGAAAACAAATACTAACTCGGCAAACCTGCAAGCTCACAGTGGTGGTTCTTCCACTGGCGATATTGCGCTCGGGAACATCTCCACCGCCGGAACCGGCGGCACAACCGGCGCCGGAAGCAATGGCGGGAATCTGGCAATCCAGGCGGCGGGAACCATAACTACCGGCTCTTTACGCGCATTCGGCGGTGGCGGTCTTGGTAGCAGCGGTGGCGGTAGCGGCTTCGCGGGCGGAACGGGCGGAGCAATATCGGTTCTTGCCAGCGGAACCGGCTCCATTAACATTTTAGGCGATATTAACGCGTCGGGTGGTGGCGGAGGTGGTGCCAACGCCGGAAATGGCGGTGCGGGCGGTGCAGCCGGCAGCATAACGTTGACCTCATCATCGTCCGTGTCGGTGAGTGGTCCTGTTTTGGCAATCGGTGGCGGCGGCGGTGGTGCCGGTGTGCTGAGCTGCTGCACCATAGGTGGTGGCGGAAGCTTCGGCGGCGGCGGCGGTGCAACAACCTACCTCGGTCCAGTTGGACCAGGGGGAATACTCGGCTCCGGCGGTACGGCAATATTCGGCATTGGTGATGTATCTGCGGGCAACGTGGCGGCAACGGGTGCCAGCATCGTAGGCGTGGGAGGCATGGGCGGCGCCAGTGGCGACGTTTCTATCACCGGCAGCACTATTTCTCTGACTGGCACCATCGGCAGTGGATACAGCAGCCTCTATACCGGCGCAGGCACCAATCCGTTTACGGCTTCGCCCTTCGCCGGTGTATCTGTAGCGGGGAAGAGCCTGAGCTTGTCGGCAATCTCTACAAGTGCCCCGTTTGCAGCGGGCACCATGGTTATTTCTGATGGCGGAGCGCTGACAATGACCGCCAATGGCTCTTTCGTCAACAATCTAAACAATGTTGCCGTTGGCTATGTTGGCAAAACTGCAGGCAACGCCACCATTTCCGGCGCTGGAGCCTTGAGCATTAGCACCATATACCTGTTCCAAAACACCGCAGGTGGAACACTGAATGTCACGTCTGGCGGCAGTCTAACTGTCGGCCAGATTCTCGGGCTTTCAATAAACAACAGGGCGGCTAACGACACGCTCAAATTGACCGCGCCTGACATAGCAATTAATGGCATCATATCGACGCCCGGATCAACCATAAGCATTTCGACTGCTGGAGGCTCCAGCGGCAATATCACTCTTAACGGAGCTGTCCAATCTCACAGCACGAACTTGAGCTTAGCTGCCACCGGCGGTGCTACCAATGATATTTCCTTAGCCAACATCGATCTATCCGGGCTGGGAGGCACCACGAGTTTGTCCGCAGGCAGCGGCGGAAATCTTACGATTCAGACTGCAGGAAAAATCACCACTGGCTATTTGCGTACCTACGGCGGGGGCGGGCTCGGCGGTGCAGGCAGCGGTAATCCGGCCGGAAACGGCGGTGCAATTTCAGTGGTTTCCAGCGGCTCCGGCGTCATCACTATTACTGGTGACGTTAACACCTCCGGTGGTGGCGGGGGTGGTGCTAATAATGGAAATGGAGGCGCCGGTGGCGCAGCAGGAGCCATTACAGTGACCTCAGCCGCTTCCGTTTCAGTGTCGGGTCCGGTCCTGGCGGTCGGT
>JAKFUT010000272.1 GCA_021732565.1 Candidatus Obscuribacterales bacterium
CAGGTGCGTCGACACCAGTGGTACGCGGATGGTTCATCGAGACATTTACCAGTGTCAAACAGGAACCGGAACGGAAGCCAAAAGGCGTTCGATGATCTTGTGGTGGCCCACCTTATTCCCGCGCTGCCGGGGCACGATTCTATGTCCATAAACAAACGGAGCAAATCGTTTTACATCTTCCGGACGAACAAAGTCGCGCCCAGACAACCATGCGCAAGACTGCGCCACCTTCATCAGAAGCTGGCTCCCACGCGGGCTAACGCCCAGCGACAGTTCCGCGGCATCCCTGGTTATGGCCGCAATGTCTACAATATAACGCTTAACGGAAGCATCCACTCGCACTTTTTTCACAGTCTCACGGGCCTCCAGCACGTCGACCACCGAGAGCACCGAGGACACTTCAAAGGCTCCCGGTTCCAGAGTCTTGCCGAGTATTTCCACTTCCTGCTCGGCCGTCGGGTACCCGAGATTCAGACACAACATAAACCTGTCTAGTTGAGCTTCCGGCAAGGGAAACGTTCCGTGATACTCCACCGGATTTTGAGTGGCGATTACAAAGAAAAGGTCGGGCAGCATGCGTGCCTCACCATCTATGGTGACTTGCCTCTCCTCCATCGCCTCAAGCAAACATGATTGCGTTCGGGGCGTGGCCCGGTTAATTTCATCGACCAGCAGGATATTCGTAAACAACGGACCAGGCTCAAAAGTAAATGAACCGTTCCGTTGATCGTAAATACTGAGGCCGGATACATCAGAAGGTAGAAGATCGGGTGTGCACTGAATCCGCTTGAACCCTGCCGACACGGACTTAGCAAGGCTGCGTGCCAACAACGTCTTGCCCACCCCGGGCACATCTTCCAGCAAAACATGGCCGCCAGCAAGAAAAGCTGCAGCGGAAAGAAAGACAGCGGACTCTTGTCCCACTAGCACCCCATTCATGCCAGTTACAAGTTGTCTAAACTGATTACTGAGATTTTGTTTCGGTTCTTCTAGCTGCTTCACGAAAATTCTGCCAATGCCCGCGCCACCAATCAATCGTGATATGCCCCGCTGTTGGTTATTAATACCGAGCGGTTGATGCCGACTGCATCGCAAGAAAGATGTAAGGCTGCCGATGTCTAGTGAACGGGCTCCCGCTGGACCCTTAAGTGTTGCCTTCTGTAACAGGACCACATTGCTGTTGCATCCTTCGTGTGACGCGCCACTGGTGCTTATGCTGGACCGGCTGATAATCAGGTCCGCAGATGTCGACAAGTGCATGCATCAGCGAGCGGCGATGAAGATCCGGGTCGTTCCACCGTGTTAAACTTTTGGCGAATCGTGCGGGGCATCGCTCACGGTCACTGACCTGCGGAGCGCTTATGGACAAACAGCAGCTCACGGGAGTAGCTCGCAGAGCAACCAGGAGAGACCAAGAGAACCGATAGTCACCAGGCAGGGTGACAAATCAATCTGAGACCAGCGGCTCGTCTGGAAGGCAGCAACTGCCGGAGCAGACGAAGAGCAACTACATCAAGAAGGAGCCGGACCATGGCATTGACATTTCAGCGGCTAATACAAGCACTTAATGCTTACTGGGACCATTATGGTTGTGTAGTGTTGCAGCCGTTTGATCTTGAAAAAGGCGCATCAACCATGAATCCCGGAACCTTTTTGCGCGTGCTCGGCCCCGAGCCGTGGTGCATGGCAACAGCAGATCCATGTCGACGGCCGACAGACGGCCGCTACGGCGAAAATCCCAATCGCCTTCAGCACTACTTTCAATACCAGGTAATTCTGAAACCATCACCAGACGATGTGCAAGAAATTTACCTGGAGAGCCTTAAGGCAGTGGGAATTGAAGCATCAATGCACGACATTCGCTTTGTCGAAGACAACTGGGAATCGCCAACATTGGGCGCATGGGGCGTCGGCTGGGAGGTCTGGCTAGACGGGCTTGAAATAACTCAATTCACTTATTTCCAACAAGCAGGTGGCATTGACCTGCGACCAGTTTCTGCGGAAATCACTTACGGCCTTGAAAGATTGGCAATGTATTTGCAAGACGTGGAAAGCGTCTACGACCTGCAGTGGAACGACAAAGTAAAATACGGCGATATTTATCACAAAACAGAAGTTGAGCAATCAACATTCAATTTTGAAGAAAGCAACCCTGAAATGCTGACGACTCTGTTTGCACTTCATGAGGAAGAAGCGAAAAGATTGCTTGAGAAAAAGCTGGTTATGCCTGGCTATGAACAAGTGCTCAAGTGCTCGCACTATTTCAATTTGATGGATGCACGCGGAATACTCGGACGAGACGAACGAATGGCTAACATTCTCAGAATCCGCAAATTGTCGGAACGGGTGGCGAGATCTTTTCTGGAGCAACGCATTGAACTTGGCTTTCCACTGCTACCGCCGGAAGGACGAGAGGCAGTGGTTGAGCAGTATCGCGAGAAATTTCTTGCGCCAAAGAAGTAACTGCGCCAAGCCAGGGGGAGAGATTTCTTGCATGGTGCGACCACATATCGGTAAGAGCGATTAGCGGTAGCGCGTGCATGCATTTTATAGCAGCCCCAGACCTGCCGTCAGGAGAGAAAGTCGGATACGGCCAGCCCGCTCCCAAGCTGAAACTGACATTTTTGTCGTATTGCTGGTTGTCCCTGCAATACCTGGACTATGGAAACAACCGATAAAGGGACGAACTAAGGCGGTCATCGGCAATCTCAAGAAATCCGCACCGCACCTAAAGTAATCGTCTAAACTCTCCAAGCAATTACCATGATACAAATGCATGTCGACATTAGCGAGCCTGATTTGACGGGGACGGCAGTAGTTCCATCACTGACGCGCTGATCAGGACCTGGTGACAGAGCTGCATATTCCCAAAATTCCTGGCAGTAAGAATTACTGACAAAGAACCACCGGATCTACCAAGAATACTGCAGGCCACGAAAGCTTATGGCAAGGGTGGTGTCTGCGTTGTATACCAAGGCAAAACTGGTCACGTTCAGAAACAATGAATTTGAGCGAAGTCTAAAATAAGTTATGTCGACTGATGGCGGTTTGAAGAGGATCTTGCCTTGTGATTTTTCACCACCCCGTTTGCATTCAGCGCCGGCCAATTGGTCCCAACACCCGAAAAACATAGATATTATAATAACGTGAAAATGTATCTGGAACCGGGCTGTCACTCCTCACATCGCTGATAATGACGATTGTTAGAACCATTGCCTGAAACGCCTCAACAGCAAGGGATGACCAGATGCTGGCCGAACAAAACAGACTCAAAGAGGATGCTGCACGCCAGCAATTCTGGAAGAGATGGGGACCTTACCTGTCGGAGCGCCAGTGGGCAACCGTGCGGGAGGACTACTCCGCTGACGGTTCCTGTTGGAACTATTTCCCGCATGATCACGCCCGCAGCAGGACTTACCGCTGGGGTGAGGATGGGCTGCTTGGAATTACCGACCGACAATCTCGCCTCTGCTTTGCCGTTGCTCTTTGGAATGGGAAGGATCCGTTTCTTAAGGAGAGGCTGTTCGGACTTACCAACCAAGAAGGTAACCATGGCGAAGATGTGAAGGAAAGCTATTTCTACCTTGACTCTACGCCTACGCATTCTTATATGAAGGGGCTCTACAAGTATCCAATTGAAGAATTTCCGTATACTCGGTTGATCGAGGAAAACAGCCGCCGCCGACTTGACGAGCCGGAATTCGAACTCGTTGATACTGGAGTCTTTGATGAAAATCGTTACTTCGATGTGTTTGTGGAATACGCGAAGACTGCGCCGAATGATATCTTGATTCGCATTACGGTGAATAACAGATCGAAAGAGAGAGCAGAACTTCATGTAATTCCGACACTCTGGTTCTGCAATAGCTGGTCATGGGGATGCAAGCATGATGATGGTTGTACTATCAAACCGACTGCGCAGCTTGACCGCGACGGCTTGATCATCACTACGCATGAGACCCTGGGCAAATACGTCTTTTCATTCGACACAGCGTCAGATGGCACGGCTGCAACAGCGCTGTTTACTGAAAATGAAACAAACAGCGAGCGCCTGTACGGCGTCCCGAATAACGGCGCCTATGTGAAGGACGGAATCAATGACTACGTCGTTGATGGCAAGACAACCACGGTTAACCCGGGTCAGTTTGGAACAAAAGTCGGATTGCAATATCTGCTTACGATAGATCCCGAAGAATCTCGCACAATTCGACTCCGTTTATCTGCTAGCGACAACGCACCAGTGGTGCCCTTCGGTAACACTTTCGCGCAGATTTTTGCGGAGCGTTTGAAAGAGGCAGACGAGTTTTACAACGCTGTGATACCGGCACACCTTAGTGAAGAGCAAAAATCTATTTCACGGCAGGCATATGCGGGGTTACTTTGGAATAAACAGTACTATCACTTCGTTATCAATGACTGGTTAAACGGAGATCCCTTCCAGCCGTCGCCACCGGCTGAGCGTAAGGAGGGGCGTAATAATGAGTGGGGGCATGTGTTTGCGCGAGACGTTATTTCCATGCCCGACAAGTGGGAATACCCATGGTTCGCTGCGTGGGATCTGGCTTTTCATACTGTTCCACTGGCCACGATAGACCCTTGCTTCGCGAAGCAACAGCTGGTGCTTTTGCTTCGCGAGTGGTACATGCACCCGAACGGTCAGTTGCCAGCCTACGAATTTTCGTTTTCCGACGTAAACCCTCCTGTTCATGCATGGGCAGCTTGGAGGGTGTACAAGATTGCCCGCAAGCTTGACTGTCCAGACAAAATATTTTTGGAAAGTGTGTTCCATAAACTGTTGATCAACTTTACCTGGTGGGTCAACCGAAAAGACACCGAAGGCAACAATCTTTTTTCCGGAGGTTTTCTTGGTCTCGATAACATTGGAGTATTCGATAGATCCAAGCCGCTTCCCACTGGAGGCTTCTTGCAGCAGGCTGATGGAACAGCCTGGATGGCATTCTATTGTTTGACCATGCTGGCGATTGCTCTTGAACTTGCCGAAGACAATCCCGCATACGAGGACATGGCGTCAAAATTCTTCGAACATTTCATCGGTATCGCTGATGCTGTGAATACATTAGGTGGAACAGGTCTCTGGGATGAGGCAGATGGTTTCTACTATGACAGAATCAACTTCCACGATGATTGCCTTCCACTGAAGAGCAGATCTCTGGTCGGCCTCATTCCGCTATTAGCGGTAGAGATCCTTCAAGCTGAAAAAATCGCGAAGCTGCCCGGCTTTACTAAACGATTGAACTGGTTTCTGGCTCATCGCCAGGATCTATCAGCTACGACAACATATTTTGGAATCTGCCCGACGACAGGTCATCGCATCCTCGCCATTCCATCGCGCGAAAGGTTGGAACGTCTGCTGCATTATTTACTCAGCGAAGATGAGTTTCTGTCACCATTTGGCATACGCTCGCTATCGCGCATTCATGCAACCCAACCCTATGTGCTGCCATGGGGAAACGAATTCCCCGTTGTGAGCTATGTTCCTGGAGACGCAAATAGCAAGCTTTTCGGAGGTAACTCAAATTGGCGCGGACCGATTTGGTTTCCCATAAATTACTTGATTATCGAAGCGCTGGAACGTTACCATCATTTTTACGGTGACAGCCTCACCGTAGAATACCCGACCGGCTCAGGCACACGACTGAATTTGCAACAAGTGGCAAACGACCTCTCCCGTCGGCTATCGGCAATATTCATGCGCAATCCCGCTAATGTGCGTCCATGCCATGGCGACAATCTGCGTCACAGCGTGGACCCGCACTGGCGTGACCTGCTGCTCTTCCACGAATTCTTTCACGGCGAGAATGGTCGCGGGCTCGGAGCGACCCATCAGACGGGTTGGACGGCATTGGTAGTTCGACTCCTGGAAAATTGCTAACGCTTAAATCCATTCTTGTTGAGTTTCTTATGGCAGCGGGTATGTCTTCGATAGTTTCACAGTGAGTGCTGCAATGATTCCTTTTCGCCGAATCCCCGTTCTCTGTATAACGATTGCCACAATGTGTTGCATTAGTTGTGAAATGGCATTCGCGAAACCAGCCATCTTCGACGCGGAATCATTTGCGCAAGCGAAGGCTCGCGCCGTTAAAGAGGGCAAATTGTTTGTTGTTGATTGCACCGCTTCCTGGTGCGGTCCATGCCACGCAATGGATGAAACCACATGGCAGGATCCGTCGGTTACGACATGGTTCAAAGAAAATGCGGTGGCCGTACAGATTGATGTTGATAGAGATGATCGACTTGCGGCTGAGCTGCGAGTCTCTGCAATGCCAACAGTAATAGTATACCAGCCCGGACAAACCGCAGAATTTGCCCGCGAAGTCGGCTATCAGCGACCAGTTGAGTTACTAACCTGGTTAAAGGCTTCCAAGAGTGGGGAGCGCCCGATTGATGTATTAAGAGAACAGGCAGCTGTTGCAATCAAAAAGGGCGAAGGAGAGGTCCAGGCTCGCTACGAACTAGCTAACGGAATGGTCGAGGCAGGACAATTGCCAGGAGCGACGGGGCAATACCTGTGGCTCTGGAACAACATTCCCAACAAAGACTCGACAAAGATGGAACTTCGTAATTCGACGATGCCTGCTGAAATTACGAGACTGATCGCCAAATACCCGCCAGCAAAGAAGCACTTCATTTCACTAAGAAATGAAGCTGAAAAATCGAATCGTGATGATTGGATCAACCTGAACAGAATGCTCGGCGATGATCAAATAACACTAGAATGGTTCGATTCAGCACGGAAAGATCCCGAAAGATCTTCCGAACTCCAACAAGCAAGTTCATCTCTTAAGCGTGTATTGTTAGCTCATGACCGATTCGCAGATGCTGCGTTGTTTTACCCTAATCCGTTGAAACAATTGAGTCAAATCAATGAGGGCGGAAAAACAGGCAAAGACGATTCTCAAACAGATTCGCTCCATAAAATCGCAGTCGAAATGTATGCGTGCCTGTTGGCTGCCGGACGTGAAACTGAAGCTGAACAGGTTGCGGCCGAGAGCTTGAAATCGGACAAGGATGGATCTTTGCGTCAACAACTCTTAAAAGCGGCAGATCACGCTCGTATTCCACTGTTCGCCAAAGCGCAAGTAACTGTCAAAGGGCGCGAACGCGAAGCAGGTCTTATCGGCGGAGCGATTTTGTTATTAGCTGTTCTAGTGCTCGCAAGCCGGTTTCTTTCGAAGTCGAAATGACATTACTGCGTATCGGGCCTAGAGATACTGTTACTTCTTTAGCCGAACGGTAAAGCTGTCGTTGTAGCTGGCGCTGCGACGATTCTGCAAGCCAATCTTGATTGAATCGCGATTGCCCTCACCGTTTCTTACCTCAAGTGTGCGAATCTGAAATTGCTTAGCGGGATCGGTCACCTTTTCCTGCTTATAAATTGCAATCAGCTCCTGATTTATTTTATTGATCACATCCGTCAAAGACTTTCTGCGATCACCTTCGTTTTCGCCTTTATTGAGAGAATCAAGCAACATTTGCTTTGCTTTCTCGTCAAATTTTCCTTCTTTTATAGCCGCGGCCACATCTTTGATCGCTTGGTCCTTCTTCGCCTCGGACTTCTCATCTACAATTTCGTAGGCATCCTTCTTTTCCTTCTCCGGAGGCAATTTCTCTGGCGGAGGAACGTCTATGGGCGGCGGCGGCATTGGAGGCTTGTCTTTCGGAGGGATGGGCTTGTCGTCCGCAGCGTCAAAGAGTCGAGATGACGAATCTTCTTCGCCGTCCTCATCTTCTTCATCAACCTTATCCCCTGGAGAATCCAATAATTCTTTGCTCATTCGTCCCCCCCGGCACGCAAACTTGCAAGACACACAATAATGTACCCGCGGCAAACCGATTTCGGACAATCAATTGCCACGGACCGGAAGATACTGATTCCGACGAGAGGACTGCCAGCGTCGTCGACCAGATGCAAAAGTGTATTACCTGAGTCTTCTGATTGACGTGCCCCTCCATAATCGGGGAATATTCCAGATTGGAATATATTCTTGAGGGAGAATATTCCAGATTGGAATGGTATTCCAGTTTGGAATATTTCTCGACGAAATAATATTCCAAACTGGAATATCCGGTAGCGAGAGAGGCAAGATGTTTCTCCGTGGAATTCAGCCACGAACCCCAAAGTTCCTGTATCGAAGGGCTACGACTGATCTGTTCCTCGCTAGTTTCGCTTCGCGAGAAGCATACGGCTTTCCGGCTTGTCTTATCGTCAGGGTTATCTTAAGTTCAGACAACGTGATCTCGGAGGTGTCGAGATCACGTTGTCTGAACTTCGGCACTGCGATGCGGCGCCAAGATGACACACCGAAGCAACAACTGCTGGATAATCCCGCTGGTTCATGATTTCAAGCAGCAAGCTTGACAACGTCCAATTTTTCTATTCCTCGGGTATAACCGAAAGGGCTTGAATAGCCAAATATCATCAGAGCGAGGAAGGCTAAGATGGGTGACGATGAGGAGCGCGTAAAGACGCTCACGACCGGTGACGACGATCTGGATCAAGACGATTTCGATGATCTGGAGACGGAAGCGCGACCAGGGACCACGACCGGCACAACAGCAAGACCGGGAGATCCCGATGCCGAAGCAAATGAGCTGTTAAAAAAACAGCGAGACTTCGCGGCCATTGCTGCTACCGGATTGATTACACTCATTGCCGGCGTTGAAGGTCTTGAGGAAGGTGAACGAGCTGAGCAACAGCCAAGGCCGGCAGATCCTCTCAAAACGCTCGATGTTCAGTTTGCAAAACAGGTTGAAGACGCACGAAAAGCGATTGAAAAAATCAGAATCAGCGATCGCCCCGGCTCAACCGAAGAAGCAAAAGTTGTCGAACGAGAGTGGCAAGACCGGCTGGTCAAGCTGGTTAACCGCCTGCCACTCGGATTCGACAGATTGATCGAAAGCACAACTCCCGTCGACCTCGATAAAGTAAAGGAAAAGGTTGCCGGTAAGAAATATGCGGAACTAACTCGCGCCGAGTTAGCTGCAGCTATCAAACTGGAAGCCACGGAAGACAAGTTTGGACCGGTATCACAATACGCCTACGAAAAGGCCATGAAATGGTTCAACCATGCATCCCTGCATACCTATAAAGATCTGGTGAGTTCGGGCTTGAGACTGCGACCGGGCGGCCCGATTCCATCATTTGTCGGAGAATCGGAAGTTAGAACGGAATTTGCCACCGCGCCGGAAGCTTTCAAAAGTAAACTTCTCTCAGATCAAACCGACATCGCAGAAATCAAACGCATGGTCGACAAAGATCTGCTCAAGACAGAACTCATTCTTGATGCAACCACAAAGCCCGGGCGCGATCAACTGCGCATGTTCGACAACAGCCTTTCCTGGTTTGATGAATCTCATGATCGCCTCGTGGAAAACAATCACAGAATCGAGGCAAACCAACGTTATCGTGTAATTAACGAAATACTCAATATCAAAGACGCCGGCTGGAGACCGCCCGAAAATTCGCGCGATCTTCTCGGTTACTGCCAGCGCGCCGACGAGGTCACGAATCTGATGCTTCGCGTGCGCAACTACGCCGAAGCTATCAAGACTCTAGAGAAAGTTGACGGCGATTTCAGAACTAAAGCATTCAATGACTTTCCCGGTAAATTGCAGTGGGACGAAGCAGCTAAACGCGTTTCAAAAATGGATCTGGAGCTGCCTGAAAGCCTGGCAGTAACTGCAGACAACGAAAAGAAACTGCAGAAGCTTCGCGACTGGTTAGACAAATACGGTCCAGAAGTTGAGCGCGCGCTGGAAGAATACAGAAAAGGCGACTTCATTCGCTACGGAGATTTCCTTG
>JAKFUT010000405.1 GCA_021732565.1 Candidatus Obscuribacterales bacterium
GGTTCTGCTGATGACCTGATCACTTTGTTTGCTACCTGTTTACGGCGACGGAGGCGACACCAGGATTTTGCTATTCGGGCTATTTTTCTGAATCTGCTGCATGGCTTTGAAGATTCGCTTACGAACCTCTTCCAGCCTGTTAACATCCTCGTTCATAGCCACAGCCACAGCTTGAATCTTTGCGTTATTGTTTGCAACATCATCAAATAAAGCAGCAAGTTCATCCAGGTGCGAGTTGATTTTAAGGATGGCATTGGACCAGTCTTTCCACAAAGGAAGAATTATCGATTTGACTTCGTCCGGAATGACAGGATTCAGTGCATCGTCTCCAGTACCCACTTCTTTTTTCAGTTCAGTGATGATAGGCTCGATGGTGCCAAGAAAGAAAACAAGCCACTGCAATCGAGCGGGCAGCAGCTTACCCGTCGTGCGAAAGGGAATGGTAATGACTTCTGCAAGATCTACATTCGAATCGGGACGAATCTCCTCCCTGGAGGCTTCTTGATAAATCCCGAACACGTTCATTCGAATGAATCGCAATAGAATACCGGTATCGCGCACATCCTCCAGACTGACTGCAACCGGATTACTTCCCTGCCCCGGAACCTTGAATATTTCCTTGGTGCGTGCACTGGCGCCCTCATCAGCGTGAGCGTTCAATGGAATCCCGGCGAGAATAACCAGGGCGACCGCTGCCGACACCAGCCCGGGAAACCTTCGAAAGAGGCTACCAGTACTTATCTTCTTCTGCGCCTTCATTGCTTCATGCACCGCGGATCGCTTCGCTTGCGCGCCGCGTTCGAGCACTGAATCTGTGTGGTGTGAACCTCGAACTTGCATCTGGCATCCCCCGCCTAAAGTCGGAACAAATCGTCGCTAATTCCCGTATTGGGAGAAAGATTTCTAAACCACGCGGTGGTGATTTTCTTGCCGGCCTTGAAATGATCAATTCGAACAGGAAGCTTGTCGCCACCACAAAAGATGCGCCGCACTAACTCTGTTCCACCCGGCATGTATTCATCGAAAATTAAAATTTTGTCGGGAAGATCTTGAGTGGTAGCCGCCGACACGGTGACGCGACTCTTATATCCTGCAGCTAATTGGGTTTCAATTTCACCAAACACGTCGGGAAGATCTGTTCGAACAACGTTGGTTCCGGTTGGCAGGATCAGCATTCGCGAATTTGGATCCAGATTCATCGCCATCAAACCGAGCAGTCCGCCGCCCTTCGCACGAACAGTTCCATCCTTCTTCCTTACGATTACGGACCCGTCACGAAAACCGCCGCCGATGACTTGAATCCGCACCTGGTTATCCTTGTAAAACAACTTGCAACTTGATTTCGTCATCTTGTCCGGATAGTATATCCAGAGTTCCGAATCCACCGTGTAATCGGTCCACTTCCGAACAGCGGCGAGCAAACCGGCCGCAAACTCCGCTCCGTCTTTACATGGACCGAAAGACTCAATCGGAGCATTGCTCTCCGGCGCAGCGAATGACAAGTCCGTCGAGAGAAGCAGACACAATGCCAGCAGCAGGGCGTGCGGCCACAAGAATGCAAGTGTCACCTTACGCCAACAATCCATCAACACGCTACACCTTGACTAACCATAAACAAACAACCAACTTGCAACAGATCAATGCGCAAAGAACCCGATCACATTAGCAAATTCGCCATGAATTTCCATGCTCAGCAGATCGCGAAAATACCACACTACAATTTTTCCGGCATAACTCTGCTCCATTCAAGTCTCTCCGGATTTGTGAATTCACGCTAACGATCCCGACTTGGTGGGTGGGCTAGTGTTTCTTCTAACCTTGCGCAACTCAGCGCGTTCAGTCCGGATGTGAACATGGGGTATCTTCGCTGCCTCGGAGTGTTGGCGTTCCAATCAGTGGGCTTCCGATGTAAGGGAACTAGCGAAATATTCGTCGTCAATTGCATTTTAACGGAAGAGCAATTTTGTCTGATCTTCGAATAAAATCATTAATTCCCACAGCCGGAACCGGGTCGGTTCCAGCAAGCCGAATTCTTAAATGATTGGACTGCTGGCTCAATCACATTTATTCCTAACGGGGATGAACTGCGACTTCGCAGAACACCTGTCAGGCGGGGCACGGACCTTTATTTGCGTCTGCCAGTTGTCATTTTGGATTCTGCTCTCTCGACAAGATCGGCTGGCGTCAGATCAAGGGCCAGAGCTATGCGAAACAGATTCTGAACGGAGAGGTTCCGCCGGCCTTGCTCAATATCACTGATATAGGAACGTTGCATCCCCGCTTGTTCAGCCAGGTCTAGCTGTGTGATTCCGAGAGCCTGGCGCTGTTCCTGAAGCACAGCACAAAGTGCTGCCAGGGTTTGTTCGGGCGTAGGGATATTCTTTTTCATAAGTTAGGGATCTCGGCTTTCTTGAAATTGCATTTTCTTGCAACATGGTAAACGGCAATCTATTTTACTCTGTGCCGACGGCGCGAATGTTCTGAACGATCCGGTTTGCATCCTGGCCTCCTGTCAATTTTCGTAATACAATACGTCGTCAAATTGCGCAGGAGCTCCAAGGCAGGCTCCAAGTTGACTTTCAAGGTCTGAATATACGTTGAACATTTGAACATTCAACTTAAAGCCCGTCTAAAATTCGAAATCGATACTGCCATGCTGGACAGAATACGTCTGCATGTAAATTCAAAATTCGTTTCGACAGTAATTCATCTCCCAAACTCAACGCCAGGGCCGAAGCTATTTGAACAATACGATCGGGCGTCCAGGAGTGTTCATCTGCTTCGTTGATGAGCGCTGCACCAATTTCAAGTTCACGTGCTAGCACTAATCGATCGACTGAGCTGCGATCTTCTGGTGCTCTTCCGGGGACTCCTCGTTCATTGACTGGCTTGGAAAAAGGACTCCCGCCAAGCTCGATCACCATGTAACTTGTGCATTGACGACATTCCGCTTCAAGCTCGCAATTTCCGTCCACTAGTTTGTCGAGCGCCTGAACACACTCAACCTGTCCAAAGCGAAGCGCAGTAACTACCTGCAATAAATTAGGTGGATAGTGCTGCAGTAATTTTTCAGCAACCGCCTCATGCATTGTGTCTAACGACAGAACCTGTACCGTTCTCATCGCCACAGCAAAGGGCGTGGAAGTACCGTGACGAGCAGTAATTGAATTCTTTCACCTTCGAGCCTTGTGTGTATTGCTACCTTCAAAGGGCTCGATCAGATCGCTTGGAACAGTTCCTTCAACACTTCCAAAAGCAGCAATAGTGCCAGAGCAGCAGGACTTCGACACGTTTTGCATCTTCTCCTTGCTTCGCAACAGAAATAAGGTGCGGAAAAGCGGCGTATGTTGCCGGGTAGATGCTGTGACCGGCGACTATCAAGAGGTCAAGGTTAACTTTCCACAGGTGACCCCAATAGCCCTCATGTACGACAATGATCCTTAAGAAGATTAAGGATGATCATGAAAGCCAAATTTGACGCCCTGGGTGAGGATGAGTTTCGTCTGGTTGTAGAAGCTGCTCCCAGCGGCATGATTATGGTAGACCGAGATGGCATCATCGTCATGATCAATGCTCAAGTCGAGGGTTTATTTGGATACACCCGGATTGAGTTGATCGGCAAGTCCATAGAACAGCTCATCCCATCAAGGTTTTCCGGGGAACATCCGGGTCATCGCGAAGTTTTTTTCGCTAATCCCAGAGCCCGTTCGATGGGGGTTGGTCGCGACCTCTACGGGTTAAAGAAAGACGAAACGGAGATACCAGTGGAAATTGGACTAAATCCTATATCCACCGCAGCGGGGCAATTTGTTCTGGCATCCGTGGTTGACATCACCGAACGGAAACGAGCCGAAGAACAGTTCCGGCTGGTGGTTGAAGCCGCCCCCAGTGCCATGATTATGGTTAACGAAGAAGGCAACATTGTGCTTGTCAATGCTCAAGTTGAAAAACTTTTTGGCTATAGCAGAGCGGAGCTGTTCGGAAAGAGAATAGAACTCCTCGTTCCTGTTCGATTTGCCCACCACCACCCGGAGCACCGCTCCTCTTTCTTTGCCGATCCAACGGTTCGTGCCATGGGAGCCGGTCGAGATTTATACGGTCTGAAGAAGGATGGCACAGAGATTTCAGTTGAAATCGGTCTGAATCCGATTAGTACCGAAGCGGGAAGTTTCGTACTTGCTTCAGTAGTCGACATTACAGAACGTCGACGGGCTGAGCAGGAACTGCTCAGAACAAAGGAAGATCTTGAGATTCGAGTTCAAGAACGCACAAAGGAGCTGGTTTCTCTCAACCAGGAACTCGGCGAAGCACGAGATCAGGCGCAGGCAGCTTCACGATTGAAATCTGAATTTCTAGCCAACATGAGCCATGAAATCAGAACTCCGATGAATGCCATCATAGGAATGTGCAACATTTTGCTGAGAACTGAATTGGAAGACAGACAGCACCACTACGCAGCGAACATTAAAGATGGCGCCAATGCTCTTTTGACCGTGATCAACGACATATTAGACTTTAGCAAGATAGAGGCAGGAAAGCTCGAACTTGAAATAGTCGAATTCAACCTGGTGAACATTGTAGAGGGCGCATGTGAGTTGCTTGCAACGCCCGCCAGAGCCAAACAACTTTCATTGATGGCCTATGTTGATCCAAGCTTGCCCAAACAACTAATCGGCGATCCGGAGCGTTTGCGCCAGGTACTGTTAAATCTCACGTCTAATGCGATCAAATTTTCAGATCACGGAGAAATTGTAGTACGTGCGGATTTCGATTCACTGCAGGGCGACCTTGCCTTGGTCCGTTTCTCTGTTATCGATAATGGCATAGGGCTCACTTCACCTGAACAGCAACGTTTGTTTCAGCCATTTGTTCAGACTGATGGCTCCATAAGTCGTAAGTTCGGCGGAACGGGATTGGGACTAAGCATCTCTAAGCGTCTGGTCGAACTCATGAATGGATCAATCGGCGTGGACAGCTCGAAAGGTCTCGGGTCCACTTTTTGGTTCACGCTTCCGTTTGAACGACGTCAGGAACAGACGGTATTTCACGTGCAGAAGGAGGTGGCCAATGTTCCCATACTCATCGTTGACGACGAGCCACATGCTCGAGCAATTTTGCACGATTATGTAATCTCGTGGGGCATGCAGAACGGTATGGCATCTTCCGCGAAGGAAGCTTTACGAGCATTGAGACAGGCTTATGTCGACGGCGAGCCTTACAAAGTCGCAATTATAGATTTCGTTATGCCCGAGAAAAACGGATTGGACCTGGCCAAAGAGATTCTTGCCGACCTGGCGATTAAAGAGACGAAGCTGATACTTCTCACTGCGTTCGATGCACCGGGGCTCAGCATGCAGGCAATGGACTTGGGGTTCAAGGCCTATTTGACAAAGCCGGTTCGGCAGTCACAGATGCTTGAGTGTATCCTCAGCGTGCTGGCTGGCACCGCGGCCATTGGTCGCTCTTCCATCGACGCAAGACTGGCCTCGCGAGAGTTGCATCCAAACAGGCGTGAACTGATCTTGATTGTTGAAGACTACGCAATTAACCAGCAGGTCGCACAACTTTATTTGGACGAACTCGGTTTTGCTTCGCACATAGTTAGCAACGGGCTCGAGGCAGTTGAAGCCATCATTAGTAATGATTACGGACTGGTCCTAATGGATTGCCATATGCCCGAAATGGACGGCTTTAGTGCAACTGCGGCAATCAGGAGATCAGAGTCCGTCAGTGGGAAGCACCTTCCCATAGTCGCTATGACTGCCAATGCGATGGGTGGCGATCGCGAGCGATGCCTGTCGGTGGGAATGGATGATTACGTAAGCAAGCCTGTAGATCCGGCCGCCTTGCGCAAAGTGCTGGAAAGATGGCTCCCTCAGGAAGATTCCAAACCGGAGGAAGCGGAAACATCAATTGACTTTGCTTTTACTCTTGCGAAGTATGGAGAAACGGCCTACCAACTTTGCCGCATGTTCCTCGAAAAAGCTCCACCGGAAATCGCCACGCTGAAATCGGCTCTGCTTTCAAAAGACACAGATAAAACTTATCAAATAGCGCACGGTCTCAAAGGAGTAACCTCCACGGTGGGGGCTCGAAAGATGTCGAACATTTGCACGGACATGGAACTTGCAGTCAAAGCGGGAAATTGGGTGCTTCAAGAAGAATTGATTACTCTCCTGGAGAACGAACTTACAAAAGTTGAGAGAATCCTGAAGATTGAATTGCAAAGAAAAAATTCGAATTGAATTCACGCACACTCGATTTCACGGCATTTACCTCGCACAAACAACGCGCAGGAAACTCATCAGCGTGGCTTGTGGCCGAGCTTCACCGCCTTGACAGCAGCTTGAGTGCGATCAGAAACCTGCAGCTTCTCCATGATGTGCCGCATATGGGTCTTGACGGTCTCAGTGCTTAGATACAACTTTTGGGCCATTTGTTGGTTAGACATGCCCTCCACCAGTAAATCGAGAACCTCAGATTCGCGCGTGGAAAGCCGAAAGCAATTTTCGGACCGGGTCACCTCTGTTTTCTCGCGCGATCCTCTAGCGAGTGCTTGTGCTACTCGTCTGGCGATTCCCGGGTCAATCCACAAAGCGTTATCCATAACTGAGCTAATAGCATTAGCGAGCTGTTTACCAGAAACTGTCTTGAGGCAGTATGCGTCTGCACCGGCGGATAGTGCTGCAAAAATGTCTTCGTCGTTCTCGTGGGAGGTAAAAATGATTACCTTTGCCTGCACCGCACTCTTGATCTCCCTGGTGGCCTCAATGCCGTCCATCAGGGGAAGCCCAATGTCCATTAGCACTAGCGCAGGACGAAGCTCAAGAACCATACTGACCGCGGCCTTGCCATCAGCGGCTTCACCAATGACGGAGATGTCGGCGATCCCCTCCAGTAGTGTTCTTAGACCGAGTCTGGCGATCTCATGATCTTCTACTAAAAGAGCACGAATCAAATTCATTTCAAAGCCCCGGGAGGAGGAAGAGTTCTATTATGGAACATTTGAGTTGACCCGATTAGCCCCCGAATGGGGGATGCATTCCCGCGGCCAATAAAACCGCCCACAAAGAATAATCGATCGGTTTAATATGCGTGATACACATGGATTGTGTGAAAAATGTGCGCACCGAGAGAAATTGATGTGCCCGCTAGAGGATACTACCAGTGCCAACCGGAACACGCAAAGGTCAGGTCCTATCTGGTGGTCTTGTAGGAGCCGTGTTTGGCCGTTACATAGGAAAGGACGATGGCGTTCTTCAATAGCTGGGCAAGCTGCTTTTTATGAGCAGGCTCCGAACTCTTCGACAGTCCTCTTAGAGCTGCATGATTCATCAATGCCGACATAATCGAAAAGTCACCGATAAACACCCGCGTGGTGCCAATAACATGTGATTTGATATCGCGAACAGCAATTTCAGGAGTGGGGTTCACATCGGGCAAATTCGCTCCGCGATCAGGACCAATCACGAGTTCCTTTCCTACGGCGACATTGACAACAGTCTTGCCGTGCATCAGCCGTACTTGACCGGCATGGCCGTCACGAAGATTGAGAACCGCAACGTATCCGTTGCTTACATGAACCAGGGTCTTGCATCCCGATTCGATGTAAACGTCTCCTTCAGGAGTGCTGAGAACCAGCGAGGAGCCTTGCGGAGCGAATAGCGCCGCACCAGACTGCATTGTAAACACCGAATTGCTGTTTCTGCTAAACCGTACGGCGCCAGACAACCTGGCAACTACTGCGATGTCGATTTTGGATTCCACCACAATCGTCACTCCGGATATCTTCAATAATACATCTGGACTCGCAACAGCTTGAATTGCCGCCGAGGGCATTGGTTGAACGTAAGCCACCGGATCAAACATCGAATTGTTACCGGTATCACCGCTGGTATCGCTTTCATCATCAGTTTGGCGGTGTGTAGAGGCTATCTTTTGCTTCCACTGTTTGACCTTCTTATTGAAGAGATCAATTGAATCGCTTTCCCAATCCAGCGGGGCCATGGAGAAGAAACCGTTGGAACCTGCAAATCCCGCCGGTCCCCGTGTACCGTTCCCTCCAAAGGGCATACCTCCAACACCGAAATTGCCGTTTTGTGCTCCACCAGCTCCACCGTTCACGTTAACCTGTGTAGCAGGAACGGTGTTTCTAGGCAACGAAATAGTGACAGAGCCGCCGCCGCCGCCATTACCTGCCCCGCCGATACTGCCTCCGGCTCCGCCAAAGCTTCCATTGCCTCCGTTACCTTGCAATGAGGGTCCGGGGAAGGCAGGCGGTGTATTGGCATTTTGATTGCCACCGGTACCGCCGTTAGCTAGAACACTATTGTTGCCGCCATTGGTATTGACCTGCGAGGCGGTTAGACGCAATTGTCCGGCCATGCCCCCGCTTCCGGCAGAACCCACCAGACCTCCAGCTCCTCCAATCGACGAGCCGCTTTTGCCTCCGTTACCAGCCAGAGAATCGTTGTTCGACCCGTTAGCACCGGCCACCGTGACTGTACCGGTGACGGTCAATACACCGGAAGCAGTAACCGTGATGCCACCGCCTGCACCACCAGAGCCTGAGTTTCCGACGCTGCCGCCACGTCCGCCGCTGCCAGTAGTGCCCGCGCCTCCGTTACCAGCGGTAATTGCAAACGTTCCCGTAATCCCGCCACCGGAGGAATCCATTCCCACAAGATTGATGATTCCACCAGGGGCAGGTGTAGCTGATGCCGTCAATGTGACAGTGCCACCACGACCGCCTGTGCCCTGGTTGCCGTTGTTACCGGCATTGCCACCCGTCTGCCCGTCGCCTGCATTGAAGGCGCTTCCGGAGTAGTCTCCAGTTACATTTCCACCCTTCGCGTTGAAGCTCTGCAGATTCATTGACATGGCAGTGAGATTGTGGACGGCGCCGGCGCCTCCATTTCCCTGGTTGCCTATATTGCCTGAGTTCCCGCCACTGCCGGTTCCGCCCGTGCCACCTTGTCCTGAGTTAACAGAGTACACTCCGGTGACATTGCCCCCGGTCGCAATGATATTGCCCGAGGTGAAAGCGCCACCAGTACTCAAGGTGATGGCACCGGCGGTTCCGCCGTTGCCATTGTTACCGAGGCTTCCGGAGTTACCCCCTGTGGCGGTTCCGCTTCCGGCAATATTTCCGGAATTACCACCCATATTCAGGACATCGCCGCCCGAGGAGTTCACGCTGGTCGCACCAAGGAAGGTGATACCACCAGAAGTATTGCTGACATTTATTGCACCGCCGTTCCCGCCATTGCCATTGCTTCCCACACTGCCGGTGTTACCACCGATTGCTCCACCGGAACCACCATCGGCGGACGAACTTCCCCAATCAGCACTATTTCCGCCCCTGGTCGAAATGTCATTTATGGAGATCAACCCGGCAGTATTGGTTATGGTAAGCACTCCGCCATTGCCGCCGTTCCCGGGCGAAGCCACGTCGCCCGAGTTACCACCACGGCCCGTGCCACTTGCCGCTCCGCCGTCGCCTGAGCAACATACATAGACTCCAGCGGCGCCACCTTGTAATTGCAGCGACCGCACACCGACGAGATTGGCACCGCCGTTGAGAGTTACGTTGCCGGCGTTTCCGCCGCTGCCTCCTGATGCCAGTGCGCCTCCGTTTCCGCCATTGAAGTTGCCGACAGCGCCGGTACCACCAGT
>JAKFUT010000380.1 GCA_021732565.1 Candidatus Obscuribacterales bacterium
TGCATTCAATACCGTGCAAGACCAAGGCACGGCTGGTTAGCAAAGGGAGAAGTCGCCGTACGCCTTTTGCCGAACTGCCAATGGTTCATTGTTTTGGTCTAACGATTCATTAAAACTTCGGAAAAAGCAAGTGGTGGGGCAGCGTGGCGGGAAAATTGCCTTAGGTACCAGGCCCGCAGAGTTATGGTAGAAGAAGAAAAACTGAGGGTAACACCCAAGCCGATTACAGGCCAGCCAGCTCTCGATGCAGAGCTGGCGATGGCTGAGTTTGTTTCGCGGGAGGAAGACCCGTATGAACAAACGCAGCCATTCCATCATGATGACCCATTTCATGACGAACCTGACGAGGCGGAACTTGCGCTGGTTGGCACAATTTTCGCAGAGCAGTACGAAATATTGCATGTCTTGGGTCGCGGTGGCATGAGCGTTGTCTATCGTGCCCGCGATCAATACTTGAAACAAGACGTGGCAATCAAAACTTTGCACCGCACGCTTACCTATGACCAGAACAGCTTGCGGAGATTTCAGCAGGAAGCTGCCACTGCCCTCAATCTTGATCATCAAAACATCGTGCGCGTTCGCAACTTCGGAATTTCACTGGGATTGCCGTATATGGCGATGGATCTGCTAGAAGGTGTTTCCTTCTCGGATCTAATTAAGAAACATGACCTGCTTCCGGTGCCACACGTGTTGCATATCTTTTCGCAAGCGTGCGCCGGTCTGGCTCATGCTCACGGAAAAGGAATTATTCACAGGGACATCAAGCCAAGCAACATAATGCTCATGCACTATGATGGCGATCCATTCTTCGTCAAGATCCTCGATTTCGGAATCGCAAAACTGCTACCGCAAGATGGTGAAAAGATCAGTCGGTTGACGCAGACAGGAGAGATCTTCGGAAGCCCCGTGTACATGTGTCCGGAGCAGTGGTCTGGAAAGGCTGTTGATAGCCGCTCGGATGTGTATTCGCTCGGATGTGTTTTGTACGAAACATTACAAGGCCGCCCCCCTTTCTTTGACAGCAATGTTTTCGAGACAATGCATCAACATCTCATGGAATTGCCGCCCCCTCTCGACCTTCCGACGATGGATCGTGCATTGTGCGATCGGTTGGAAGCTGTAATTTTCCGTGCAATGGAGAAGCAGCCAGAGAAGCGCTATCAGACTATGGCGGACTTCAAAAAAGATATCGACGCCATCGCCGGAGATTTGGAAGGGGGAAAGCTTGGTCGATCATTGGCGGCGGAATTCTCCCGCACAGGCAGGCAATTTAAGCGTGCGGTGGTTAAAGTTCGCCCGGTGTATGTGGCACTGGGTATTTTAGTTGCCTCCATCGCTGTATTGGCAGGAGGGTTCACCTGGCTCGATGTGGGCTGGTTTTTCAGGGAGAATTCTCCGGTGGTCGCCGAATTCAGCTGGCCGCCCGCTCCAGAGTTGACTGCGCTGGCAAAGAAAATGAGCCGGAAGATTCCTCGGGAAGTGGCGAATAAATATCGCCAACACATGGAAGACCTGAATCTGACCATGGAAATCACCCAGATGCAGTACGGCCGAGACAGCGAACAGTATGCAGCGAGGATGGAGAAACGAGCAGAAATCGCGTTAAAATGTGGACAGAAGCAGAACTTCCTCGAGTCTCTCAATACAACAGCAGCAATATATTCGGAGGTCGACAAAGCCAGCCCTCGCCTGGCCGATGCTCGAATTGTGTATGCAGAAGCATTGTTGGCTGATGGCAGTGACGACTCAGTGGGAAGAGCGGCTGGAATTCTCCAACAGGTACTTCCGTTTCAAGAAAAGTGCACGTATTTCGATCCGAACTATGCAACTTTACTGCTGGGCGATATTTACTACAGCAAGGCAGCAAAAGTGCAGCTTGCAATCGAGAAACTGACCGCTGCCCAAATCCAGAAGACTGACACGGCTCAAATGTCTAATTTGAGCGCCCTGATATCAGAGCAGGAGCGCATGTCGGTGGAGGCACAACAAACGTATCGGATGCTGTGGAGGGCCGGCAACTATGATGCGACCATTACAATATCCGACAGAGATGATAGAAAGATTCCCCTCGCCAGTGCTTATACAAAGGCTCGCCTTGCAGATCTCCAGCGATGGTACCTGCAAAACAGGAAGCTAATTGAGCCGGACCAGGGCGGAAATAGCAACCCGCCGCAATGGACTACTTTACAGACTTTGGAGCAAAGCCTGTACGCTTCTGCGCTGCAAGAATTTAAGAAAGGCGGAAACAAGCAAGACAGCGCTAAGGTGAGTTATTACCTTGGCTTTCTCGCAGAACAAAAGGGAGACTGGGCCCAGGCACGCACCTACTACGCCGGAGCCGTTGGTGAGTTGAAAGAGATGCTGAAGAGTCGACCCAGCGATCTCAATGTTGTACTGTGCGATTACGCAAGAGTTTTGTGGAAAAATCAAGACTTTACCGAAGCCATTCACGTTCGCAAAGAGGCTGCCAATACGGAGCTTCAAAACGACACACCCGCAAGCCAGTAGAAAGAAATTGCCGGCGCTGGTCGGCCGAGTAGTGGTAGGCTTACCAGGTAAAAGCTAGGCAATCCGCAGGTTTCAGCAGTGTCGGAGCAATTACTCTTCGTCTAATTCTTTGAGTAACGCATCTCTTTCATCAGTCATTATAAGATCGACCTCTGTCTTAACCTTCTTGAATGACTTTTCGAGCTTGAACAGAGAGGGCTTTAGCGCAGTTGGCTTTGCATCACGCTGCAGATCCAGGAGCAAACGGGCATCATTTCCTGCAAACTTTGGATGAGTCATGCAGTATCCATACTGCTTGCGTAACTCAGCCGTTCTTTCCTTCGACAGTGGTTCTCTTCTCAAATGCGAGCTGTAAAGTCTCACAACTTTAACAGGAAGCCCGTACTCGGCTGGAAGCATGCAAATTCGGGCACAATCGCCGGCGAATTCTTTTGAAATTCCCAGGTCGTTGCACACCCACAAGTCAGTAATCCAATACGGGTACGGGTCTTTCCCCCTGTATTTCTCGATCAGGTAATGGGTGGTTTTCAGGTTCCTTAGTTGTTCATCGCCTATCTTGGTGACCTTCTCGGGGCCGGGAAACCATGAAAGATGGCCAAGCCCCTTCATTCCTTTGGAGGGGTCCATTTCCAGATATCTCTTGTTCTGTTGATGGGTAAGGTATCCAATCTTACGTCCCGGTTCCATCAGGCATACCAGATCCTGTGACTGAAGCCTGGCTCCAGCAGCGCAAATCTGAAGAATGATCGACCCCCGATAGGAACTATTTTGATAGATAGTCCAACCGGCAATTTCTTTCTCGGCCTTTATCGACTGTAATTTTGAGTCGGTTTTCGCCGGCGACCGAACAGAAGTTGAAGACTTAGACTCTTTTGCTGCAGGCCTTGTCGCTGTCGAATTTGTCGTGCTGATCTCTGGCTTCAGTCCCGATTTAGTCTCGGATTTACTTGCAATTCTTGCGTCCGGTTTTATTGTTGTTGATTTAGCCCCCGGGCATCCTGGAGGCTTCGCCATCGCCCCATCGCTGCCGGTGCCTCCGCCCATGGCTTTGTTTGACTCTGCATTTGCGGAATTGAGCGAGAAAGCGAGCAGGATCAGAACGCCGACTGAGGCAAAATGAAGGTGTCGTTTGAGAACTGGCTCGTCACACCCATCTGAAGATAGACCTTTCATGTAGACTCCAAACCGAACAAACAACTAGTCTTGTACCCAAAACGGCTACTGCCTAGACCACTTAACGGCAACGTTTGGAATGTTAGCCGGTAGTGGCGCTGAATCAGCCAAATGGCCGATGAGCCTCGGTTACCCGAATTGCTTCGACCGGGGCGGGGAAATGTTAGCGTCAATCCAGTCGATTGTGTGCGCGCCCTGCGGCTCGTTTCGCGCCAGAGCACTCGCTTCAATTTGGCGCGCAATCAATTCACGCGGACGCCAATGAGGCGAAATGACAAATCTTCGCCAGGCGGCAAGATGGAAATGGTTTACGAGCTATGTGATTGACCGCTTCAAAACGGCGGGAGAAAGAACTCGCCGAAAAATACTTCTCTCAGAAGGGAAAACAAATTTAATCAAGAAAGTTCCGATTTCATTGAACTTTTTCGGGGGTTCAAACGTTTTAAAGACAGAAGCAGATGAATCGGGGGCTGATTCGCTAGCGAACAACAAGTTAACCGTATTGTCACTGATAACAACAAAGGACTGACAAATGAAAAATTTACTTTCGAAGCTGGCACTTGCAACTCTAGTCTTGGTTTCGGGCTCCACCATTGCACAGGCCGACGACACGGTCCAGCAAGAAGGCAACGGCCCGTCTTTCAACTCTCGCATCGAGGGTGAAGTGGCCGCACTACCTGTAGTACCAGGCGAGGGCGAAGACGTAATCGGTTTTGGCGCGGCCAGTCCCGCTCAAGACATGTCGCTAACTGACGAACAACTTGAGAAAATTCACAGCCTGAGAACCTCGTTTCAAGAGGGAACCGGTAAGAAAATGCTTGAGTTGAAGTCGCTGCAGAGACAACTGAAAGATCTCTTCTTGCAAGACAAAGTCGATAGAGCCAAAGCAAGCGATCTGCAAAGTAAGATCAGCGCAATCAAGAATGATATCTCTGCAACCAAGCTGACCATGAGATTAGACAGCTATGACGTACTAACATCAGAGCAAAAGCAAAAATTGCGTCACAAGGCGCTTCAGCGTCAGGCGTTCGGCGGTGGCAAACATGGCTGTGGCGGGAAGAGAATGATGAACAGAAGGGGGGGGCACCAGGGGCAGATCTAGCTGGCAAGATAGAGATACTTCCTCGCACATCATTCCGCATATCAAATTTTGCGTGAATCGAGAGTATGTCTCCTTGTACTCCAGTGAGCCTTGACCACTGCAGTAATTCTCCAGTTACATTCCGGAGATCAGAACAACAAGTTTTTCACGATACCCGACTACTGAAGAGGGGGAGCCTACCAGGCTTCCTCTCTTTCGCTCAACCCGGGCGAAGGCATATCAGAGAAACAAAACTTCTCAGAATGTCTGTGGCGTGTCATTTGCAACAATGCTTTCAGGGGAAGTTTGCCAAGAAAACTCCGCCTGATTCTTGTTTAGAGGCCGCGTTAGAGACCCGGTGTTTCCGGCTTGGCTGCCGAGGCGCAACCAAAATACAAATAACCGAGCGTGACCGGCACGGTGATCATCGCCCACAGTACGCAGAATTGGAGTAATCCCGTCAAGCCCAGTAAAACGCTGATAATTATGCCGGGAGTCATGGCCACGCAAGCAAGCCGCACACAAGCGCCATAGCCTAACTCCGCCTCCGTAATGCTGGCCATAATACAACCCAGCCCACCGTAGATTAGCGCCAGGAGGAAGTGTCCCAAGAGTGCCAAGGCTGCCAACACGCCCATGCTTGAAAGAATTACCGATGAGGCAGCCGACCTCCACTGGCCAATAGTTTCCTTGGTTACGGTAAGATCGAGATTCTTTCCACCAGCCAGCGAACTGAAAGTTGTTGCATTCTCATCTTCCAGGCTGTCTTTCATGATGATTGAGTCGGCCGTGACGAGAACCAGCGCACCACCGGAGTCTTTCAGCGTTTTCATCTTTCCGGAAGTATCAAATACGATTTTGACCGCCTTGCCGCCCTCGCCAGTTATCATAATTTCATAGGGCGAGGGGACGTCCAACAATACCTTGTTGTCCTTGATGTGCAGGGGCGGAACCTTATTGAGAATCAGATCAACATAGCCGTCAACCAGACGGTAGAGTCCGATATCCGAGATAGCGATGGCACAAAAGGAAAGCATAAAGAGGTATATCAGGCCAATACCGCCCCACCGTTTTGCCACATGGCGGTAAAAATCACCAGAGAAAAAGGCCAGTGCTGGTGCCTGATATGCCGGAAACTCCTTCATGCGATCTCTCCTTAGTAATAAATGCGCGTCAGCGGCCGGACTTGAGCAATTTGGGCGTGAGTTCCAGCAACGTATTTGCTAGCTGAACCAGGGCCGGTATGGTTCTGGCCGAGCTGGAAAAGTCCGAGGTCGCTCCACGAAGATCAAGAGCCGGACTATCCATATATACTCTTAGACTACCAAGTTCCGGGAATAACTTGGTTGTTTTTGCCAGCGACTCTTGCAAAAGAATTCGCATCTCTGTCTTTCCAAAGATTATTCCGAGGTTCGTGCTGACGCTATTTACAGCATTTACCAGTTTAACCACTTCATAGGGGCTCTCCGACACCATCACTCCTGCCGGGGTTTCCCGTTCAGGAGCCATAGCTGCCTCGAGGCTGAGCTGGTCCAGTGAAGGTTTGCGAAATTGCATGGTCCTTTTTACAAATTCGCTGCTGCAACGCAGATTCACTTCCACACGGAGAAATCCGGCGTTGATCATTTCGTTTACCACAGTCAGTACAGCATATTTGTCGTAGGCCAGCTGACGCCAAATGACTTCAATGGCGCTACCAACTTCAATTAGCAACCAGATCTGGCGGCACAGCTCACGAGGAAGTTCGGCGGCGAGAATTTTGAAGTCGGGCACCCGTTTAATTTGTTCGTAAGTGGCGTCCGGCCAGCCGACATTTTTCATTAGTTTGGGTAATTCGTCTGCTCTCCGGGCTCCCTCGATCATGAGCATATAAGGCGGGCGGCGAAACAAATCTGGATCAGGCTGAACGCCGGAGATGTCTTTTTGATCAAAAGTGAAGTCGAGCGGTTCGTCGCTATTCATAAGCTCATAGAGAGCGAACTCGCCCTTTAGTTGATCGTAAATCGCTTGTCCTATCACGGCATCTTTCATTACCAATTGCCCCACCGCTTTACCGGAGCGCCCATAGAGAACAAGCACGCCGCTGCGGCGCGAACCGAGCACTGCTTGAATAACAGTGGGCAAATCAAAGAATGCCAGGTTCCCTTGAAGCCCGGGGGGCTTGAACGGGCTGTCGCCAGTGGTTCTTCGATTTATAATGTCGGCCAGCTCATTGGTTATGGCCGGATACAACCGTGTGAGGTCTTTTAGCGCTGCGCTGGGAAGCCTGAGGATGCTTGCTTCTTCAGGTACACGTATAGTGGCGTTGCGAGGAGCATCATGTATTATGGCCATTTCGCCGAAGCATTCGCCCGCAGTTAAGTATGCAAGAACTTTAGGTTGGGGCTTGCTTTGGATAACAGCCACCGCGCCCCGGCGGATTATGTAAATAGCATCAGCCGGGTCACCTTCTTGAAAAACTATGGAGCCAGGACCGTACTCAACTTCGGTAATTTGTGGTGCCAACCCTTCGATAATTTCACGATCAAGAACCTGAAAGATCGAATGATTCTTGAGAAAACTCATTATCTCCAGTTTCTTGTCGCTGCTCAGAGTATTCATGCCGGTCAATGCCTCAATCTCGCCTGCCGGAACGAATGTATTTCGCTCTGGATTCCAACTCTTCCGCCTCTGTGCCATAGTCGATCTTCTTTAAAATTCCGGCATATTGTTCCAGCGATTTCGCCAGATCAGGATGATTCTTGCCCAACTCCGTCTCACGACATTCCAGCGCTTTCTTTAAACAAAATGCCGCTTTTGCCGCTTCTTCCCGGGCAACATAAATGCGAATGAGCCTGTCTAAGCCATTGGCCACGTCCACCGATTTTCCATTGCGCGTTTTTTGCAGCAAGTCAATGAGCCGAATGCTATATTGCTCGGCTTCATCATATTTGTCGAGATCGAATTGATTGTCAGTAGCACGCTCTAGCAATGGAATCAGTTTAGGACTCTCCTGCCCGAAAAGTTTTTCATAAGTTCCCAGCGCGGATTTAAAAAACATCTCCGCTTGTTCGTGATTAAACTGCTTTGTTTTAATCGCACCCAGTAACTCAAGTGTAATGGCCACTTCGATATGGTCGGGGCCGAGTTCCTTTTGTTGAATCTCCAGCGCACGCCAGATAAGGAGCTCAGATTCCGCCACCCGATTCTGCACGTTGTAGAGGCGCCCAAGTTTAAACAAGCACGCGGCTACTTCAGGATCTTTGGGTCCGAAGAATTTCTCCAAAATACTGAGAGCACGTTTGTAGTTGAGCTCAGCTTCGTGATAGCGTTTTTGATCCAGATAGCTATCGCCCAGTCTCATGCAAACTACGGCTACTCCGCAATGGTTTGCGCCCAACTTCTGTTCCGCTGTAACAAGCTCATCGGCGGCGCGCAATAGAACCTTTAGCTCAGCAGTGGAAAGAGAGTCGGGTGTCCAACCGATAAACTCAAGTGCCTCATCAAAAGGTATCGTTTTCTTGGCGCAAATCCGCAAAGCCTTCACGGCCAGCTCTGCCGGCACGACTCCATCAGCAATGAGTAACTGCGCCTGCAAACCAGCACGCACAAACTCCGGATCCAAACCTTCCAGTCCAAGTAAGAACTGTCCCAGGGGAATCCCCATCTGTTGCGCCTGCTGAGCGGCTTCCTGCAGACCTTCCGGTTTGAGAAGACCGGCATCAACTAACAATTCGCCGATGCGCTTCTTTTCCGATTTCTTGCCTTGTTTGCTCCAGAAAGCAGCCATCTGACGAAGTTGATCAACCATATCCGGGTGATCGGGGCCAAGTTGTTTCTCGCGCACCCTCATGGCAAGCAGATAATACTGCTCCGCTTCGACGAAGCGAACCTCTCCCTCCATAATTTTCGCCATGCGATGAAGCTGTTCGGCAGTTTCCAGGTGCTGTGCTCCAAGCTGGTCCTGGGAGATTTGTATCGCTCGCCAGGCCAGTGGTTCTGCTTCTGAGAATTTGCCCTGTCTTATATAAACATCATTAAGTTTCCCAAGCGCTCTTGACACAGAAAGATGATTCTTTCCAAATGATCGCTCGGAAATGAACATCGCTCGCTTACACAATCGCTCTGCGTCGGGATAAATTCCGAGCTTGTAATAAAGCTCGCCTGCTTTCAGGCAAAGTGGCGCCAGTTCACGGTGTTCAGAATCGGCACGTTCTATGTCGGCAATCTCTTCAAGGGTTTTGGCCAACTCCTTTTGCTTGCCCTCGACGGTGGTGAGGTCGACGTTCTTGACTCTGTCAAGTGCGAGCTCGAGCTCGATTTTCTCTTGAGAAGCCACTTGCAATGCAGCGACAGCCACCATTTCATCAATTTCACCATTCTGCAAAAGCGTCTGCGCCTGCAGTGCATTGGTGAGGTCTTCTGTCGACATAAAACGCATAAGCACAAGCATTTCGCCAATGCGAAGCTCGTACTTTCGGGCCTCGGCCAACCCCGCCGGGAGATCCTCCGCCTTTATAATTCCGGCCCGCAGGAGCAGTTCTCCCAGGCGAACACCAATTGAAGTTTTGCTGCCGATTTCCGCCATCTGGCCCCGAGTCTACCCCTGTGGCTGCTGAAAAAGACGCCCTCTTACAGTATAACGATGAACTGGACTTTTCCAATGTACCCGGAGCTGTCAATATTAAGTCAACGCCACCGCTGCGGTTACACTGTGCTCAAAGTATGCAGGAGGAATCGCAGATGGCGGTATCGG
>JAKFUT010000417.1 GCA_021732565.1 Candidatus Obscuribacterales bacterium
TCCACTACAATCGAGGTTGTTATCTAAGGTTGCTTGGGGACACTACAATTGCAATTCAGGAATTCGGAATAGCTCTGCAACTCTTTCAAGAATGGTCTGAAAAATGGCATGAGTGCGCAAGATATACAGTAGATTTCAAGAATCCGCGCGCTGCCTTTTTGGAGATCGCCAATGGTGAGGTTCCCAAAATGCATCTGGGAGCCATTGGAGCTCACCTCCATCGAGCTTTGCTCAGCATCGACCTCTGGAGTCATCGAATTGATACTACAGTTAATCATTTTAGCTGGTTTCTTGAAGCTCTAAGAGCGGGACAGGCAGAGCTGTCGTCCACCGCCAAAATATACAGCGGCGATTTCTTCTCGATAAGTGACAGGGATGTCACATTTAATGAGATAAATCAATGTTTGGAAAAGGTATCTCAGTACCTGTCTTCGATTAGTGAAAACGCTTCAGTAGACGCGGAGAACCTTCAGGCTATCAGAACAGCTTACCGTCAGATACCCATTCCCGATTTCAACGGAGTTATGTGGGACGAGCTTCCCATCAGAATGGACGAACGGAAGACAGGTTCAGTTCCGAACAGATTCTTAGCAAGCAAAGATCCTTTGCTTCGACTTGCTGGTGCGATGTGCTCCTCTTCTTTGGCAGCCAATAGCCGAATCGCAGATAAGCCTGAACTCGTGGTTCAAGCCCACCAGTTGTCAGTCTGGTCGGTTGCCTTCAGTCCCGATGGAAAGACGCTCGCCAGTAGCACTTACGATGACACCATAATGCTCTGGGATGTCGATTCCCTAAAGCTTCTCCGGACACTGACTGGACATTCAACCAATTCCGTGTGCTCTGTTGTCTTTAGCCCCGACGGCAAAACGATCGCAACCGGGAGTGACGATAGCACTGTTAAGCTATGGGATGCCACTAGCGGACAACTGCTGATTAATCTGCCGGGACATTCAGATGCCGTAAAATCTGTTGCCTTTAGCCCCGACGGCAAAACGATCGCAACCGGGAGTGACGATAGCACTGTTAAGCTACGGAATGCCGCTACTGGACAAGTGTTGCTTACTCTCACGGGACATTTGGATGCGGTCGGTAATGTAGCCTTCAGCCCTGACGGCAAGACGTTGTCCAGTGCTAGTCAGGATGCCACCACAAGGCTATGGGATGTTACAACCGGCAAAGAGTTGCATAGACTGAACGGGCAATATGGCCTCTTGTCTTTCAGCCCTGACGGCAAAATGCTTGCTACTGCCGGTACCACCGATGAGGACATAATGCTGTGGGATCCGTGTGCTGGCAAAGCTCTGGGAACACTGACAGGGCACCGTGAATCGATCGCCTTTGTTTCCTTCAGCCCCGATGGCAAGACGCTGGTCAGTGCCAGCGAGGACAATGAAGGCATGTGGATGTGGGACGTCGCTTCCAGAAAACAAATCTGGACAGTGACTGGGCGCTATTCTTCCATCGCCTTCAGTCCAGACGGAAAAACACTCGCCAGCGGTGGCAACAGCAGCATAAAGCTTTGGCAAGTTTCTACAGGCAAGGAGCTGCAGACTCTGGGTGAAGTGTACGATAATCCGAACGGTGTAGCCTTCAGTCTAGATGGCTTGATGATCAAGAGTGGTGGCAGAGTGTGGGATACAGTGATTGGAGAAGTCCGCCAGGACGTTTGTCATGTTGGTGATTTTAGCCCAGACGGAAAAACATTCGCATGCCACCTTGATAATGCCATTGAACTCTCAGAGAATGACGTTCGAGATCATACTACTAGCATACGATACATGCTGACGGGGCCCTGGTGGAGGGTCAATTCGGTTAAGTTCAGTCCCGACGGTGACACACTAGCACTGAGTGCTACACACATTGTGAGCAAGAGCCCGCTTACTTGCTGCTATACAATAGAGCTGTGGGACGCAGCAACCGGAAAACAGCTACGTACACTGAGGGGACACTCAAGTGATGTTAGTTCTCTAGCGTTCAGTCCTGACAGCCAGACGATCGCCAGTTCTGGTAAAGACGGCACCATAAAACTTTGGGCCGTCGTTACTGGAAAGGAGAGGTTTACCTGGGTTCACTCTCCTGGCTACTCGTATAGGGTCAATTCGGTAGCATTCAGCCCAGACGGCAAGATGCTCGTTAGCGGCAATTCCGATAAAACCATAGGACTGTGGAACACAGCAACCGGAAATAAGCTGCGTACACTGACCGGGCACACAAGTGATGTTAATTCTGTAACGCTCAGTCCAGACGGCAAGATGCTCGCCAGTGGCAGTTCCGATAAGACCATAAAACTGTGGGACGCATCTACGGGAAAAGAGCTTCATACACTGACCGGGCACACAAGTGCTGTTAATTCTGTAGCGTTCAGCCCCGACAGCGAGACAATCGCCAGTGGCAGTTACGACAAGACCATAAAGCTTTGGGATCGGATAACAGGCATAGAATTGGCCTCTCTTTATTCCTTCGGAGACGCAGACTGGGCCGTTGTCACAAAAGAAGGACGATTCGATGCCTCGCCTGCAGGAGAGGCGATACTTCACTGGCGGGTAAACAATCAAGTTGTTGAACTAGCTCAATACAGAAACGAGTTTTATGAACGAGGATTGCTTCGCCAGCTCTTGGGATTAGAAGACGAAGATTGGTGTTACTACTATCGAAACCGCAAAAAACATTATTATTGAACGTGAAACCAACAACAGCGAAGGATTGAAAACAAATGGAGGCGAGGCTCTCTCGGAATTATCGCCGTCTGTTCGCAGCGTTGTACACCGCAGCTGTCAGGCGGCAATCGTCTGGGAAGTCCGCGATATCGTCCATCGCACCTCGTCGATAAATCAGCACCAGTAAGGGTAGATCTTCCTACGAATACTAACCATCTGGTCCGAAGGAATTGATTGAGGGAAGTGAAGAATCACCACTAGCGTGATAGTTTCTCGTGTCAGGATTGAGTCTTGACTCGCTACAATGGGGAGTCGTAGAGAAGAGTCACCAGTTGCTCAAAACTGAGCTCGATCATCCGGCATCCCCTCTGTGTCAACTTCGGCACCAGAGCCCGAGGGCATTAATGTGGCTGGTCAAGGTCAGACGTGTATCCTGGTATCTGCCCATTGTAGGGTTGTAATATTTTTGGAGTTATCTGCAGGGGCAGGCAGAAATCCACCGTTTGTCGGTACCCTTCGAATTATCGCGCAGGGAAAAATATCTCATGAACTTTGAGTTTCGATCAAGCGTCATCATGTCTTTTTCGGCCTGTGGTGCGTATCGTTGATCGCCGCCATTGCGCTGTGAAAGCCTTCTCGTAGTACTCCATTGCTCCATGTCTGTCTTCTTGCAAAGCGCTCTGTGTGGCAATAGAAAAAGTCCATTTGGGATTGCTTGGCTCAGCTCGCATAGACGCACTAACGATGGCCGACCATACCCAATCCAGAGTTCCATATAATACGTGTTGTACTGATTTGCACGCGTTTGTTTGTCGCCTTCATCCAACGCTATCTGTGCGGCTTTGCGATACAGATTGAGTGCGTTTGCCGGCACAGAGGGATGCTGTGAAATCTTTCGCCATAATCATAATCTGCAGCACTATGATATTTGTTAATAGCTTCCCGCAAATGATTTGCAGCTTCTGCTCCCAGCCTGCTGAATATTGTCACGGACAACTGGCAGGTTGCGAACGTCTTCCCCAGGCTGACCAAAGGCTTCAAGATAAACACCGAAAACCCAGTTGCAACACAACATGAGTACAACAGTTTTCGCATGTTGTTTTGTAATTCGCATACTCTCCTCCATTTCATCAACAAACAATCGAAAATGTAGTAGAACAGCACAGCGGGCATCACTCATTTTTGAGCCGATGAAAATCGAAAAGCAATCAAGCCCAAATCGCTTCGTGAATAGGTTCATCGCCTTCACCGCACTCAAAATATCAATGGCAGAAACCCATGGAGAAACAGGTGTAGTCAAAATATAGTAAAACTATGCCGACCAGACCTGGCTACGCACCTCAGAAAGAACACTCACACCATCGTCAACAGTAACGGCTCCATTGCGAATGGCCTTTTGCACTTGGAGCGCAGCGTTGATCATCGGTGCACTTACTTCTCCTTTGAGAACCAGGAACTTTCCCAGTTGCATTTGATTAGTCTCACTGCCGATCAGTGCTGCCAGAAGTTGGCGATTGTCAATTACTCCTGCGCGCAAGAGAAGTTCGCCGAGAAGCGATCCGCATCGTGGATAGACGATTCCGATTAACTCATTGTTGGTGTTGGTTTGTGCCAGCAAAGCGAGCGTTCGCAACGCCATTGGAACAGACATCAAGTCTCTGTTCACATAGAGCCAGATTGTCGTCACAATGCCAGCCTGATTTTCATTCAGCCGAAGTTGGCGTACGACGATGTCCCCGATCTGCCAGCCCCATTCCACAGCCATCTCGCCTACTCGAACACCGTCGCCAATAAGCCCCGCCTTTCTGAGTAAATCGAAAAGAGAAACATCGGTAGATTTCGAATTCGCTGGGTTAGACATCGTTTGATCCCCTTACCGTACTTTGGTGAAGTCACCACGCCTTTCTGCTGAAAAGAAGAGTACCTGGCGAAGTTGATAAATTTCTGAAAGCGACCTCAATAGATTCGGGCTATTGGGTAACTCCCTCAGCCAAGGTGATAAGTCGGTCCTCTACAGCCCGCAAGAGCCACATTCACATTAACAGGGACATTGACGTAGTTGAGAGCGACCTTGATTACCCCGGACTTCATCATGAAAGAAACGCACCAGCCATTACCGGCTCGCCAGCCGCGCCACAGCCAGCCCGATGGAGGATCAAACGAGTTCGCAGTGCTTGTATTCGTTGGTGGATTTGATTCCACTGGAGAGGTGTTGAGAGCTGGTGAAATAGTGCCCCCCGGATACTGTTACTCGATCAGCAGATCACATGATGAGATGACATCCTCACCAACTTCGGTATAACATGTTAAACACAAGGGAGTAACACCGTCCATCATTCAATCCTCAAGAACAAAGCATTCGGAAGACCTACATGAATTTTGACCTCAAGACGGAAGTCGAGAAAAAACTTACCGCGGATAGCGCCTCCTCCGGACAATCAACTGGAGCATCAGAAGACCTGTCAGCGATTGACTCGGCGAAGGACTCAAATCCCACCGACAACGTAAACAAACAAGATTTGCCCCCGGACAGAAATGCACCGCAATTATCCAATGTCGCAACTCCACCATTCGATTCCGCAACCTTGCGGCTTGAAGAACCAAGAAACTCCAGCGCCAAAACTTCTGCCGCCACATTTGGATCAAACGATTGCATTTTGAGCGGGGGAAAACAGGTGCTTAGACTGCTCACCTTTGCAGTTGTTTCAGTTCTGCTTGTTTCGATGTCTGTTTTGGGCAATCGCATCGCCTGGAATAAATACACCAGCGCTGGGATTGCCGCGGCACAACAACACAGCTTTGACGCATCCGAGAGATACCTTTTGCGCGCGTTGAACGAGGCAGAGAAATTTTCCAACATTGACAGTCGAATGGCTTCAAGTCTGAGCAATCTGGGAGAATCCTACCGAGTAGAGGGTGACCTGGCCAAAGCTGAGCCGCTGCTTTTGCGGGGACTACAGATTCGAGAGAAACTGTTTGGCGATAAACATCCAGATGTGGCAAATAGCTTGATTAGCATCGGATTAATGAAGGAGCAAAGGGGCGAAGACCCGGACCAATTTTACGAGCGCGCGCTGGCGACCAGGATCAAATGTCTTGGCACCAATCATAAGGATGTTGCATCCGCCTTAGTGCTAATTGCGACAGTGCGCGCAAAACATGACCCGAAAAGCGCTCTACCTTTATTTGAAAGGGCGTTGCAAATTCAAGTCGGTGCAAACGATCCAAATAGGCAACAGATCAATGAAATAATCATCGGGCTTGTTGGACTGTATGCAGAAGACTTCGTACCCAAGGACTCATATGAGCGATGGTTGTCGATGCTTGCCTCCGCTAAAGGGCACTATGAACCCGAGCAGGTCGACCTGCTGGTAAAAATCGCACATCAAACGTCCACTTACGAGGAATGTTGTCCACGAGCGGCAAAACTGTGGAGCAAGTTCTTCTCAACTCCGCCAAATGCGGACGATTTGTCTCGTTTCGATCATACGTTTTTCCAAAGCTGGGCACAGTTGAGCGGAGTAACTCTTGATCACGACTTCGGTCTCCTTTACCCCAGCGAAGAAGCAGTTGGCGTGTTCAAGCGGGAACTAACGATGTTGGAGCCTTCGTTCGGACAGCATCCCCTGACGGCCATGGTCCTGAACGATCTGGCTCTATGCAGTCACCTTTCGTTGGCACAACGGGAGGATTATTGTCGCCGCGCAATTCGAATATGGGAAAACTTCGTCCCGCAGCACGCGGAATTATGGAAAGAGAACATATCCCCACTTTATGGTGGACGCTCAATTGACCTCTCCATTGATGCGAGCTTTCTAGAGTTGGCCAAAATCCGTGGTGCTAAAGAAAATATCCTCGTGCACCAGCAGGAAGAGAAGATGTGGGAGCACGCACTCAGTCCGAATTCTCCAAAGCTTGCCGAAATTCTCTTACACAACAGTCCTTATCTGGCTCCCCCGGAAAGGGAGCGGGTGTTTGAAAAATGCGCAAACATATGGGAGAAATGTCTCCTATCGCCATCCGACAAGAAATTTTCGGGAGCTGACAGTCCATCGTTAGAGAGCAATCTCTCCTGCGCGGAGCTGTTCTTTGATCAGTGGGCATCCAGCCGAACGGGAGCCGACGCGTTACAGGTGCGGAGACGACAGCTTGCGTTGTTTGAAAAAGCAGCCGGACCAAACAACGTTCACGTGGGAATTGTACTCAACTCAATGATCGAAAACGGGAGACTGCCAGTCTCTCAGCGAGAAGAACTTTGTAGAAGAACGGTCGAAATCTGGCGAAGCAATTTGCGGTCAGTCAGTCCTCGAAAATATCTTTCATTCGCCGATCTGTATCGCTCAGAGCCTACGGCAGCCGATATTTCGGCGACATTCAAAGTCTGGGCTAGCCTCCACAAAGGCCAGAGGGCAGAGATATTGGACAAACAGATGGACTTCTGGAACGAAGCCGCCGACCTCGATAATCCAATCGTTGCCGTGGCACTAAATGGATTTGGTAACGATGCGACCCTTTCAGCATCAGCCAGAGCAAAATGTTTAGCGAACGCAGCTTCCGTCTGGGCGAGAGTACTCTCGTCGCACCGTGTGGACAAGTGGGGTCACCTCAAAGACATGATGCAGACCTTCGAACTCTGGGGGACAGTCAATGATGGAAGTACCGCTGAGTTGGCTTACAGGAAAGAGTTGGGGCTATTGGAGAGGTTTTCGGAGCCACGCCCGGTGGAAGTCGTAGCGGCACTTCGTAAACTGGCTAACGTCATCCCTTCAGGCCCGGAGAAGATACGGCTTTTGAGCAGTGCGGCGACAATTTCGCTAAAGTTTATGTTGTTCCATGATTACAGCTTTGGAAACCACGGCGAGATGCCCATAACTCTTTCCATGCTAGTGGAAGAGAACCACATCGAGTTACTTTATAAACTCGTAGAACAAGAACTGCAAGTGTGGAAAAAAACACACGTGATAGATAGTGCTGATGAAGCCCGCCTGCTCCAATCTCTTGCACAGATTGACAGAGTTCCACTCCTACACAGACATGCCTTCTCAGGATGGGCGAAGCCTTTCAAGGAGAGAATTACGAAACATGTAGATTTCACAGAATTGGTGAGGCGGCAAGCGAAATCTTCCAGAATTTAGCGGCTCTGCCTGCTTCAAGTTTACAACCAGCCGGTTGAAGTTTCGAAGTTTCACTGATTCTCAACAAACCACAGCAGAACGCCGATACTATTAGGCTTCAACCTTTACTCCGAACAAAGCTTGCTCGCCAATAAGATCTTGCATCAGGTCATTGAGCGAATTACCCGCAGTTTGCATGTGTCTCACAGCAAGCTCACCAGTAGCCCGGGTCTTCTTGATTGCAGCGTCTACCATAGTGGGCGGGGTCTTGGGATTAGCCGATTCCGAGGTACCAACGTTGACGTCCCGCCGAGAGAAGGAGAACATCTGATCCATCGCCGGGTTGATCTTCGCGACTTGAGGACACTTCTCGTCCACAGGACGCTGATTGTTACTTTGCGCCAACCCTAGTTTATTGCTGACGAATTTGTTTATCTGCGTCATGAACATTGTCTTTTCGGTCCCTCCGGTTTCGTTTCCAACTTGCAGTGCTTCGAGGTAGCAAGTGCTGACGAGAGACAGTATGGATCCGAGTTATGACATTCGTTTGGAAAAACAGCGAACAAATTGTTAAGGATGCTATCGAGCGTGCCTGCCGCCCCTGCCGGAGAAGGAAACCGCCTCAGCCAACCGTAGCAACAGGGAGCCGGTCTTCGGGTTCGCGGAGCATTGGCGGTCGATCGGGCATTCGTGGGTGCACGGAATCATTAGAGGAAGAAGTAATCTCTTATCGCTCATCGGCGGAAGAGTATCAACTCGCCACTGGAAATAGTGCAGGACGAGCCATTCACGTACACACTGCGCAGCCTTTTAGTAACAGCCAATTCGAAATCTTGTGGTTCAAACCCAAAATTGATCTGTTCAACACAAAGGACAAGACAAATACGGCGAAAATAAAATCGCAACCTGCCACCCGGACCGGTCCGGAAGTTTTCATCAATTTCACAAGATTTCTGCAAGAAGTTTTTCCTACCATCGCAGCAAGAATTGGCAGCGGAATTCTTCAAGACAGCAAGAACAGTAGGAAGACCTTATGGAAAAATTTATGGAAAATCCATTACTTAGACCACCCGGTGAAAACATGCTTCGTTTAGCCGAAGTGCCCGGGGCAAATTTGCAAAATTTCGCCAATCCTGCCCAGCGGCTATTGGCTGATGCATTCCCCGCAGTTGGCAAAATCAAAGTCGAGGAAGAACAACGACCACTACTGCTCGAAGAAATGCTTCCGGATGCAGCCGCAGCAGGAGTTGCAGCATTAGCTACAGGCTACGGTGGGCGGTTGTTAGGAACCAGGTCGGTCTCGTTAGGTCTTTCGCGAATCGGTGCCGACGCTGCTACAAGAACGATTGGACAACTGACGACAAGATCCATCGGTCAAACCGCTGAGCTAGGGATCATCAGTTCGTCCAGAATGACATCAATGCCCTCTCTCAGGTCTGCGATAGGAACCGCAGCTCTAATAAGTGCGGGGAACTACGGCTTAGATCAAGTGATGCGGGAGGCAGATCCCGATGGTAAAGCCTGGTATTCTCTGAACCCCACAACCAGCCGTCCGTATACATCAACTATATTCGCACCAACCATGACTGAATCAGCAGGCTATGGTGCCGCTTGCCTGGCACGCGGACTTAGTGGCAGAGCTCGTATGGGAGTGGTGGCAGGTAGTTGGGTTGTAGG
>JAKFUT010000403.1 GCA_021732565.1 Candidatus Obscuribacterales bacterium
TGGACCCGAGTATAGCGATGAGCGCTATCTCGATCGGCTACGTCGCCGCGGGCTGGCAATGAAGCGATCGCTGGCGATGCGAGAGTTTGCCCTTGGTGTGGAGTCTTTGCAGCGCTTTGTTGACAGGGAACCGCTTTATCGCGTACATGAATGTGTATTTGGCGTTCTTGCCATGGAGAGTGAACCGGTTGATCCACGTTTATAATTCACTCGTTAGAATTCGCAAAGCAGGTTTGTGTTCTTCGAGGAATTTTTTCGGTAAAGTTTCAGGCTCGATCAGGTGGAATTCTTTAATGCATTCATTGGCGAAGAATTTCGAGTGTAATTCGGTTATTGGTTCCGTTGTTCAGTACTGGCGCTGTCTGGTGTATGGGCAAGCCCACTCGAGCAATCGATGACTTTGAATTGCTTTTTGCCTCAGGGTATTGATGATGCTAGCACTTTGATCACTTTATTCCTTGCACCTTCAAGAAGCTGAGCAATGAGTCCTCATCTAATTTGTCCGAAACGCTTTCCTTCTTTTCTATCTTGCCTGCTGAATCTACGGTGAACACCCGCACTGTTGGATAGCGCTCAACTTCTTTGGTTATTGTGGTGGCCGATGTCGCCGCTGCACCCTCAAGCTTTTTAGCTTTATCTACATCGAGGTGAACAAAAACTGCTTTTCCCTTTAACGCCTTCAGGACACCGGGCCATGATTCACGCACCATTTCTCGACAGGGGTTGCACCACTCTGCTCCAACATGAACCACCAGTGGCAGCCCCTTCTCTTTGGCCGTGCGCACTGCTTCCTGTAGATTTTCGGTGTCGTACTTTTCCTTTATGTCGGACTTCTCGGGCTTGGACTCAGCGGGGCGAACAATTTCGGCGGGGCGAACTGATGGACGCAGAGTGTCAGACGGCGTAACGGGGGCCCACGATGGTCGAGGCAGCAAGGGTGTTGTATCCACCGGGCGTGGTGTCACCGTTGGTGAATCGGTGGTGGGCTTTGGTTTGGGAATAGTATCGGGTGCAACCACCGCAGGCGTGTCGGAAGAGCGACCCGGAATTCTATCGAACGGATTACGAGGCGGTGCCGGAACTACGACCGCTGGTGCGTCGGCGGCTGGTTTGGGCGGGGGAACTGTATCACGTGGTACCGTTGGTGCAACCACCGCAGGGGTGTCGGAAGAGCGACCCGGAATTCTATCGAACGGATTACGAGGCGGTGCCGGAACTACTACCGCTGGTGCGTCGGCGGCTGGTTTGGGCGGGGGAACTGTATCACGTGGTACCGTTGGTGCAACCACCGCAGGGGTGTCGGAAGAGCGACCCGGAATTTTGTCGAACGGATTACGAGGCGGTGCCGGAACTACTACCGCTGGTGCGTCGACGGCCGGTTTGGGCGGGGGAACTGTATCGCGGCTTGGCACTATTGGTGCAACCACCGCCGGCTTGTCGGATATGCGGCCTGGTAATTTGCTGAATGGGTTGCCAGCGGGTGCATTCCCGGTAGTCGCTTTGGACTCTGTCTCCACCGGTTTAACCACGGGCGGTGCCTGTGAGTCTGGCGGTCCGGGATGGTTATCCGGTGCTATGGGTGATTGTTCTTTGCCGGCATCAGACGATTTTTCGGTCTTATCGACCGGCTTGGGTGCTGGCAAAACTGCGTCAATAGATCGCAAGGGCAGCTTCTCAAATGGATTTCCTAAGCGGAGAGACGTTGCAGGCGTACTTGAGCTATCGGCCGGTTTAGCTTCGGGAACGACCGCTTTCACAGGCGCACTCACCTTGGTGTCACCATCGAAGCGCATCCGGCGCGAAGTTCGGCTATCCGAGTCGAGAATGGCAAGCATATCCAGTGGGCAAGAGGCATCATCGGATTTTTCGGAAAGGGACGTTCGATTTAGCGGCGCTGATTGAGGATCTTCCGCTTGAGTTGGAACATCATAAATATTGAGCGAATTTATAAGCGTCTGGCCTGTTGGCTTCCTGCTTGGTAGATCCAGTTGAGCTTCAGGTGACCGCATTAATGCTCCAGGTGGCGCAGGAAGCTTTCATTAACGGGGGCAAATGTGGAAATTTCGTGGCATGACCATGGTGGTTTCCGCAGGCAAGTCTCAGCGGTTCGATATGGTACTGGCAGATCACTGCGCCAATGCACCCATTTTTGCCAGGTAATCAGGCTAAAATATGATTTGAAATTACTACAAATCTGAAAGTACTTACTGGTAGCCAAGTGAAAGAGGCCTGCATTCTCATAGTCGACGACCAGCAATCCGAAGTGGCGCTGGTGGCGGAGTTCCTCAAAGGCAACGGTATGACCGTTACTGTCGTTGCGGATGGATTTAAGGCGCTTGCTGCATGTAAAGTGCGAACTCCCGATATCATTCTTCTGGATTTGCAGATGCCGATTATGAGCGGCACCGATGTACTGAATCGACTTTCGCAGGAAGAAAAGACCAAGAACATTCCGGTGGTCTTTCTGCGCCCTGCCGAAGCGAAACAGGTGCTGGGAAAGGAGCATGAAGAGTATCCGATTCTTGTTAAGCCGTTGGAACCGCAAGATGTTCTGTCGCTGGTGAAAACCGTACTGCGGGAACGCTCGCTGAAAGCAGAACTGCGCAAGAAAGAGATGCAGCTTAAAGAGTTAACACTTACAGATGCCCAGACATCTTGCCGAAATTCACGATACCTGATGGAGTTTTTGCGGTCGGAGTTGAGTCAGTGCGTACGGTATTCTCATCCAATTTCCGTGCTGGTGGTTGAGGTGGACAACAGCAATGATCTGCAGAAATTCTCTACTTCTGCTGGCACTGAGCCACTGGTAGCGCAGATGGCGGTGGTTGTCGGTAAGGGAAATCGAAAAGCAGATTTGCTCTCTCGTACGGGAATTGCTGAGTTCGTCATTGTTTTGCCCTTTACCAATGCCGAAGGAGCAGTTGAAGTTGCCGAGCGTGTGCGCACGGGAGTGGAGCAGACGACTTTCAACGTCGGTGGGAAGAATGAGCGTTTCAGCGTGAGCGTTGGCGTTTGCCAGTTCAAGCCGGAGATGGACACTACAGGCGAAACGTTGCTTTCCTTTGCCCGAGCAGCTATGTACCAGGCGAAGGAAGCTGGCGGGAATCAGACTTTTGTTGCGGAATAAGAGTTAATTTCCGCACGGCACTCACGCACAGCCCAAGCGATTTGCGGATCGGTTCCGGCGTGCAACATATTTTGTTCAGGCCTCGATTCAACAAAGCCTGCATGCTAACATATCGGTATCGGGGCGTAGCGCAGCTTGGTAGCGTGTCCGTTTCGGGTGCGGAAGGCCGGAGGTTCAAATCCTCTCGCCCCGACTCCTCTTATCCGAAGACACAGGGCAGGGGATTGGTTTATAAGACCAAACTCTTACCAGTAATAATCATTTACTCCCGAGTGGTTCCAACCCATTCGGGATATCCATTTCTTAATGTAATAACTCTTCACTATTGCGCTCATTGTCAATACCACATTCAATCAATAGATTGCCCTGGATAACCGGAGCAATGTTGCTCGATTGGAATAATGGCTTTAAACCTTCTTTGCCTATCTGCTGAATCAGTTCCATTCCGGAACCAGGCTGCCCCACTGCATTTCGGAGACCGACTGAGCGCACGGTGGCTTTGCTGAGCCGATTTTTCAAGATACAAGGTCAATGAACTCCGCCTATCACTTTCAGGATCTGGGGGAATTGAAAGGACAGTCCACTTCTTGTGAAATTTTGCAGGTTCAGAAGGTTCTACAAAGGTAAGCCTCCATTTCCATGGGAGCCTGACCCTGTGATCCTGGTGTATGCGTATATGGAACGAATATGCCGAAATGCTGCTGCTATCAGGATTTATCCGATAGTGAATTTGTGTCTTGCGGTATGCTATGCGTGATGCATTACAAGCGGGGGCTCCATCATGGTAATCGCCTTTGTACGCGGTATTTTGCGGTCCAGGGAGTTAGGCGGCTCCGCAGCGGCAAAAGTTGTAGTAGATGTTTCGGGAGTTGGCTTTGAGCTGCTGGTCAGTCGTGCTACAGCGGTGGAACTTGGTGAAATCGGTGAGCAGGTTACCGTGCACTCATCTCTTGTAATTAGAGAAACCGAATGGACAATGTTCGGTTTCAGTTCTACCGAAGAGAAAGAGATCTTTACGCTCCTCCAGTCGGTTACAGGAATAGGCCCGAAGATGGCGCTCTCACTCACCGGTACTCTTGGTCCTGCGCGGGTTATAGATGCAATTGCCGCCGAAGACGAGAAAACACTCAGTCAGGCGCCCGGTGTGGGGACCAAGGTCGCCCGACGTATCATTCTTGAGCTTAAATCCAAGACAGAAGATTGGCAGCTAAGAAAAGGCTCAACCTTCACTCCAACTCCTGCCAATGTCGTTCGTGACGAAGCCAAAGCAATCCTTGAAGGGCTTGGCTATACACCCACTGAGATCACTCATGCGTTCAAGCAGATGACCGCCGGCAACGCTGAGGAAGAAGACGTGGAAATACTGGTACGACAGAGTTTGCGATTGCTGGGAACCGCAGATCTAAGTCGCTGAATGTTGAGCCGGGCAGCGATGTAGTGCTTCCACAGATTCTTGAATCAGAATCGGGAAAACGAGGCCGTTGAGCAGGCGCTGCCTGATCGGTGGAGGGATGCACGGGATTGTTGTGACGTGAAACTCGACTGAGTCTATTACGAAGTTGTTCATATAGGGCGATGGATGTTCATTGATGCTTAGAAGGTGAGCGAGGGTTCTCTCCTGGACCGTTTACCACCGTTACCCCGCATCATTCCTAATCGTTATGGAGTAAAGTGGAGATTAGATCAACGTCTGCGGCGCAAAGAATAAGTGATGAGTCTGGCAAGTTTAACCCCGTGTGGTTGTGGAGTATAGATGGAGACCGAAGCAGCACCGGCACTAGCGCCCCCTGTAAGACGCCCTCGTGTGCGCGTTGCGTTGCGTGTTGGAGTGGCACAAGTTTTGCTCATTATTGGCGGCATGATCTTCATTCGCCGTGACGTCTACTTGCAGGGCAATGTATCTTCCCTCCTCCTCCATTGGCAAGAGACGTGGGTTTGCGGTGCCATGTTCGTCGATGGCATTATCCGCGGTGCATACGGGCTAGGTCCCTATATAAGCCCGTTCCGCAAGAGAATTTTGCGCTTTGGGCTGCCAGCGGCGCTTTTCTTCTATTCCTCGTGTGCAACGCTTTGCATTAAGCTTCACGTCGCTACCCTTGACTATGAGTGGGCTCGAGATATTGGCGTTGCCATTCTAGGTGTTGCGCTGGTGATCAATCTCTTATTAAGTCTGCGCTTGCCAGTTTTTGTTCGTGGAGCGGAAGCCTCTATGGTTATGACAGCGCGTGACAAGGACGAGTTTGAAGTCGACGAAACCAACGACTCCCCCATTGCCATCAATGAACCCGCGGAAGCAGCCAGCGGAGAGGCAGCCAGTGCCAACGAACCTTCGCAGATTGCCACCAGTATCAAACCCGATATCACCACCAACGAAAACGTTAAGCTCGAACCAGCCGAAAAATTTGAGGTTCTCGGAATCTGGAAGTATCTCCGCTATCCAGATCGATTTGCAATTTTGTTGATGCTTTCAGGGCTTTCGCTGGCAATGGGAGCCTGGATGCCGCTCCTGGCACTTCCCGGCCTCTTCGTAGCCTTCAAATGGGAAATTGGCGATCTGGAGTCTTATCGCACCAGTCAATTTGGCGAGGCCTACCTCAACTATCGCAAGACCTCTTGGGCACTGCTTCCCTTCATTTATTAGTTCTTAGCGCAATTAGTATTGACGTGTTTACAAAACTACTCTGGCAGCGAGTTCCGAAACACATTAAACGCTGTAAAGTCCACCCTGTGAGCGTTTCCTAATTTACATCAATGTTGTCAAGGTCTTTACTTCTTGGCGTCTTGGCTAAATACTGTATTCGGTCAAGTTCGATTGCGGCCTCGGTAAATAAATTCCGCGCTTAAGTCCGATTCGTCCGCAGGTAGCACCCGCCGTGCGGGGGCCAGCAGTAGTTCGAATGCCGTAGTAGTGGATGATAGCCACTACATATGGTGTGCAGGGAGGATTAATTGAAATGGAAGACATGGTATTAACCAACGATGAGAGAAGATGCCTTCAAATGTGGTTTCGGCAAGCCATTGCCAAGATAGAAACTGAGGAAGTGACTCGCTCGTTGATGAGAGAGCACGCAGCTGACACCACCGCCGCAAGAGTGGGCGGCCACCCCTCGATTTCGGTTCGGCGGGCACCACGCAGCAGATTTGCTCGTATAGTGAAACAACTCGTTTAATACAATCGCTCGGCAATCGTCTGCGAGGATGTGCTCTTCTTTTTCACCGAGCCGCGGACGGTTGCGAAGTCCTGGCCGTATTTTGCCAACTAACCCGGGCGAAAGACGTGCTCCTCCGTCAATTTATTGATGAATGCTTAGTGTCAGGGTGGGCCAATATGCCGGCGCATGATCAAAGGTTGGTGCAGTAGTAGGAACTGCTCCTTATCTCCTGGTTGGCGAATCGAATTGAATCAGCTAGTTGAACTCTCGCGCGAAACTAACTGAACGAAGGTGCGATCATGTCCGGCTGTCGCTTGTTGAACTACCCATTGGTAGACTCGACAAGCGACTTGTCCTATGGAGCGCACGAAGCCTGCGACGACGCCTGAATGGGACTGCCCGCCAAAAGTGAAGTGGCGTCGTGCGCGCATAGCACCGTTGAGCTGTACGCGAGTTGACCGCGGCACGTTTGGTGGATGCAGCGGCCGGCCCGAGCAAGCTTCGCCGGTGAATTCAAACTATATTATCTGTCGCGGTTAACTGCTCCATATTGTCCGTGGGTTGCCGTGACTTGCTGAATCACCGCAGCCATCTTAATCAGCTTGTCAGCGAGCGACTTGTCTTGTTGTCCGTCGCTACGCAATAGCTCTCCAAGCAGCGGGCTTGATTGTAATGTCGCTACAGGCGAGAACTCGGCCCGTATCGCCGCTCCACCGTCGCCTGGCAGTGTCAGCTGGCGAAGTTTTCTATGTCCTATTTGATCGTTTAGTGAGCGATCAATTGCTGCGTGGTCGCTTGCCACCAACGACTCTTGTCCTGCAGAAAGAGAGATAAACTGATTGCCAAAGGACTGACGAATACTGTTTAACTTGTACTCATGCAGGTTCTTCACTTTCGTCACGCCGTCGATGCACGAAATCAGCGCCACCGTATTTGGTTCAACTCTAATAACCGAGCGACTTGTTCGCACCACGACAGTTTTGTCCACTGCATGAATAAGGGCTTCTCCTTTATTTAGCGTAATCAAGTCTTTGCCTTCCATCACTAGTTGGGTTGATGACATGTATTTCACAGTTGCCACACTGGTGGAAATGCTCTTGAGCCCGCCACTAGTACCTGTGGAAGTGAATGCCACCGGAATAAATGTATCGGGATCTTGCTGTTCATTCGGAAGCGCAGATTTGAGCAACATCTTTTGTGGTGGCAGTGGTGTTGTTGGTGACTTCTTCGCATCGCCGCCCGGTTTGTTGAATGGCTGAATCTCAGTGTTCACCTTCTTCTTCAAGCTGTCTACCTTGTGCTTGAGACTGTAGAAGGTTCCTGAAGAGCACGTTAGCAATTGCTCCTTTTCCACCATCATCTGCTGGTCGAACTTACTCTTTCGAAGTTTCATGCCAGGTAGTGTGATGCTCCCGGCGATGGGCTCGCGATCAACTCCATCGACGGCAATCAACTCTTCATCAGATAAGTTCTCATCGGCAATGACGAGTTCTTCACCGGCGGCAGCGGTCAGTATTTCTTCTTTGCCATTGTGTATCACCGTGACGCTGGTCGGGCCACCGGCGACGTTGGCTACTCTGATTAATCCGTTCTCACCCTTTTGCACCATGGCCGTGCTGTTTCCAGAAATGCTTACCGTGGTGTCTCCCACCGAAACTTTGAGCGATTGTTTGCCTACCATTGCCACCACGCGTCCCTGGCGCAAGACCACAGAGCGGTTATCTTCCTGCCCGATCATGGTGCCTTTCTCGCCCACCATTACTGTATCTTCGTCCGCACCGACAAAGAAGGGTTGGCACGCCCCGCCGGCAATATAGTAAGCCCCGTTGGCGTTTTCAACCTGCTTGCGAAGGAACAGGGTGGTGTTCTGCTGCTGGAATGTGTTTTGGGTTGTGTTGACCGTGAAGAGATTTGTATTGGTGCTTATGTTGGCTACGTTCAAATTGAAGTTGAAGTTTGTCGGCGTCTCATTGATGACGATAAATCCAGGCGGACCGGGGTCCGGCCCCGGGGGTGGATTGATGTTCGGGCCGGTGGCAATTATGTCAGTGAATCCTGCCAGATCAATTTCGTTTCCGGCGTCGGGCGGGTCGAGAATCACAGTGCCGCCGGAAACTTGATAGATATTCTGGTCCAATTTCTTTGTATGTGCGGCTGAGGGTAGTACTACATTCATCAAGCCACCGCCGCTGAAGGCCAGTTTGTTGACCGCCGGATTAAATCCGCTGCCCGAGGTGAAGTTTACGACGTTCTGGTAGGTTCTTGTATTGAAAGCGGCGTCGAGTTCGGCCGCTGGATCGAAGCCTGCCACGGATTGCATTCCGGCGAATATACCAATTCGACCACCTGTGGTTTCAGGCACCACCGACCCGGAAGTTAGCACTACTAATGACGGGGTGTCGGCCAATTTCGCGATGGAAACTAGTTGATTTCGCACGGTCCCGGCAGAAAGCAAAACGTCGTCTCCAGCATTGATGATCAGGTCTCCACCGAAGGCGAACAGACCGAGATTGCCGCCAGCATGAAAATCGGCATCGGCAGTTATGGTGAGGCTTCCAGGAACAGTCAACCCGAGGGTGGTATCTTCTTTTCCACCGCGACTGATTACTGTGGTCTTATCGCCGAAGGTTATATCACCACCAAATCCCGTGCCGAACTGACGATTGTCTATGACCACCGGACCATTCGAGGCCGCGGTTCCGCCGAGCATAATGTTTATGAAAGGCGCTTGCGGGTCGGGCGTGGTGAGACGGCCACCGCTGATAGTGACGCCTGAGCCACCGGTTCCCGGTGCGTTGCCTACTGTAATGTTGCGCTGAGCACGCAGTAGAATGTCAGCGTCTGCCGTCAACACGCTTCCATCGCGAATGCCCAGATTAGCGGTTTGTGCGTCAAGCTGAATTCGCCCGCCCGTTGAGGTGATCGTGCCGGCATTCAAGTCACTGCTGCGGGAAATGACGATGAATTTGCCGGCTGCGGATCCGCCGACGAAACCGTTGATAGTTTCTTGATCAGCCAAAACAGAGCCATTCGTGCTGGTGAAGAGAATGTTTGCCGCACCGCCTCCGGCTGAGAGTTTGTTTCCTGCGATATAGGGCAGGTCGAGGTTGCCGGGAGTAGAGAACTGA
>JAKFUT010000203.1 GCA_021732565.1 Candidatus Obscuribacterales bacterium
TCACTGCTGGAAACCTTCGCTTCCACTAATATTTCGGTTGTCTCTGTAATGAAAATGGGCGGAATGTTTCGCCCGCTTGGCCGGCGTTGTGTGGCGCCAACTTTTGGCAAACGTGCAAAAATGTAGCTGGACCAGCTATTAGGGGTAATATGACCAGGAGACGATCAGCGCAGTTTTCAGCGCTTTTTTGTGTTTTATCACTCGCCGCTTCGTGTCCGCTGGCCCTTGGAGCCGCAAAGAAATCGCCTGAGTGGGATACAAACATTAATGCAGGTCGGCAGGCGCTGACCAAGGGTGAATTTGCTGAAGCCGATCGTCTGCTCAAATCGGCGTTGGACAATACGCGGTTTTTCAAAGACGACGATAAGCGAATGGGAGTCACCCTGCGTAGCATGGGCGAACTCTATCTTCGTTGGCAAAACTGGTTGTTGGCTAAAGAGTATTTTGAGCGTGCCCTCGCTGCAGAACAGAAACTTTCCGGGCCGGAAGCACTCGAGGTTGGGGATGACCTTTACGGTCTGGCCATTTGCACTCAACAACTTGGCGATCACTTGCTTGCAGAGATATATCTCAAGAGAGTAGAAGAAATTTGGCGAAAGAAGCTCGGGCTAAGCAACCCTCGGCTACTCAGCATTTTGCCGGCGATGGGCGCTTACGCGTCGATGAAGAACGAATTTGCTCAGGCTGAAAGTTACTATAAACAAGCCATTCCGCTTGCGGAGGCCCAGTACGGAGCGGGAAGTCCAAAAGTCGGATCGTACTTGAATCTACTGGCCCTTGTGCAAGGCAATGAGGCCAAGTATTCCGAGGCGAAGGACAATGCTAACCGAGCACTGGCGTTACTCAAGAAAGACCCACAGGCAAACATTGCCATAGATAGTGCGCAGGATAACCTTCGCATAGTTGAACGGAAAGCTACTGCAGAAGTAACAGGTGGTGGCACCGGCAGTTCTTCCAGTTCGACGATTACCGCTGAAAACAACGGAGGAAAGCCTCACGTTATAGCTTCCGTGCCTGAGCGGAAACCGGAAGAAGTTAAACCGATCGAGAAACCGGTTAAGGAAATTCCGCCTGTTAAGGTTTCTGGCCGGGAGAAACCGACGGAGCCGGTGACGCACGTCACCATTAAGGAAAAAGAGCCTGTCGCGCCAGTAACCACCATTTCAATTAAAGAGAAAGAGCCGGAGAAACCGGTGGCAAAACCAACTACCCCGGTCAACGTTGCGGTGGTCCCCTCTGTACCAGGTGACACTGGTCATGGTGGCACTGCAGGCCCGAAGCCCTGGGAAACCGATAAACCAGTGAAGCGAGCTGATGCGGCTGACAAATCGCAGCAGTGGGGTAAGGTTAGATACCTGGCTGACGGCAAGCTGATCAGCGCCGAGCAATATAAAGCGATGCTCCTTGCCACCGAAGCCTATGAAATGTTGCAGCAAGAAAAATACAAAATGGCCGCGGACATGCTGAGGAAAGCCCTGGATATGTATCCCGAATTGCCATCGGCCCATACGAACCTGGGACTTGTGTTATCTCGAATGGGACAATCCGATGAGGCTATCGATCATTTGAGAACCGCCATTGCTCTGGATTCATCGCGGTCGGCTCCGTGGGTAAATCTTGCAGGATGCTTCCAAAACAGCGGACTTTTGAAAGATTGCGTTGAAACGTACAATGAATATTTGCACCGCTTCCCGGAAGATTCGCTGGCATTTAAAGCGAAAGATCTGGTCAAACACTTACAAGAAGAGTTGAATGAGCAGCAAGCCGTCGAACGGGAAGTAGCATCTGCCGGGGGAACACCCAAGACCGATTACTTCTCTTACACCACTCATGACGGCACCATAAAGTGGACTGACAAGAACATGCCATTGAAGGTGCATGTGGCAACAGCGGTGAAAGTTCCGGGATACAAACCGGAATTCGAAGGATTGTTCACTGACGCATTCAAGCAGTGGTGCACTGCATCCGGTGACAAGATTAAACTCGAGTACGTTGCGAAACCTGAGGCGGCGAATATTGAGTGCGTTTGGACCAATGATTATTCGCAGGTTAGTTCCCCCTCCGAAGGTGGCGAAGCGCAAGTTTCTTGGAGTAGCGATGGTATTCAGCACGTAAAAATTGTGATATTGACTGCTGATCCAACTCCAGATTCACCACTCAGTCAAAATCAAGTGCGGGCCGTTTGTTTGCATGAAATCGGACATTCTCTTGGACTAATGGGACACAGCCCGCGGGCAGATGACATCATGTATTGCACAATGCCTTCCGCCGAAGTGAAACCTGCTATTTCGCTGCGTGATTCAGGCACATTACGACGCCTGTATTCTTCGGATGTGATGATTGCCTTGAGACCCTCAGGCAATCATGACGGTTCGGACAAAAACGCCATCAACAACGAAGGCGTAGACTTGATGCAAGCGAAAGCGTATGCGAAAGCAGTCGAGAAATTCGAACAAGCACTCAAGCTAGATCCAAATTACGACGTTGCCCGTGAGAATCTGACAAAGGCTTGCAATAATTATGCATTGGAATTGGTCGACAAAGGCAATACACAGCAGGCGGAGTCTGTGTTTCAGAAGGCGTTAAATGTGCAGGCGAAAATACGCAATTTTGCCGTGAAACTCACCACCATTCAGAACTACGCTAAACTGCTTCGTCATTTACGCCGTGATAAAGAAGCTGATAGTCTAGAGCTGGAAGCAAAGTCCTTGAAGGGATCGTAGGCGGATCCACTCTGGATTTTCATGGAACGTCTCTTCATTTACGATTTCGATGTTCACCGGGAGACTCGTTATCAAAATGTTGCGTTTTAAGAGCGCAGTCGCCGATTTGCCGGGCCGGCCTCACTGGAGTGGCTCTGGCTCACGTTTTGTAAGGCTTTGCGCACGGTGTGAATCACTGATGAAACCTTCTGCGTCGCCCAGCTTATTGCGGAGAAATGCACGATTAGAATAGACCCGAGGATCATTGGCATCAAGCTGAATTGCTCTGTTGAAATCGTCCATGGCTCTGGCGTAGTCGCGCAGTGCCTGCCTTGCAAGACCTCGATTGATGTATCCGTTCGGATTTCCAGGCTCGATTTGAATCGCCATGTCACAATCCTGCAGCGCTTCTTGATTGTCGCCTAGTTCTACGCGCACGTTTCCACGATTAAGATACGCCCGGTAATACCTTGGATTGAGCGTTATAGCTCGCGTGTAGTCATTGATCGCGCTGGTCCGTTCACCAATAGATTGAAGTGCTCTACCGCGGTTGTAAAACATGTCCGCGCACTCAGGCTTGAGACCTAGAGCTTCGCTGTAGTCTTGAATCGCTCCTCTCTTATCACCCCCGTTCGATTTAGCCAGGGCGCGATTAAAATACGCGTTTGCATACTCCGGATCGAGTCTAATGGCTTCATCGAAATCTGCGATTGCATCTTGATGTGCGCCAAGCTCTAATTTCACGCCGCCGCGATTGTTAAATGCTTTTGCAAAATCGGGATCGATTTTGAGCGCCTGAGTGTAGTCATTCAGCGCTTGGTCGTACTCATCCATGCCATCACCCTTGTCCCCAAGGTTAGAATGGGCACATCCTCGCCACAGGTAGGCTTTGGCATAACTTGGATTGAGAGCCAGTGCTTGGTTCAAATCGGCTATGGCACCTTTGTTGTCGCCATGGTCAAGTCGCGCCAAACCGCACTCAGCAATGTTCCTGGACCAATCAACTACGAGATCAAAACCGATGGACGGCTTTACCAGTGAGAAGTAGAGGAATTGGGGACCTGGAATCGTAAGACTTAGCGCCCCTGCAACCAATCCGAGTATAAAACTCAGGAGAACGAGTTCGATGTTAGTCTTCATGCTACCAAGGTTAAGTGAGAAGCGTTAGCAAGGGAATAGTAATTTCCTCACTCGAAGCCTTCGACCTGGCATACAAAGGATTAAGTTGGTGTAAAGGTTGGCATCGAAGAGCCATTGCAAAAAGGGTCGAATCACTTTCTTGTTATGTGCAGTGGGCGTTGGTTAACCGTTCTCCTCTCATTGAAGAGTGCGCGGTAACAAGTTGCGTTGGCTCTTCAAATGCTGTTCCAGCAAATGCATGCCCAATCGGCCATCACGAGCAAATTGAGGAACGTTATTGCAATACAACGCTGTGTGAATTTACGCAAGTGAGTGCGTCTTGGCGTGAAACCAGGGCGAGGCTATACGGAGGAGCCGCAGGGAGCGCTTACAATTTATGGAAAACCGCGTAAACAAAATCAAAATGCAACCCATGCTTCGCAGAAAAAATTCGACATACTTCGACAGCAAAAATATACTGTATATCGAATATTGGCGCTCCAAGGATACTATATACGATATGTTTCGGCAGAAATGTACCGTATATAGTATCGTGCGACGAACTACGCCACATCGACGATCCGCCATTATTTTGAAATCAGCGGAACTGAGTTTGTGCGGCTTGGATTTATGTCCGAAAACTAGACAGGTAAAGCAACTTGAGGCATCGGCAAATGCGCCGATATTGTCGAATACTCCACTCGATCGACGGTGGGCGGAACTATATGAGGCGCTCCGGTGCGAAACATATCCATGTAGATTTCGTACTTCATTTCAACGTGTGGAACGCGGCAATCCTCAAACCATTGCTTTAATACGTTGAACAATTGTCGGCCATCTGCGGCGGGGGATACGCTTTGAATGGTGTAAATTCGAAAAGTTTTCTCGACGCCGCTGCGTACCTTCTTTAGTTCAATATAATACATTCCCGACTGATAAAACACTTTGGACAGTTGATCATCCAGCATATCCACGGGAATTGCGATGTGAATGTCCCACTTCTTATTGTCTGCGCGGAACGTTGGTTCGAAACGTTTTACCGGCCATGGCTTGTACTGAGCGAGTCGTGTCGACTTTAAGGTTACATCGAATTCGGGCAATGTCATTTCCATGTGGGCATAGCCGACTTGCTTGTGCTCCTCCAACAAATTTTTCACTATGGCAATGTCATGCCTGGCTGTTGCAATTGCCTCGTCAGGGGTGAATTCATCATACTTCTTTGTCATGTGCAAGCCGATTAGCGGGCAGCTGCTCATGGCTATATCATCGACGAACGTGACGTGCCTGTCGACCAACTCATCGGAATGTAGTCCTATTTCGTGAAGACAGGTTTCCAGCACACTGTCCTCGGCGCCCTCTGTTGCCACATGCAGATCTACTTTCATCGCGGGAATCTCCGTGTTAGGTCTCCGTATCTTAAGCACGAGATGACAAGGTGTCATATTTGTCGACACATTTGGGAACAATGCCTGTATGTGTAGATGGAGACAAGGTGAACTGTTGTCGAAAGTTTCGACGGATTTCCTCTGTCAAAGGAGGCATATTGAGCTATCTTGCTGCCGCAACGTGGAACCTTTGCAAATTGGAACCAGGGACGCGCATGTCGGACTGAGAGCGACACCATCGTCGTGTTCACTCCGCTTCAGAAAAAACGAGAAGTTTCTGTGGCACGATGTGCGAATGCGTCAATGTTACGTCACACGAAAGGCTGTGATGCACAATGACATATTCGGCGTAGGTGCCACCACCAGCAAGACCAAAGTCTCCGGGGAGACGGTTGTTCTGTATCCCATAGACATCCGCTGTGGATTACTCTGCCCTAGACCGGGCTCATGCCAATTACAGGAGCGAGATGGCAACTTCTGCGAAGCTCAAAAAAATGTTGAATGAACTTGGACTTACCGACAAAGAGGCGTCGGTATACCTGTCGGCGCTCTCGCTTGGACCTTCTCCCGTGCAGAAATTGGCTCTACATGCCGGAATTAAACGCACCACGGCTTATTCAGTACTGGAAGCCCTCAAGACGAAGGGCATGATCAGTGAGCAGATAAGCGGCTTTAAAGTGCGGTTTGTTGCATCTCCACCGGCCTCGCTGCGTTCGCTGATGATCAGTCGCTTGTCAGTGCTAGAGGAATCGATGCCGGAACTATCCGCTTTGTATAATTTGCCGAGCGGAGAAGGTCTAATTAAGCACTATGAGGGAATTGACGCGGTCAAGTCGTTGTACGAAGATGTTCTTTCAGCAGTCAATTTTGGAGATGACTATCTCGTGCTTACGGATCTGCTTCGTTGGCAACGGCTCGATGCACGATTCTTTGGAACTTTCGTCAGTCGCCGGGCGAAGAAACAAGTACGATTGCGGGTACTCACGCTGCGTTCCGCCCATGCACTCAAGAAAGCACAGAGCGACGAATACTCTGGAAATCTGAGGTTGCTTCCCGCAGATATGAAAATAACGACAAATCTAGTTATCACGCCGCAATGTGTGGTGTTCCACCAGTTGGAACCTCCAATTGAAGCCATTATGCTAAATAACCGCAGTGTAATCCACTTACATCGTGAGATGTTTGAGGTTGTATGGGCGGCGTCTGGCAATCGTTAGTCCAGGCGGTCATATTTTGAGATGAGTCTCTGCCACAACCTTTGCTTGTTCGGGGCAATCGGTGCGGATTAATGAACGAGCACTGGTTGGGATTTCTTGCAATTTTCTATCGTATCGACATAACGGGTGGCTAACCGAATGATTGCAAGTTGCAAGCCCCTACTGTTATAGTAATTCACCCCGGTGTCCATCTGCACGATCAGGCAAGAAGTAGCGGTGGTGCCCGAATGCAGACGACAAGACGAGGATTGTTCAAGAATCCTTCGACCTGAACCCTGAATACCAAACGAGGTGGAGAGTACCAATGCGCACATTAATCCGAGGTGCCCGGGTGTTGACGCTGGATCCCGAGCGGCCCGTAATTCTCGACGGGGCTGTGCTCGTGGAAGGCGACCAAATTATTGGTGTAGATACCTGCGAAGCGCTACGGCAAAGCGCCGGCATCGAGCGGGAATTGGGTAACGATGATACATGGGTGTTCCCGGGATTCGTCAATGCTCACTACCATCATGATCGGGTGTTCTCAATGGGGTTGCCGGATGTTCCCCTTGAGCTTTGGCTGCTGAGAGCGTCAGGGCTAGACGGACCCGCGCCGGAGTTTGAGGACGAGTTCAACTATCTCAACACTCTGGTATCGGCGATTCAATTGGTCCGTTCGGGAGTGACGATGACCATGGACATGGCGTGGCCAGCCAATCACACCCCCGTAATACAGGCATATTTAGACCTTGGGCTCGACCTCATCTATGCCCCCGTTCTGCGATCGCAGAATGGCTATGTCTATGGTTCAGACGAGGAGTTCCTGGCGATGCTGCCGACTGAGTTACGCCATCGAGTCGAGGACCAAGGGTTGGGATTGACGGGGGTTTACAACTCCGGAGACACCTACTTCAAGACCAGGGATGAGCTTTTAGCGAAGTTCGGGGACAGAATTCAGTTGGTGATTGCTCCCGATGGACCCGAGTGGTGCACGGAAGCCGAATTGCGACTCGCGGCTCAGACCGCGGCTGCCGAGGGGGCTTGCTTGCACCTTCACAATAGCGAGTCACCACTTGAGCGGCAGTGGGCTCTGCAGACCAGAGGCCGAACGATGACGGAGTACCTGGCTGAAATCGGTTTTCTTGGACCGAATGTATCGTGCGGTCACGGCGTCTGGTACGGTGAACATGACCTTGAGCTGCTTGCCTCGCATGGGGTGGTGACGGTTCACAATCCTTCTTCGAATCTACGCCTTGGTAACGGGTTCGCGCCAGTGTCCGCGTATCAGGCGGCCGGGATGATCGTTGCCCTCGGCACCGATGGGCAAGGACTAACGGAGCGAAGCAACTTCCTGGATGAGATGCGACTTGCCGCTTACATTCAACGCACTCCGAGCGCAGTCTTCCCTGCGCGTGATCCCTGGTCGAGGGGCTTGTCCGCACGTACAGTTTTTGAAATGGCAACTGTCAATGGCGCCAGGGCGTTCCGGCGACAGGGTATTGGCAGGCTTCAACCAGGCTATCGGGCTGACATGGTGTTGTTGAATTCGAAGCGATTGGCAACGCCCTACCTCTGGCCTGGCCACGATCCATACGCCGCGGTGCTACAGAAGGCCGAACCCGACCACATCGACATGGTGATTAGTCGTGGTCGCGTGCTTCTTGATGCGGGGAAGATAGTGACAGTGGACGAGGCGGTGCTAACGCAGAAGCTGCAATCGCTTTACCAAACCATCTGGGAGAAGCACGATGACCAGCGCCAGGCGCTGATACGAGAGCTGGAACCCTATTTCTTCCGGTTTTTCCAGCCGTGGCAGCAGCTTTCCACACCGACGCGATGGTGAATGATTTCACCGACTGATTGCCAACAAACTCTATTCATTGGTATCGCATTGAGAAACGCATAGGCCGCTCCGACGCGCACTGTTAGCAACGACGGATAGAGCGAACAGTGTTACGATATTCGTTTGCTAATCTAAGATACACAAATCGTGGAGTACCTGAATTGCGAATTGCTGGACTCGTAATTGCTATCCTGGTTCTGTCAATGTGGACACTAACTGCTCGATCTAACGAACCAATGTCCAGTCTGCCGCAGCATGGCATTCACCTTGGAGTAAATGACTTCACCGTAAAGGGAGCGCAAGTCTATTTCCTGCCAGGCGGAAAGGACGTCGTGGTTGGTGGTGGCGGCGGATCGGATACCGAAGTGCGGTCCGCAGCGAACGGCCGGCTACTTTCAAAGGTCGGATCGGATGGCTTTGCTATTGCGGTCTCCGCCAACGGCAAGCGTATCGCTACGGCAGGACGCCAGCTCGCTGTATTTGACAGGTCACTTTCCAAAGAGCTGATGTCGTTACCCGGTAATAACGATGGCGTAATGCCTGTGGCTTTTTCACCGGAAGCAGACTATCTGGCTATTGCAGATAATAGCGCGCACGATTTAAGCGTTCGTAAAATCGGAGCCAACGAAAAGGTTTCAATGAAGAACATCGGACCGCGTTACAGCTCGTTAGTCTTCAGCAAAGGCGGGAAAGAAATTTTCGCGGGTACCCATGAGTATGGAATCGATTTGGCGCCCATAGACGTATTTGACACCACTACCGGCAAGAAATTGAAAAGTCTCGATGCTCATCATCGAGCCATCTTAGGCTTAGCTCTTTCATCAAGCGGAAATTTGCTTGCCTCAGTAAGTAATGACGGGCTGGGAATTTGGAACCTATCCACCGGACAGCACCGTTTTCTTTCCTCAAAGCCTTCAACCTCATCAGAACCCGAAAAGCGAATGTGGTCAGCGGCTATATCACCGAATGAGAAAACCATCGCGGTTGGAACGGATGGATTCGATCCGAATAATTAGCTCAGCGTCAGGCACCGTTTTGAAAGAGATACGCCCAACCGGAAACATCGTCTGGGGCGTCGGTTTTTCGCCAGACGGGTCAGAGATAGCCAGTATAAGTGGCTCA
>JAKFUT010000202.1 GCA_021732565.1 Candidatus Obscuribacterales bacterium
GTAACTGATCATCTTCCCTGTCTCTGTGAAGCGGTACTAGTACTTCTTGAAAGAAGGGTCAATGTTGTCCGACCAGGCATGAACTCCGCCAGCGAGATTCTTGGCAGCGATAAATCCACAATCGCGCAAGAACATGACCGCCATGGCGCTTCGTCTGCCAGTGCGGCAATACACTATCAGTTCCTTGTCTTTATATGCTTCCAACAAATCCATTTTGAACCGCAATTCCGCCATCGGAATGTGAAAGGTATTGTTTAAACAGCATATTTCCAATTCGAACGGCTCGCGAACATCGAGAAGTGGAAGCTGTTCCCCCTGGTCCAGTCTTGCTTTCAGCTCGATAACGGAGATTTCAGTTGATTCGTGACTATCCATCACTTCAAGCCCCTGCGTCAGTCAGTTAAGTATAATCTGGTTAAATAAGCAGAAAGAAGGAGAGTTTCCGTGGCCTCACTCCGAACGCTGGAACAAGCGCTCAAAGACATCCTGAAGGATGCAGAGCGAGTTACTAAGTATGATGCGCAAGCATTGAAAGCACTCATTCTGGCTGATGGACGAGTTTCCACTGAGGAAAGGCTCTTTCTCGAGAGAGCTTTGCAAGACAACATTTTAGACGAGCAGGCATACCAGATGCTATCTCAAATGCTTCTTCGTGAAGAACTGGGATAACAGCCGTTTTCAGTTGCGCTGTCCTTACCGATGACGACGTTTCCTTAAATCGAGTTGAAATGCATACGCCAGCAGTGCATTGGGGCATCATCGGCCAATGATTCCACTGTTGGATACTCGCCGGGGCTATTCCCAAATCATTCGCCGCGAGACGATTGCGCCTTTTCCGAAATACTTCCTGACCACGTCTTGTTTGGTTGCGGCAGCGAATATCTCTCCGGGGCTTACGTATTTATTCCAGCACTGTTGAAAATCTTGTCGACCCTTTTGAGATTTGGAGAATATTGACGGAACCACGTAATATCCATTGAACCGCAGTTCTGCTTCTGTTTTCAGATAGCTCTTGAAGAACGTTGATTCAATGGAATACTGTAGTTTCGCCTCCTTATCCTTCCCAAATTTGTAAGGGGAGTTCAGCCAGTCTGCCGTGTCATATATGAGTGTCTGAATGAAATTCCCGCCGGCACAAGCAAAATTTGAAAGATGTGCGGTTATCGCGAGAGTCAACGAGCTACTTCGTCCTACTGTGCCTGCTTGATTTTTGACGGGAGGAATCTTTTTCTTTGACCCGGATGCTGTACTCGTCGGAAGGACTCGCTTCGCCGGGGTCTTTGGCGATGGTGCTGATTTTGTCTTGCCCGGGCCGTTGGTCTGTGAAGTCCGTTTTTCTTTGCTGCCTTGTTTCGTTTTGCTATCTGTGTTGAGCGATGTTTTCCCTGACCGGCGTGTTGTTTCTGCCATATATTCAAATTTTGGTAAAAGATACAGTTGGGCCTTTATCGGTTCAATAACTTCTTTTACGCATTTGACAAATTCCTGCGCGTCTTTCGGGTCGGCGGTGTCGAGGAAAACTCGCAAACTACCGTTGCTTCTGGTCGTTACACGGACCGCAGTAGCTGGCACTATGCGAGGAATTATCTTCTGCTTTTGGAGCGCTCTCAAGATAGCAATACCGATGGACGTCAATCCCGATTCCCTTGTGCAAGGCTGACAGGTTTCGAGCTTTAGACGTTGATAAAGGTTGCAGTAGCGCCTCACCGCGAGTATTAGCATCAACACTGCAGGTATGCAGCACAGAAGAACATTCCAGTGGAAAATCAACGCCGCGACGGCTGTTGCTACCACTGGCACAGCTCCCGCTACAAAAAAATCCACCCCTACACCAGATAGATTCGCCTGTAAGAGTCTGGCATGATCGGCATAGGGCAAACTCTTTCGCAAATATGGCGGCGTCAGGTGCAGCTGTTTCATGTCGGCGATTTCGACGCATCCGATAGTAACGTTGCTGTAGTGCTCGCCTACTTTCCACTGCTGGTAGATATTTGCTCGGTGGGCTGCTCGCTCTTTCATCTCCGTGTTGAATGCGGAAGAACCAGCAAAGACCTCTGCCGGAGTTAGTTCGGAGAAAGACGGGTGCACATGCCCGACTCCGCACTCAATTTGACCGTCGTCGCAAACTCCAAAGAATCCATCATGTTTGCGTACGAATCGCTGATAATCATTCAATCCTTTTTCCAAATGGGGAGCAATGCACACTACGTCCCAGTTGTTAGCGACTTTACATGCGCCGAGCGGGTCTGACGTGTTGATTCGAATTGATCTGCCGCGCAGTTGTTTGACCGACATCGGAGTTGTCGTTGTTGTAAGGTCAACCAGCGTGTTCAGCGACTGACAGTCCCATCCTTCGCCAAAAATGCCTCGCGTGCCAACGAGAACCTTGCTAACGCCGCGAGCCAGCAAGCAAGTGGCCAGACCAACATAAATGCGAGATTCCCACTCTGCCGATGAGGAGTTCAGTTGACTGAACTCCTCACCGGCTACAGCTTCCAGTGTGGTCTTAAATCCATACCCCTCTTCGGCTAGCAATTCATTGATTCCCTGCTGAAACAATTCAGCTATTCTGTTGTCAATCAAAATGAGCGAGCCGGTAACGAGGCAGGGATTCACTTGTTCGCTTATGGAATCCGCCAGAAGATCCTTCATCACAGCAATAGCGCCACCCGATTCTTCGCTGAGAATGCCCTTCACCGATCGTGTCGCAGTTGCAGACATCTTTTCGAAGTCTGTTACCACCACCGCCCTGAGACGCTCACCGAGAGTCTTGTATTCGATTTGCAGAATCTCGGCCACTGCCTTGGACTTGCTTCGGCTAAATGCAAGAACACGATCGACAGGCGACGCTTGCTTGCGCAGTCCTTTCTCTGTTAAACCGTACCCGAGCTTAGCTATAGCCTGACGAATTCTTTCATATAGCTGATGATTCTCGACAGAAGCGCTTAGCTTTAGATAATTTAGGGAGAAGTCCTCCAGAATCCACATCCAATCGTCAATGAAAAGTGGGGCTTGCATAAGATCGTTGGACAATTCCACTTCTTCTGGAAGCTTCAGCTTGAACTTCCAGGAATATCGGCACATTGCGGCGCAAAGCTTTCCTTCTTGAAGCAGGAATTTGTCCCAGTTTTCTGCGCTGGCGCCTGCTAGCCTTTCTGTCACCCATCTTGTGAGTAACGAACTCTCTTGAATTTGCCCGGCCGATTTGTGTGCCGATGAGGCCGACTTCCCTCCTGTCTGGGATGGTTCCTGGCAAACGGGCTGTGGACGGTTCTTTGCACTTCCAGACTGCTTCTCTGTTCTTGATGTTCGCCCACTGCCAGTTTTTTTTGTGACCTTAGAAGTGTTACTGGCATCGTCGTTGCATGGGCCGGAGGATTTCACAAAAGAATTTTCGCCGCCAAAGACCTTACATTCGGTAGCATCAGTTCGTGAAGATGGCTCAAGTGGTGTTGAATCTTCCGTTGCATCGTCTGTGGTGCTAACGTGAACAGCATCTGTGCTATAGAGTGCTTCCAGTTCATCGGCAAAGTCATCGCCGGTAGATGAGTCGAAGTCGATAACTAAATCTTGTTCTTCATCCCTCTCTAAATGCCCCGGTTCGACCACTGCGGTTGGTGCAGCAGGTTCCAACACGTGATCTCGGCCGGGTTGAAGATTCTTCGAGTTGAATCTTTTCTCTGAATGCTCCCGCCGATTATGCGGAGGAGCTTCAATTTCCCGGGTATCGTCTGCCGGGGGCTGGATCACCCGTTCGTTTTCAGGTTCTTCCTTAGCGATTTTGCTCGTTACACCTAACGGAGTGGCTTTCGGTCGAGTGAATTTTTCGCCGGCACCGATGTCTGCCTCGTGCGTGAGCTCGACCACAAGATCATGAAACGCATGGTGTTGCAGTTCGAGAAACTGCTCTTCCGTCGGAGTGGGCCGAGTAAACAAAACGAGATCCTGGAATGGTGCCAATCCCCCTTCGCGCACCAGGGCCGGTGTCGGGACTTGATAATCTATATCTCCCACCAGAGACATATACCGAGTTTCCTGCCCCGCAGACTTGCCTTCTGGCGGGGTTCCTGTAAGACCGATCACCAGGGGGGCATCCAACCGCTTAACGACCTGACCCATAATAGCGGCCCAGTAATCAGTGAGGTGGTGACACTCGTCGAAAATAACCACTTTGAATTTTTGTCGTCTCAGTGCCTGGATGAGAGAAAGGGCATTGGGATGCAAAACTTCCTTCAGGTCAAGCACGTGAGTGAGTTTACGTCGAAGTCTTGTTACGTGACGTGAGATCTCCTTGTCATATGCCTTCTTGTTGTTCTGCAACAGCTCAAGAATGCGTAGCTCGGCGCCACCCATGCTATTGGCCGTGCCCGACACCAATTCCTGCACCCATGCCTGATGAGCAAGTTTTTCAAGATACTCCTGCTCGCGGCTCGTGGTAGATAACACCTGGTAAGTAAGTAAGGTTATCGGTTTTAGAGGCTTGTCTTCATGCGTCCCGATAAGATGTTCAGTGCTTGTTTCGGCGCAATCGGGCGGTAGAAACAGTCCGAGCTTCTCCCCCCATTGCGCTTGAATAGTTGTAGTCGGGGAGATAATAAGGGCGGGTTCTTTAAGTTCACATACAATCTGTAGACCGATGATTGTCTTTCCTGCGCCCGGCGGCGCCACTATATGCAGTGCGCGCTCGCCGCGCTCAAGCTTTCTTCTTGTTAGCTCAAGGATTTCTTGTTGATATTTTCTCAGAGGAAAGCGAAACTGCATTCCTTCAAATGGACTGGGAACATTCTCATTGTCGGTGTTGAGATCTTCTTCGTCTGTCGGCCGCGCATCGCAGCTTGGGGCGAAAGCCTCAGCGCGTCCCGGCGCTGCAAGCCTCGCAATGAAATCTAGCACTCCCTCTCACTTTCCAGACCGCCAAGGGCAATTGTAAGTCTCAAGATAATCGATTGGATCACCAAACGCAAGTATTGACTCGTCCGGATTTTTCAGAGCAATGTAGCGTTGATTTGCAATACGCGGTCTGTACGACAGGTCATTCTGCAGACACCGAACAACCAAACCTTGTCCCGTGCTCGGCAGAGGCATTCCAGGGGGGCTTGAGTAGCTTGCTATCAGCCGACTTTTCGTCAGCAGGCTTGTCACCTGGTTTCTCTTTAGCCGGTTTGTCGCCGGGTTTCGATCTGGGGCGAGGAAGGAGACTGGAGCATCAGCCGAAGACGATCGTGATTACACCGATGATCTCCCGAACAAGTGAGGCTTGTCACATCTAAGCGGCTCTACATTCGACTAACAATGGTCGACATTTTGCGGGCAAGCTGCCCTCAGGTCGTCCGAAAATCTGCTGGTCGCTGCACTTCCTGAAAGTGAGCATCTTGATCTCAATCTATGGTTCGTAAAGATCACGTGTAGTGTGGTAGTGTCATCCTGCGGGGCGGAGACCCGGGGTCTGAGCGGAGAACGCCGAATACCTTCTGTAAGTGGACCTTGTGGGGGTCGTCAAACCAACCCGCCAATTCCAAATTAAATCGAATTATTCACCTACAGATTCCTCACGGTCCCGGGCATAACATAGGAGTGTGAAGCTTGGGAGATGAAAACAAATGAAAACGCGCGCGATTGTCTTAGCAAGTGCTCTTTCGGTACTGATATTGCAAGCGCCGGCCGTTCTTGCTCAGGGGCTCGGTTCCGCTGACGCCACCATCGAACAGGGTTTCTCCAATTTCGACTCCTCTCTGGATAACACTTCGACCCAGATGAGTTCCCAGTATGCCCAGCAAGAGGGCGCCGCATCCAACCGTTATTTGACCAATGTTCAGGCAAATCAGGGAACTGAAAACGAGGCCGAGAGAGTCTTTCAGGATGGGCAGCAGCAAATGATTGCCGGCGGAGGAGCCTACAATAGTCAGGGGTTCATCGGCGGTGGATTTGGCGGTGGCTACGGCGGAATGGGCGGAGGTAGCATGCTGGGTGGGAACATTTCCAACATAGCAGCACCCAATTGGAGCGGACAACCTTCAATCAGGACACCCAGGTACGGCAGCTATAACTCTGTTCTGAGCGGTTATTACGGGAATATGCGCCCACGGCGGCGCTCCTATTCAGTTGCAGAATAGGTTGACCCGATTTGTTCATGAATAGATCGGTGAATAATCCAGGTGGGCTCGTGAGACTGTAAACATCGTCTGTGATTGCAGAATAGGTTGATTGCCGGGGATATTCGTCCTTAATCGGTGGCAAAACTTTTATGGCGGCAGGAGACTTTGCTCCTGCCGCTTCTGTCTATCTCGCCAGCGCCCACCGGAACTGACGGGTCAAGTCACCGGCAGGCGCTGCGTTCGATGGTGTCCTGAGACCTTATGTAGCGCCAGTGCGCGTTGCATGGACGTTGCTGGTTCGTTCAGACGGATGAACTCGGACAGAGATGATTGATCGGACATTCCGGGCAATTTGGATTTCTGGCGTAGCACGTTCGGCGGCCGTGCCAAATCAATGTTATGGAAAATTGAGTCCAGTCTTTATCTGGAAATAGGTTCTGAAGGGCCAGTTCGATTTTGTAGGGCTCTTCTTCCGTGGTGAATCCCAGCCGTTGAGCCAGACGCTGAACATGCGTATCGACGGTCCAGGCGGGTACGCTATGAAGCACTCCCAGTACAACATTGGCTGTTTTGCGTCCAACGCCGGGAAGAGTGATGAGTTCTTCAAGAGTTTTAGGAATAATGCCACCAAATCTGGTGACAATTCCTCGTGCGCATTCTTGTATCGATTTTGCTTTGGCGTTGAAATAACCAGTGGAGCGAATCATCTTTTTGATCTCGTCAATGTCCGCTTCAGCCAATGCCTTAGGTGTAGCGTACTTCGCAAACAATGCCGGGGTTACTCTGTTGACATTCGCATCGGTGGTTTGAGCAGAAAGAATGACCGATGTAAGCAATTCGAAATCGTTGTGATAGGTTAGCTCGCACTCTGCATCTGGATAGCGTTTGCAAAGTAGCCTCATCATTTCCTCAGCATCTTCTTGAGAGGTCGAGGTCACGCCAGGAACTTTTTTCTTACCATATTTGGACTTTGCCACAGTCTGCTCGCCACCACCGGTTCGACCAGAAGCGGAACCATGACCGGATTTCTTCAAAATTGCTGTAGTACCACGTGAGTCAGTTCGTGTTGAGGTCTTTGCTGAGGGTTTGCTTTCCGCTAAAGTTTCTGATACAGAAGTCTTACCTCCGGCCGGTGTGGACGTCTTTGAAGAGGGCTTACTTTTCGACGCAGTTTTTGTCTCTGCCGAAGTCTTGCCCGCGGCCAATGCCGTTGTTGTCGTTGAAGAAGGCCGGCTTTTCGACGCAGTTTTTGTCCCTGCCGAAGTCTTGCCCGCGGCCAATGCCGTTGTTGTCGTTGAAGAAGGCTTGCTCTTCGATGCAGTTTTTGCCCCTGCCGGAGTCTTGCCTCCAGCCGATTCTGTTGTTGTCTTTGAGGAGGGCTTACTTTTCGATGCAGTTTTTGCCCTCGCCGAAGTCTTGCCTCCAGCTGATGCCGGTGTTGTTTTTGATGAAGGCTTGCTTGGCAATGCCTTTTCACTTGCCGAAGCTTTAGTTGAGGCAGGCTTTGTTGGTTTGGTTGATGCTTCCGCTGACGAGTGCTTTTTCTTCCCCATAATTTTCAGTCTCTTGATGCCTTAACGAGTGCTCGAGGTCCATGGTTGCAGCTTTCTGCAATTCTGATATCCAGTGGTGGCTGTCCTTCCGTAAATACTTCATCTGTTCCATAGAAAAAGCCCAATTCATCGTCATTGAGTAAAGCGCGTCGCAAGTGATGCGCCATCTCTCTGGACGGTACCACCGCGAAAAGCGTTGGTCCGCTGCCGCTCATATGGCAGTCCCATGCTCCAAAATTTAGTAATTTGGTTTTCAACTCAGCAAGTTGCGGATGTTCAGCAAAAATCATCGGTTCGAAAACATTGCCCAGACCCGACAATGCCATTTCGATATCTCCCGTTTCCAAACCACGAGTGGCATTGGCAATATTAGGTTTTCGTATCTCCCCTTTGTAATGGTGATAGGAAGAATATGCCTGAGCAGTCGACACAGAGATCTTTCGTGGCTTGACTATGCAATAGATCAGGCTTACAGCAGGCTTAACTTCGGTCAGAACCTCACCTATTCCTCTGCCAATGCGGGTGCCGCCTGCAACGCAGAAAGGTATGTCTGCTCCGATTGAGACACCCAGCTTGCATAATTCCTCAACTCCTAATCGGGTATCAAAAAGATCGTTCAGCGCGATTAACGTTCCAGCGGCATCGCTACTGCCTCCAGCCAAACCTGCTGCAATAGGAATTGTTTTTTGAATATCAACTTCTATCTTCCAATTTCTACTCAAACCAGTATGCAAAAACAGGGCATTCGCTGCCCGGGCGATGAGATTGGAAGAGTCCATGGGCATTGAGCGGCGGGCATACGGATTTGAGCATGTAAACTCGACGCTGAACTCATCAGCTTCCATCGCAGTAAATGTGATTTCGTCTTCCAGACTTATGCTTTGAAAAAGTGTTTCGATGTCATGGTAGCCGTCCGCTCGCCGATTCAATATATCGAAGGTGAGATTTATTTTTGCCGGGCATCTTACCGAAATTGATTTCATATTATTACCAGTGCGCAACAAAGAACCAGTGGTCCTGTAGTTTCCTTACCTGGTTGTATTCGTCGGGACCCTTTCCCGTAGAAGGAGTGCTGCCGTCTTCGCTGTAAAGAAACCCGGAGTAATTATCGAGTACCCCGCGATAGGTGAAGAAGAGGACTGAACGATTCGTTCGGTTTCTTATTACCTCCACTTCGCCGCCCCCTTTAGAAAGAAAGCCGAAAGTGGTTGGGAGCTTGACTATGCCATCTACCTTTCCGGGCGTGGCCAGCAATTCTGCCACACATTTTTGGCGATTTCCCACATTGTATTTAAAGTCGAAATCAAGCATTAAATTGGTGAAATCAACTGTAAGAACCAGCGCTAACGTTACGGCGGTGCTGGCCATCGGTAGAATTCTATCCAGAGGCTTTGCTCCTCTGGCGCAAACCAGCACAAAAAATGCTAAAAGGGAAGTCACGCAAAAGGCCAGCCATGTAAGACCAACCACTCCCGGCTCGATGAATGGAGTGAGAAGCTCCACCAGGTCCCACTGAAAGATTATCTCAAGCAGCAGGGTCGCAGAAACTAACGGACACACTATCGCGGCAGTCCGCGCAATTCCCCGCCATGGTGCCGGTTTTTGGTTTCCAGGCGTTACATTATTTGTTGATTGCACAACCGATTCAGCCTGGTGCTTTTGTCTGTTCTTCAATGGCATTTGTGATGATGCTGAAT
>JAKFUT010000400.1 GCA_021732565.1 Candidatus Obscuribacterales bacterium
ACGAACTGGTACCGCATCCGGTGAAGCAGCGGGTGACGTAATTCTGGCTGTTACCGGCAATCCACCCGCCAAACCAACTGGTACCGCATTCGGTGAAGCAGCATGTGAGGTAATTCTGGCCGCCACCAGCAATCCAACAGCCGAACTAGCCGGTACCGCATCCGGACCTGCGGGTGGCGCAATTCTGGCCGTAACTGGCAATCCCGCCGCCGCACCAATCGCTCCGGCATCGGGTGATCCAATCGGTGACCAAGCTCGCGCCGTCGCTGGCAATCCTGCCGCAGCCCCAAACGGTGCCGCATCCCATGAACCCGCAATTCGGGCCGGCACTGGCAGTCCACCAATTGCTGGGGAATCCGGGGCTCCAATAGGTGCCCCGACTGACTCATGGGGGCTCACCGGCATCGACGACCATGGTCGGTTTTCAACTACTCGCGTCGGCACTGGCAATCCCCCCGCCGCCCCGAGTGGTGTCACAACTCGACTTAACGAAGCAGGTGGTAAGACCCCCTCCACTTCTGTGCGCATCGAGGCCAATAAAGCACGAGGATCAGATGCCGGCGGCATCTTCCGGTCGACTACCTCTGGTCTTGCGCTTTCAATTCTCGACGGGGTGGGAGAGTCTGTTCCGATTAAATTTGGTTTGACCACGTTGGGGGCGAACTCCTCCACTGATGATTCCGAAGCAAAAGGAACTTCCGTTGCCAACTTGGGCCTGATCGCTGTGCGCCGCAAACGGTGAAGGGTTGCAGAACGCTTCGAAAGAATCCTCACAGTGAGGAAGATGCCACCACAAATGATTGCAAGAACAATGACTGCAGACGAGTCAAATACAAACCTGAACGGCTCCAGGGCAGTTACACGATCTCTTATCGGGTTTGCGGCCAATGGGTCCCGAGCCTCAATTCCTGATGAATTAGCCGTAACCGCAGAATCATTATCGACAGTGATAGACGCAACTGTGTCGCTGGAGAATGCTTCGGCACTACCAATGGTGGCAGGAGTGCCAGTGTCGCCCATAGCTGCTGTTGAACACGCTTCGCTGGCGGTGGTCGTCTGACCGTCACCAGTTCCATTAATGGAAGGAGCGTCAGAGCTGTCGCTGGTTACCCGACTAACAGAGCCAACGTTGCTTGCATTCCCACCACTTACGGCACCGACGTTTGTGCTCAAAGTTCCGACGGTAGCGTCCGCCCTGGCAGGGGTCCGAAGCGCTGCCCTACCAGAAGAATCTGTTCCGCCCTGAGCAATACGTAGTGCTGCCTTGACCGTAGCACGAGCGTCCGCTTTGGCACTGGCAATACGACTCTTTTGGTTGGCAGTGATATCCCGGGCCGGTCGATCATTGCGCGCTGGTGCTCCTACAGCCTCTCTGGCGATTCCCCGATTCCTGCCAAACATGTTTCCCGGGGAGCGCTGATCGCTGCGATTAGAAACGCCTACATCTATATTGGCGGGAGTTGGCGAATCGGGCGTAGAATCGGAGGAGTCCGGGGTTACAATCGTGGTGTCTTGTTTTGGTTCGAGTGTGCCCGGTAGCTTTTTCATGGTTGCATGCTGCCCGGAGACAGCCCCGGTCTGGGTCTTTGGAGCGCTCGCCGCAGACGGTGCCAATTTGTGGACCTTTTCAGAGACGCTTTCAAGCTGCACAGTGTTCATTCCCAGCCGAGCACAAACTAGATTCAAGCGTTTCTTCTCGGTCCCTGAACCCGCGTGTCCCAAAACGGCTATTTCCACCGCCCGAAGACGTTCATCAAGAGACCCGGTCCCATCGCTCTTCCCCAGAGCTTTTTGCTCAGCGGTAACCAGGCAAACCAGGTCATCATAGTTGTAAGCCCACGCGCTGCGGGTGCACATCTGTGCGCCTGTCGCCAGGACGAGGGCCAGTAAAGTAATTAGTTTAGTAAAACGCACCTGAAACGGCATTCGGTTGCGCACCCTTTTTATGAGTCCGGCTTCATGATAATATGGACTGCGCCTATTGAAGTCAAGCGACTAATTCCGGTAAACGCTGCGCCTGAGTAGATATTTGCAAAATACGGTCGTTCCAGACGCAGGTTTGTTGAACAAGTCCGATTCTCCGCGAGAAAGCATTTAACGCCAGAAAACAGTGAACGGGTAACGCTGTTCACGGTGAATATTGAAACGGCGGTTTGAATCGTAGGTCCACTTCCCGTGTCGGGTGGTCATTTGACAAACTATATCAGCTCAATTTGGCACGATCTTGGCTTGACTGTCTCCTTGCCCACAGGAGCCCGCTGAAGCTTTCCGCCTCGTCAATTCGGCGAGCAAGCAGAAAGACACCAAGTGATCCGGGCATCACTGCTGTCTCATTTTTAAGAACGCAAGGTCGGGGTGACGCTTGCATTTAGCGGGCAAACAACCTGTGCAACCCCAAATCGGCGATCCATCCTGATCAACAGCAGGGGGAAACACGCCAGTCTAAGGGAATAGCCTTGAGTACCTTGCTCTACCTGTCCAAGATCTTGTGGGTACTTCCTGCCGCCTGCTGCTTTTGAGATGACTGAGACAATTAATAACACCAGGCTGCCGCCAGGTTCCATCTTCGACAGAAAGTATGAAGTGCTGTCTCTCGTGGGAGAGGGGGGCATGGGAGAAGTCTACGATGCCAAACAACTCGGGTTGGATAGAAGAGTCGCGCTGAAAATTATGCACCCTGGTCTCAGTGGAGACCGTATCTCTCTTGAGCGGTTTGATAGAGAAGGAAAAGTACTCTCTCAACTGGTCCACCCTAACATCCCGCAGTTTTATCATTTTGGCGTATGGAACAACGTTCCTTATATCGCCATGGAGTTCATCGAAGGCAAAAGCCTGCGAACTTTGCTGGAGATTGAAAAACTTTCTTTACCACGGGTCTTAGCGATCATTATTGCTACTTGCGATGCTGTGGCCGCGGTGCACGAGATCGGTTTTACCCATCACGACTTGAAGCCAAATAACATTGTGATCACTCCTTGCGGTGAGGGAAACGAAACCGCAAAGGTTGTGGATTTTGGACTTGCCGCGGCCATCGGCAACAATTTCGGCACACTCACGCAGTCTGGTGCGCTTGTCGGCAGCGTCTACTACATGAGTCCCGAGCAATGCAAAGGAGAGAGGCCAACTGCGTCCAGCGACATATACGCTTTGGGCTGCATACTCTACGAGTGTCTCACCGGCGCACCTCCGTTCTCTGCAGATTCGCCGCTGGGAGTAATGGATAAACATGTGCACAGCCAAGTGAGGCCAATATCCAGTGTCGGGCACGCAAAATATCCGCGGCAACTTGAGTTTATTGTCGAGAAATGCCTGGAAAAAGCTCCCTCGAAGCGACCAACTTCCGTTGAGTGGCTAAGAAATATGCTCAAGACGGTGGCAGACGAGGCGGAGGCGGACGCAGACATGGTCACCTCCATCACGCAGCCGCAGAAAGCGGGGGCGATAACGATTTACTGGAGAATGTCCACCGCACTACAGGTGGTAGCACTCTTATTCATAGCGCCTTTCGCAGCGGCGAAACACAGGGGTTACAGTGCGGCACCACCAACTCACACCATTAAGGCTTTTGGACTTCTTTCACCTTACAAGTCCATAGAACAGGCACAAGATTGTTTTTCCCGCGGAGAGGAAGAAGAAGCACTAAGAAAGCTTGAACAGATAATTAGACAGGGACGAACTCAGACAATTGCTTTAGTTGCGGCAATTAGAAAAGCCGATTTTCTAGCCACTAGAAAGGATGTGCAAGCCAGGGATGTGCAAGCCGCACTGAATGAGCTTGCACAGGTATCAAACACGGCAAAATCAACAAACGCTCCGCCGCACGTGGGAGCATTGTCACGGATGCACCAGGGAACACTCTCAATGAACCGGGGCAATTATGCTCAAGCAGTGGAGCAGTTCAAAGAAGCCAGATCTCTTATGATAAAGGCGCATGGTTATCAGGGTCCACTGTGGATATCGAATTTGATCAAGAAAGAAGACCGTATTGAAACTGACAACTTGCTTTATCTCTGTTATAAAAGCTTGCCCGAAGGAGAATTAGCAGCACAACACTATTATGCTCAACTTCTTCACCAGCCTCCAATGGAAGATCAGGCAAGACTCTACTACGCAAAAGCATCCATCGCCATTGGAGATTTTCCCACCGCTCAATCCTCCATCTTAAGGATGTTGGATCAACATCTGGATGACTGGGCAGCGGTCTTAGTCTGGGCGAACCTGCTGCACCAAGAGGGAAGACTCTCTGCAGAGAGTGTAGTGTTGAGCAATTTGCAAGTAACCCTTAACTCCTTGCGTAAGCGAGTGTTAGCTGACGAAATTGCCCCGACCGGGCTCCAGCAAATGGCATTTAGAATGGGAATGGATCGACTGCGCCACAGCCTCCATGAAAAGATTCGCCACCTGGCACAGTATCAATGTGAACACCACAATTTCGCCAGCGCCAACAGGCTCGCCTGGAGTACAGCGAGCCTCTCCGGGAATGAAAGAAACGACTCGATTGAGATGTTGAAACATTGGGGGGCCTATTTTGCCGGAGAGAGTCTGGTCACGGCGCGCCACCTGAGTGAGGCGGAAGTCATTTCATTTCTCTTTCAGAAATTCTTACAACGACGGCCTCAGCCCGATGAATCCAGTAACTGGATTCATCTACTTAGGGACCATGGTCTGAAATGGACTATGAGGGTTATCCAGAGTTCGCAGGAATATGTCAACCATCGAATGAAAGGCTCCACCCCTGAGGACGTCTTCCGCCCTGATACGACACCCGGGTCAAAAGTTCTCTCGCCGGCAGAACAAACAATTTTGTCGCGAATCATACAGTCGCTGGAGCTCTTTCAGTAACCACTTCATTCTTTCGAATGCCAATTTAATGTTGATAGCCCGCGAGTATGTCCATTTTGCCATAGTCCGACCCGGGATGGTCGGAAAACGATACTGGCCCGCCCGGCGCCTTGGGGTTGATCAGTCATTTATCGTCTGTCGTCAGCACTCACTGGCACCCGAACGAGTTCTCGCACCATAACGGAACTGCGACGGCGTTCCTGGATCACTCGCAACGGCAGGTAAACCAGTAACGATGTTACCCAACTTTGAAGAGGGCAAATTCCCACATGCCATGATGCCAATTGTGGTACCACACCAGAAGTGGCAACACCGACAACTATCCCGCACATCAAGGCCAGAAGTGCTGCTTGCTTGGATGCTGAGCTTGATTCGCCCACCACGCCCCATTCGTGCTCTCTATTCCGGCAAAGAAATTTTCGAATCAGAAAAATTTCCGTCAGTACTATAACTGTAGGAGCGGGCAGAAATACGCAGTTCAACGCTGCAATAGACTCCAGTGCCTTAGCCGCACCAAAGCTAGCTAACCATGCGGCGGTGATGGTTCCCAGCCCAGCCAGAACTACAACTGATTTCTTGTGACTCATGGACTTGATTGCTTTCAACGCCAGAGTCGAACCGAACAGATTTGAATCGTTAGCAGCAAATTGAGACGCTGCCAGCACCAACCCGCCAATGACCGCTATGCCAGCGAATGAATAGTTATTGAGAAACTCAGTGGCCGGGCCGTAATCAGTTATACCGGTCATACGGGCCAACATCCACCCTGTTAACGGAAACAAGATCTGACCAATCAATAAGGAAAGCGATAAAGGTATGAGGGCAGCTTTCAGTCGCGGTTTTCCATAGCGCCAGTAGTCTGCTTCGTTTCCCCAAACCGCTATGCCAATGACAAAAGTCGAAATAATCGTTATTGCATGACTAAGGTCAACCCGACCCGCATCGTGCATGATAGCCACCGGGCATGTCGGTACAGTTTTGAAGAATGAGTACAAAACCCAGGCCACCAGAATCGGTGCGGCAAAATACCGAGCAAAATTGGCTATGCCCTTGAATCCGAAGAAGTTGTTGAATGCCATGGCCAGTCCTAAGACACAAGCCAACAGCGTGAGTGGCAAGTGCCAGTGAAACAGTCCTGTTAATCCTTCGGCCAGACAAAGAGCAGTAAAACCGTACCATGCGGTAAAAATCCACAATATATTGAAGTTGAGGAATAGGCACGATGACGGACCAAAGATTCTTCGATTTAACTCCGCATACCCCAGACCCGTTCGAGACGCCAGGCAACAAATCGGTGTTGTGTAGGCAATTAAGATCAAGCAACTACATATGGTGCCTACGATTGCCTGCGGCATGGAAATGCCCTCTTTGAACCACTGGAAGCCAGCTACCACAGAGGGAAAGAAGGTTACCATCGTAATCCAGATCAACCCAAGAGTCAGGGGGCTTCGCCGTTCGCTGGCCGGTACGGGTCCACTAAAGTGATGGGTCATTTTCGAAATCCTTGTCGTGAGGTAATGCATCGCTTCGTCCACTTCCGGACACCAGACCGTAGACCATCGACGGTTTCCAACAGAGTGAAACTGTCGAATTGAAGCCGCGATTGTTAACGAACCCCACCGCCCTAATCTTACAAACTCATCTTGATAAGAAGAATGGTGATTTCCGCCCCGCAGGTGGGATTTCACCAATCGAAACCGCCGCACGACAAGGCCCCGGGACGGAAGAGCCTTAATTCAAGGCGCAACGGAGACTTCCACAACCTCTGTTGCCGGAATGTCCCACCAAGTATTGATTACAGCCGGTAAAGGCAAAGTGATATTTGGCAGGCACTTTCGCCACCAAGCGCACTAAACCATCCTGGTCCGAGAAGTTGACGTCAGGTCATTTAGCTTTGGGCACGATTCCGCGCTAAGTTCTGTTGCCGTGCCGGAATCATTGCCAAAGCCGGAGTATCCGTGTGCCCGGAAGCAACCGACGGCTCTACTAAACATATTGTCAATTCGGGGCTTCATCGGGGATGTCTGCCGGTTCCCCTTCAAGCTCCATGGTGATACCACGTCCCGCCACCGGAATCCAGCTCTTCTTCTTGTTCAGGTCTGGATGCACAAGCCGAATCGGGTATTGAGTTGCCCCGGAAGGAGAAGTACTGGCAGTGGAGTCAATCTCAAACAGATCAATGGGAACCCCGAGTGCCGGAAGGACCGACTCATAACGTTGCACCGCATCGTGGGCATTGGCTTCTTTCATCACGTACTCCCGAAGCTTCTCAGGAAACGGTGCCGGATAACACACGAATACTCCAAGCACTCCCTGGCGCTGGCGAGCCTGGCGAAGCCTGGTTCTCTTTACAAACTCCTTGAATAGTCCCATATAGTCGTGTTTGACTCCTGAAGACTCTGGAGCCGTGTAATGGGTAATGGCAATGGTGCGTCCTTTGTGGTCAAGAAGCAGCATGTCGAATTCTGGAAGTTCGGTCTTGTGTAACAGACCTTTCTTCTTGACGAAGATCTGTATAGTTGCAGTTTTTGCCAATCCCTCCCACAACTTTGGTTGTCTGTTGTACAGGCCCGTACCGTGTGCAAGGGCGAAGAAATCAACAGTTACAAATCTGGCAATGGAGGCGATGTGGTCCGGGGGCTTTTTCCCCACCGGTTCGATAACCACATTGTTGCAAGCGTTGATCAGGTCGCCTGGTCTGAAATCACGAGGCGAGCGAGCAATGGCGTCAGGTGAGAAATCTTCAATATTTTGAAGGCTAAATCTTAGAATAAAGTCCGGTTTTTGGGGCATATTGGTTGTAATGGGTAGGAGAGTTTTCTCTTTGCAGAAACCCGGGTGTCTGGCACTAAGCATATCAGCCGGAGGTAATTGATAAAGTCCCCCACAGTTTAGGTCCGAAAGCTGACTTGATGGGCGCGAATTAGGTAAACTGGTTATGGGAGCGGCAGGCTACTGTTGGTCCGGGCAGTTCTTCGCTTGCCAAATTTTTTGGGACTTTTTTTGCGTACATGGCACGACTACCCTCTCGTACATATTCGGAAACCGCCGCCTCTGCAAGACTGCTTGATCTCAAAAAGGGCGGTAAAGGTGCGCTTGAGGAATTTGTGTACCAACACCAGGAGATGTTTTATTGCATCGCCTTCATTGGTACCCTTGACCCGGACGCTGCTGAAGCACTAACTATAGAAGCCTTTCGCAACGCGATCGTCTTTGTGAAACAGTCGACACCCAAACAGCTCGAACAAGGGGCAGTTTGGGAAATGTTGTCTACTTTCATCGTCGAAGCGGTAGGCAAGTACCATTCCAAGTCAGGCGGTTTCTCTGCTGGTCCGCAGACAGATCCGACCATGGACGGCTCATCTCAGATGGATTGGGAGACCACCGTCATTCTTGGTACTCAGCGCGTCAAACGTTGCATCAATACCCTACCGGAAGAACAGAAAAAGGTTTTTATTCTTCGGCATCAGCTGAAGCTCAGCCTGGAGCAGGTGGCAACAGTAATGAATGAGCACCAGGATAACGTAATGGCCTGGTTGCATCGAGCGAGAGTGGGCGTAGTCAAGTGTCTTGGGCGCGGATAATAAGCAGGTGCTCAGACAATGTCTATGAATTGCAGTCGATTTAGATTTTTGATACAGCAACGTTTCGACGTGGCTCTTTCTCAGCAGGACGACCGGATGGTAACGCAGCACGTCGAATCCTGCGAGCTTTGTGATCGTTTTAAACATACAATTCAACAGGTCGCCGATGCGGCTTTGGAAGTACCGTTGCCCGAAGATTGTTTGCCCGAGAGCTTGGATGCGTTGGCAGGAAAAATCATGAAAGAAGTACCGCAAGAAAAACCCAATTTGTTCACCACCATCAAGAATCTTTTCGGCAGCTTTGGCAAAAAGGACAAAGACAAAGATGGCGGTGGCAAGCAACAAAAGCAAGCTGGCGGCGGAGGCATTGCCTTCCCGCACGTGGCACGCCCTAAAGGCGGCGAGGATCACGACGAGCAGCCGCAGCAAGCGGCCGCTGCAACGCCTTCTCGCAACAAACAAAAGAATCAAAACGTCATGGAACAGGACGAGCTCCTGGCCACCAGCACACGGCTTAAGAGCCTTTCAAAGATTCAGCCGCAGACCGACGACGTTGTGCCGACCGGAGGGTCCATCGGCAAGAAGTTCGGAATGGAAGTTCCGGTTCGTAAAGCCGTAGCGTCAGACGATGGAGAGCTGAACCTGGCAGAAAGTATCCGCCGCTCAGTGGCGGCTGATCACAGCAAGGCAGAAGAGCCAGCTCCGTTGGATAGTCCGTTCAGTGGCCAAAGCACTGCTTCGCCGGGGGGATGGGGCGCGCCGACCAGCGGTTCTCCTCAAGGTCAGACAGGCGGGTGGGGCGGGGCTCCGGCTCAACCGCCAGGGCCCGGCCGAGTGCCGCCACCGAGTCCGACGGAAGACAGTAGTTGGGGGGCCGCGCCTCCCAATCCC
>JAKFUT010000280.1 GCA_021732565.1 Candidatus Obscuribacterales bacterium
AAGCCCGAAAAGATTTGTACTGGAGAGCAGGAGCCAGTGAACAATATTCCAGGGCACCACTTCTCTTCCCTCAACGATCGCTTCCTTAATGGCTTATACCCTACGAAGCATATTCAACATTATCAGACCCCTGCTGTGTGTGTTCTAAGGGAATCAGCGTTAATATACTTGGTTGTAGTTCGGGAAAGGACAGAGCAACGTGGAGTCCGAGGATCGTCTCGCTCAATCGATCGCAACCTCTCTGATATGTGGCGGCGGTAGAAATTATTGCCTAATACTAGGGAAACAATGGTGCGAACATAACGCTGGAACAGAAGCGAACTGGCTAGTTTCCTTGAAATTACTATTAGAGAAAGCGTCTATTGACTCCGTGATAGTGGAATCACCTTCGACCAAAGTGCAAGCGATACTGTCATATTTGGGGATTGAGAAAGCACCCTTTCATGAACTTAGTACAACGGAAAAGCTTGAGACACGCATCATAAGTTGTTCTTCGAGTGAGTCACGAGAGGAACTAAGGACCATGACGAAGTATTTGAATAATCACGGCGCATTAATGCTCGGGATGAGGATAGATGATGAATTTATTATGGAAGCCCTTCGCCGAAGCAGTAGCAGCACGTTCTCCAGGTATGCACTTACAGAAACAGAACTCAGACCAGAATTCGTTGATGAGTTAGAAAGATTCGCAGTCACAGTCAGGGTAGAGAACTGTGGCGATTTTTGCGCAAGAATAGCGGACAAGCTACCAAGCAAAAAAAATATTGCGCCTGGCAGAGAAAAACTGCCGAGTGTTAACGTAGTGTTGACCAGCAACATTCCAATCGAGATGGTACCGCCCGCCCCACAGAATCAGGACATTAGAGTGTTAGCTATCGATGGGGGCGGAATCAGAGGAATCATCCCAGCAGTGATTTTGGCAGAGATTGAAGCTAGAACAGAGAGGCCGATTGCGAAATTATTTGATGTAATTGTCGGAACGTCCACGGGCGCCATTTTGGCAATGGCATTAACGAGCCCAGGACCGACTGCTGGAACAATCCGGCATTCGGCACAGGATCTCTTGCGGATGTATCACGATCACGGGGAAGAAATTTTTCCGAAAGGAGATAGAGTTCACTGGAAGGGAAATTGCTTGAAGGCAGTGACAATTCTGCCACGGATACGAAAACTGATCGAAAAGGGACTAAAGAAACCTTACTCAGCGAAAGGATTCGAAGATTCGATTGCGAAGTACTTCGATGAAAACAGTAGACTGTCTGACTTGTATGGTGATGTTTGTATAACTACTTATGAACTTGAGAGCCGAAATGTAAGAGTCCTATCGAATCGCCAGTCGAAAGTGAACAGTCGATACAACCTTACATTAAGAGAAGCGGCGAGATCAACTTCTGCAGCTCCTACTTATTTTCAGCCTTTGGTACGGAATGTTCCCGGAGGAGCACCTACTGAGCTTTCGTTTATAGATGGTGGGGTTTTTGCTAACAATCCAGCGCTGTGTGCTTTTGCTGAAGCTAAGCGATTACACGGTTCCGACAAGACCGTCCTCCTTGTATCAATTGGCACTGGGGAGGATCCACCAGCCATTAGCGGACGTGATGCCTGTACCTGGCTTTCAGGGTGGTGGACCGAACATATAATTGACATCTTGATGCATGGAAATAGCCAAGTAACGCATAAGATATTGGAAGAACTTCTGCGCCGCAAACCAGGAGAGCAGGCCGACTATTACCGATTTCAGCCAAAACTTACACAGTGCGAAAAAGCGTTAGACTTCGCGACGAAGAATAATATCAATAGACTAGCCACAATTGCGCGAAATTACATTGAGAATGAAATCCGCGATAATTTTGATGAACTGATTGAGCGGCTTACACCAACCCCAATTCCAGAGCATCAGTAAACGACAATCCAATCTTTGAGTAAGGATAACTGTTGACCAGAGATGCTACATGGTTAATGGATTCCACTCTGGCAAGCCCTGAGTTCTGCCGGATTACGGGCTTCACAGTCTGTTGATTCGGATCTAAGAAAATCAGTTCCTGCTCGGTGGTGTCATTCACATGTATTGGAATGAAATCCGGAATAAAGCCAGACAAGATACCCGCGAGAAATCGCTCCCGTTTGCAGTTTGGCGCCCGCAAGGCTCCCAATAAAATTGGTCCTCCACTGTTGCCTCGCGAATCCATCAAATCTACTAGGTATGAGTTAGTTCGATCATCATTAATCCAAGGGACTCGACTGATCAATCCCTGCCTCACGATTGGTAAAAAGCGATTAGGCTGGAGGGTGTCCTCAACGGCCACGAGTCCCAATGGATAACCTAGTCCCATGATAGGCTGACCAGGAGAAATTTCTTCGGACTCAGCCAAATTAGTATCTAAGCGCAAAGAAGGCAATTCGATACCGTAGTGTTGCAGGAATTCATGTTGTAGTGGGATAACAGCTATATCAACGTCACCATATTCAGTATCATCTCTGGAATATGCGTGCCAACCAACGTTCTTATCGAAGTTCACAGGAAAGCAAAGCGGTTGAAGCTTCCTGGAAGAGTTGAAGCCAATTACGATGAAGTTTTTGCCTTCCAGCAAATGTCGAGCAGTGACAAGCCAGGGCTTAAATGTTGGAACACCTTGCTGCATTCGACCATCCGGCGCCGCAACTAGGAATGCAGTGCCAGTCCATTGAAAAGAGCGGGTCTTTGTATCAGCCGGTAGTCCAAGTGGAACTACTGACCGCAACAGTTGAGTTGGAATCCAGTGCCCCATTCTGCTTTGTGCCTCCAATCATTTCCGAAATCTACATCAAGGTTGTAATAGATGCGTCCGCTCACTTCTGATCAACGTGCTATTTCGACTGATCAACTCGCATTTGTCTCAGCACGTCCGAGTACAAGATGTCGCGTAACAGGTATGCTGGTGTAACTGCTGCAATTCCCATATTCTGATTAGTGTAAAAGGATTGGTTCTGTGAAGAAGGACCACCGTCCAGAACCTGGAGAGGAGTAGCTTCCCCAAAGAAGCCACTCATTACACCAGCAAGTCTAATGGCGGGCGTTCCAAGGACCAAAACACCGGGCGTTCTATCCGAACCCAAATAAAAATAAACTGGAGAACCGCTATTACCACCGTACGACTGAGTTTCAAGAAGATAGAGTTCAGCCATAATGGAGGTTCCATCAAGGGAGGCCCACTGAATACGGTCATCGGGAAACATTGCTACTTTACCAAACCGAACAATGGCGTTATTGTGCTGTTCGCCATAATAGCGTGGATAGAGACCAGTAAAAAAAACATCAGTTCCCTCGTTTATGCCTTCTTTGGTCACGTCTTTTGTGGCAAGCATCTCAGAAGGGACAACTTTGAAATCGAAGATGTCTGGATTTGGAAGGAATGGTATTACGGCTACATCAACCGTTTGGTCTGGACTGGAGCATACTCCTGCTTGCTTTACAGACAGGGGAACAAAATCAGCCTTTCCGTCCCGTTTGTCTAAGCGCAAGAAAACGTGCTCTTGAAAGGAACCGTCGGGGTTCTGCAAAACGTGCTTAGCTGTCACTAGATATCCGTGAGCCAGGTTCGAATTGGATTCGTTAGGCACGCAAGTAAGAAAGCCTGTTCCGTTCGGAATGGGCTTTTTCGTCTGTGGATGGAGTTTTAGCGTGCCATCCTTCTCGGCCAAGAAAATGAATGTGACGGCTTTCTTTATTTCGGAAGGTATGGGTGAAGCCATTGAACGAGATCCAAACCAGAAGCAACAAACGATGATCGAAACCAATAGTACTTTGGGCAGTAAACTCTGGAATTTCGCAGGAGGATTAGTTCACATCGTGCAACGAGAAGAGTAGTGCATCATGTCAATTCACACAACAAGGAGCGTGTGAGAACGAAGGAAAGACATTCGTCCAATGAGCTAGGCTTAACAGATAGGTCCTTCCCTCATAGTCCTTCGGATTCCACCTTGGACTTGCGAGTTCAGGTGAAGCATAATCTTGTTTATTCGTCGTTGAGCCGAGTAACCAACAGCTCAAAATAATTGTCCGCACCACCCACAGCACCGCCGGGCCCACTTAATTGACTGGACCCGTTTTTACCCGTTTGACAATCAGCCCGTATCGGGAGGAGCCCTCCCCGGCACCAATTTCAATTTAATATCAGCCGATCGTCTGTCAATCTCGTTCTTTAACTCACCAATATATGAGTGCAACCAGGTCGCGTCTTCCTCGCACGGAGCAGTCAGCAAACAAAAGGTCAGGAAGGCAACTATAGCTTGAAGATTTCTGAGCGTCCTCTCGGGCAACAGAGACTCAGCTATAGCCGAAGTCACCCGCTCCTTCCAGGCCGCTTCGGCATTATCTTTTTTGCGCTGCTCCGTCTTAGTAAGCTTCTTCTTCTTCTGCCAATTCCTACGCAGGGCTATCTCAAAAGCGATTCGCCTTGCTGCCAAAAGACCCATGTCCACAAGAGGAGGATCAACAGGAACAGGAGAAGGAATTTCCGGATCAGCAGCATCCACCACAGCGTTATATTCGCCTGGATCATTTGCAAAGGAGTCGGAAGCTAGATCCTCATAATCGTGCTGCCAAAGATCTTTGTGCTTATATATCGTGTCCATCGAGCATTTGGCTTGCCGCCTTAGTTGTCGCAGCGTAAATGTCTTGCCCGGTCCGGCAATTTGATTTAGGGCGCAGATAATCCTCTGACGCGCATCAAGCTTGCGTTTTGCATTGGCCAGAGGCCAGGCTGGCGGAACCTCCATTTTGTATGGACGCGCTTCTCTATCACGCCTGGGCGCCGGTAGCCAATGAGTTGCCCGCTCAATTTGGACAAAGGCGTCTGCGCGACCATTATTGATATCGTCACTATAGTCGTTGTGCTTTGCATTGAGTATCTGTTCGATAACCCATTGGCGTTCGGCTTCGCAACCATAGCCCAATGGACGCAGATCGATTTCGGGATCGCCATAGAAGAGATAGTGCCCGATTGAAAATATGGCATCGGCTCGCTGCGAAGGTCCATATAGGCCAGCTGCGTAATATTGCCGACCTCTTAGCCAGTCCGGCGGATTGATATTCGGGGGCAAGTGCTTGAAAACGGATATGACAACAGATTCACTGGCCGGATCTGAATTGCTGGCGGCAGTTCGTTTGAGTGGTACCACATTCGCCAGCGGTGCTTTTGCACTTTCTGGGCTCGGTGAGGTCGTACCGCTTTTCTCTCTCCTCGCTTGCAGTTCTTCGACGTGACGCTTAAGTTGATGGAACTCATGCATCGAATTACTGGCATCTGCAACGTCGGCGAGAAACATGCCTAGCGCTTCCATCGCGTGCATGTCTTCACGTTCATACTGAACACCACCCGTCTGCTTGTCAAGCCATGCCCAGCCCGGCTGCAGCGGCAAGCGTAGTCCATACCCGAGGGAGTGGTCGCCAGGACTTGGAAAGATTTCAAGCGTACCCTTGGCTATCTTAAATCCATTGAGTGACAGGAGTCCTGCCAACTGATTCTGTAGGTCTCGTGAGCTTATGGGTTCGCCAAAGAAGATATAAAGATGCCATCCGCCTGATCGGCTTGATCGATATAGAACAGTCTTCTTAATGCCGGCCGCGGCAAGAGCATCCTGGATCTTCTTTAGCTGCGTTGGATCGTGATACCTGCTGTTTGCGTCAATATCAAGTACACCGAACCTGGTTGCACGGCCGGCGCGACATCCAAGAAAGAACCTCGGATGTGCACAAGCGATCGCTTTCAGTATCTCCGTGTCTGTCAGAGACCATTTCTCTTCGGCGGATAACCACGAACCACCCGTAAGTGGCTTATATATGTAGCTGAACCGATGAAACAGCGACAAGAACTCCGGTGTGCCAAGTTGCCAACCAGATGGAAAATATTTTTCACGATCAAATCTATCTCGCCCAGGAGCTGCACCTGCACGAGGGTAAGCAGAACCGGTCGTAGCCATGCCCTCTTTCTTGTTGAGACACGTTGACCTACGCGGATCTATCACTTATGCTGAGGTCATATCAGGTCAGTCGTCACAACAACCTGAACAACAGCCAAAGCGCGAGGTCCGCGAATAGATCTCCAAATGACATCGCCCCTGGCGGTGTTTTTTGTTTTGCGATGATCTAATTTCTAGGGAGCGACGGCTCCTGACACATCCAAAAGATATACTCGGCGATAAGAATACCGAGCTGATGCCACTATATAAGGTGCCCTTCTGGATCGCAATACTTTGGATCTGCAAAGCCAGACCAGACGGATGATTTCCTAGGGGTGGGAAATTTCCTAACGAATGGCACAAATTTCGAATCCTCCTTGTTCAGCGACTCTCCGCGAAAACATCGGCGGACACAACTGGGGGCTTCCCTGGTACGAAAAGGGTATTCCTACACCACGCGCACGCAGCGAAGTCAAGAACGCGAACGCCAAAGCTCCATTAATCCCCAGAGAAGCGACAGGGTGAGAAACGCCCAAAGGCATTTTAAGTACCAGGTGTTCGGTTATCCATTGACATTCCTGCGGGGCTTGTACAGGGCTCGACATTTCGCACCCGAGAAACGAGGACAGGGAAACGCTTCGCACCCGAGAAATGCAGAGAGGGAAACGGGTGCGAAAGATTTCCTACCCGCTTCGCACCCGAGAAGAGGCGCACCCTTGGCAATCTGGCGCTAGTTAGGGGAGTGATATTCGGAGCAAGACCTTTTCTCGCCCCGTCGGTATCGGCGTTGAATTGCTTCCTTTGGAAAGAAACAAATTCAGGCAGGTTTCCGGGGAGCGACAACAAGACTTTCGCAGGTGAGAAGTCGCGCACAGGCAACCTTTCACACGTGCGAAAAGTTGCCGGCGAAGCTATGCAGATCGTATTGCAGTCTATGGAGATCAGCTTATAATAAGGATTCCAGAGCGGCGGCTATATAAAGAACAGTGCCACCGCATATAGGTGCCATTATGAGAACCATGTCTGTTCGCGAAGTAGCAAGCGCGCTGGGCCTAACCAAGCGGGCCGTCATGTACCGCTTGGAGAAGGGACAGCTCAAGGGCACGCGAGTCTCTAATGCTCACGGAATTGATGAATGGCGGATTTATGCCAACAAAGAGATCCTGGAAGCACTTGGAAACAATCGCACTGATGATTTAAAGCCGGAGGCCCCCCCGCTTAATTTTGAGCCGGACGAGGAGGCAATTGAGGCCGAAGAAATTATATATACGAAGACCTCCGCAGTTGACGAACTGGAGCGTCTCGCTCACCTTGCTCAAACGCTCATTGCTCCGTTAGCGACGCGCGTAGAACAGCAGGCGATGGTCCTAAGAGAGCAAGAGTTGATAATAGAAGACCAGAAACGCCAACTACGGTTATTACCAGATTTGCAAAAGCGAGCGGAGGATGAGCGTAAGTTATTCGAACTCAAAGCCTTAGAAGTTGAAGCTCTACGGAAACAAATTGGAGCGCTTGAGACCGAAAGAGAAAGTATCCAGACAACCGAGCGTCAGACAGTCACAGAACTGGAGAGCGTAAAGGCGAAGCTCAGCCAGTTAGAGTTTGAGCGAGCGGAATCTGATCGCGCCCGACAAAAGGTGGAAGAGCTTGAACAGATTGTGGCCAGGTTGAAGGAAGAGGATGGAGTAAGGCAAGAGCGAGCGCTAAAGCAGCTTGAGCTTTTACGAGAGCAAAAAGAAGAACACTCGAAGGTCATCCAGGACCAACTAGGCGCAATGCAGATCGAACTCAAGAAGATGAAGGAACCTTGGTGGAAAAAATTCTTTGGATTGGCCCCGTCCGATGGTGAGTCGAACAGAGGCGGATAAGCGAACGTTATGTTTTAACATCGTGTGAGTCTTGTATTAAAGTTAAATTCAGAAGCTGGTTGGCGCGTAATAAATGAAGTTATAGTGAAACCAAGAGCACCACATATGGCGCGAGTTATTTAACAGGTTAATCATGAATTCGAAGAAGAGCGCTGCCCCAAGCACGCTGCAGCCGCAGTTAATGAACTTTAAATTAGTTCTCCCGCCGGCGATATACCAAAGGTCTGCCGTCAACACAGTTGCGAATAATCAGGCGCCGGCCGTCACTCCAGCAGTCGCTGCGAACAGTCACGCGCCGGCCGTCACTCCAGTGGTCGCTGCGAATAATCAGGCGCCGGCCGTCACTCCAGTGGTCGCTGCGAATAATCAGGCGCCGGCCGTCACTCCAGTGGTCGCTGCGAATAGTCGCGCGCCGGGCGTCACTCCAGTAGTCGCGGCGAATAGTCACGCGCCGGGCGTCACTCCAGTGGTCGCTGCGAATAGTCACGCGCCTGACGTCACTCCAGCAGTCGCTGCGAACAGTCAGGCGCCTGGCATCACTCCAGCAATCGCTGCGAATAGTCAGGCACGGGGCGTCACAGCAGTCGCTCCGAACAGTTCTTTGACTAGCAGAGCTGAGTGGAGGTTCGGCTGGAACGCGATTGCGGCAATAGCAACCGTTGTGGCTACTGCGCTTGCTGGTGTGGCAGGTATCTATATGAGTAAGACGTACGATTCGACTGTGAAGACTTACGAATCAAACGTTGATACAGCGAAGCGAACCTTACGCGCATACGTTGGGATGGACAGTGTCTCCCTTCAGTTTCCGGATTTATCCAAGCCAAACTACAAACCAGAAAAGCTTATGGCCGGCACGCTCGAAAGAAATAGAATCCGATTTGTGCTCAAAAATTTCGGGAGCACGCCGGCGCGCAACGTGGTCATCTATGCCAGCTGGCAGCCGGAGCCGTTTCTGCATCAGCCGTCGGCAGATTTCTCTTTCCTTGACCTCAGGCAACGTCAGCAGGAAGGTATTGAATTGCCAACATCTAAGGTCGTAATCCAGAAGGATCAGCAATGGCCAACAGATATAGCAGTGCATGATTTGACACCTTTCAGGCAAGCCGCACACCAAGAAAAAACTATTTACTTGTATGGTCACATAAATTACGAAGATGTTTACGGAGAGGCTCACGAAACTAAATTTTGCTATATTCTCCAACCGGACTGGATTCTCGTTCCCTATCGCAGGAATAATTCCGCCGACTAAAAGAGCGTGAATAATCCGCGTTTTTACGGAGGGCTAAGAGCTGTAACACGGGTCCTGTCCCAAGATTACGCGAACGGGTGCGAGAGGCCGACTTGCCGATAATGCTAAATATGTTTTGTCATCGAGGAGGCTGCATTGTATTCGCACATACCCAACAGCAAACGAGCCGACAACGACCGCTCATTTGTAGTATCGATCGGCGGCTTCAGTCGAGGACAATGGGC
>JAKFUT010000269.1 GCA_021732565.1 Candidatus Obscuribacterales bacterium
CTCTATATGAGCGCACAAATTCAACGAAGATGGAGGCACGATAGCGACGCATTTGTGACTATCTCCTGGTGGCACCGTCTCTATATGAGCGCACAAATTTAACGAAGGTGGTGGCACGATAGCGACGCATTTGTGACTCTCACTTGGGCTGCCGCCCAGTTGAGATAGTCCCTGTCGCAGTAATGTGCCTAGTGCTTTTCCCTCGCCGGGTACAACTTTACTGGCGGATTTGCCATCGGCTTCAAGGAGCGCCAATGCTTCACCGATCAGACTTTCTGAAGGCAGGAAGTCATCTTGTTCCCTGATGTGATGTTCACGCAAATTATCGATACTCATACAAGACTCCGGTGCTTCCTCTGAAGGGGTATATCCCGGTGTTCGTATATTTGGACAGCTGTCCTGGCACAAAGTCGGGAAAAGCATCCGGTCGCCATTCTTCATCCATGAGGATCGCAGTCATCACTCTGAAATCAGTTACAGCGTAAGACTCACATGCTGTCGTCGTCTTCCGGCTCACACGGAATGTCGAAGAAAAATGTTGAACCTTTTTCCGGCTCGCTTTTCACCGCTATTCTTCCCTCGTGTTCTTCAATAATTGCCTTGCATATGGCCAGACCCAATCCCGTACCACCCATCTTTCTTGTATCAGATTGATCTAGCTGCTGGAATTTTTGGAAGAGTTTTCGTAGTTGATCGGCGGCGATGCCGGGGCCGCGATCTGTAACTGAAAAGCGAATGAGATTATCAGCGACGAGCTCACTCTTTACAGTGACCACCCCGCTACTGGGCGAGAACTTTATCGCGTTGGAGATGAGGTTTGTTAGAACCTGAATAATTCGGTCGGCATCGCAGACAATGGATCCTGTCACATTGCCTCCAGTGGTCAGCGCCACTAGATTCTCTTCGCCGAATGCCCTCATTGCTTCAATAGCTGCTTTAACGAGTGTGGCCGGTTCGACCTCGTTGCGACTGAGTTCGAATTTCCCTGCTTCTATTTTCCTTATATCCAGAATGTTATTGATGAGTCGAATGAGGCGGTCGCACTCCTCCCTTCCGATGTCTATTAATTCAAGTGCTGTTTCTGGTAATTCACCCGCGACGCCACCTTGCATTAAGCCAAGGGAGGCCCTTATGCTTGTAAGCGGCGTGCGCAGTTCATGCGAAACCATGGAATAGAACTCACTTACCCTGCGCTCGGCCTCTTTTCGTTCACTTATGTCGCGCAACACCATTACTCCGCCGAGCAGGTCTCCCTGCACGTCTTTGACGGGGCGCGCCGTGGCGCTCACCCAGATGCCGCGGGGGTGAATATCACTGCTTATAAGAAGTTCTTCTTCGTCCACTGATTCCAGTTTGATAGCTCGCATAAGAGGCAGCTCTTCCGGAGGACATGCGCCACTACCTGCCCGGTGGATGGAATCCTCAACCCACAGTTGAACCGGTGTGGAAAGCAACTGTTCTCCGAGCATTTCAGTGGCCGCGGGGTTGTGCTGAATAATGCTGCCCTCTTTATCGGCAACTACCACCGCCTCAGCCATATTACCGAGAATGGCATTGAGCCTGGCCTGATTCACTTGCAAATCCCAGTCTGATTGCTTCTTGAGGATGAATTGGCCAAGCTGACTACTGATGGAATTGAAGGTTTCGAGAATTCTTGCGTCGGCGCCTCGTGGTGCACGTGAGAAGAATTCAATGACACCGCAAATAGTACCGCCAACCAAAACCGGTACTGCGAACGCCGCATGCAGATCTTGCTTGAGGGCAAGATCTTTTTTCTGGAAGATTTCATCAAACGCCAAATCCGGAACCCAAATGGGCTGGCCTTCCTGCCAGGCCTTGCCCACCAGGCTGGTTTTGCGAGACAAAGTTCGGCCCTGATTCTCCTTCGAAAGAGTGCCCAGATTAACCTCAGGTTTGTGCCAGAACACCAGGCATCGCAAGCTGTCTTCTTCGACCACTTCCCAATAACCGCCGGCATCCCATTCCATATGCTGGCAAGTTATTTGCACTATTCGCGCAATGGTCTGGGTCAGTTCTCCCGACTCCGCCAGACACTTGGAGATTTCGTGTTGGGCGCTGGTAAGATTCTCAATTCGCCGGCGTTCCATTACATATAAATTGGAAGCTATCAATAACATCAGTAAGAAGCCGAGGGCCAATACGCCCAGTAAGACCACCGTAAATGTCATGCCTGTGCTGAGTTCATGCAGCGCCGCGGTGCGACTGACTAGATTGTTTTTCTCCTCTTCTCGTAACTCCTGAATTGTCTTGCGCATCTTTTCGGTATATCGGTTGCCGCGTCCGGCTTCGATTTCCTCCAGCGCCTCGTTGATGCGATGTGAAGAGAGCGCCATGATGATCTTTTCGGCAAATTCCATTTGATTGGCCATGTCGGCCATCAATTGACTAATCGGTTTCTTGTATTCAGCAGTGCTACGTGTGAGCTGCTCGATTCGCCGAATTTGCGTATTCACTTTGGAAAGCGATTCCTTGTAGGGGAAAAGCATGTCGACGTTGACAATTACAAAGCCTCGCTGAAAGGCCTCAATGTCGCTTATCTCTGATTCGGCGATTTCAAAAGTGGATATCAACTCGTGAGATGCGGCTACCCTGCTGCCAGACTCCACAAGGTGGAGCGCTTGCTGGTACGAGACGAACCCGGCAATGAGAACGAGCAGAATCGCTACCATTCCCAGGGCAACCAGGCTGTTTTGCAGTTGTAGTCCGCTGATGGACCTGCTCAGCACGAGGAGCTAACCTCTTCAGATCTTTAGAGAATTCTATATGATACGCAGTGGTTTTGTTGTGCCGGTATCATATTCGCAGTCTCGACATTTAGGGACTGCTGTCGTTCGGAAGAGACACTATGAGCGTTCAACTGCAATTGGTCTTCGCCCTCGCACGGCTTGTTAACCGCAGTCCGCAAATAAGGCTGTGCGCAGCATTTTCGGAGTCTTTGCCGGTTTTCATGTTTTGTGGTTTCACCAGTTGGTTATCGCCAGAAGCGCTACCAAACTGGAACCGCGACTTTACTGCTACATCGACACACTTTCCGTGGCTGCCATTTGTCGCTCGCGACGCTCATTCTCGAAGAAGATTCGCACTCCGAAAACGTCTTGCACAGTGTCGGCTCCCGACATTTCTTCTACCAGAGATTCAGACATTGCTATCAAAAGAGGGTTCTTTGTCAGCACGCCAACTTGATAGTTCGAGAGGGCAAGGTGCGATTCCTCATTCAAGACTTTCCAGCGGCTTTCAAGTCGCTTGTCTAGATACAACGCTTTCAAAATTTTGCATTGTTCCGGCCCGCCCGTCGCCATCACATAAGCCAGTAGTGCAATCTTGGCGCCCGGTCCGATAAAGGTAGGAGTTAAGGATGCCACGCCCAGCGTTGTCTGAATGACTTGCGATGATACTCGCGAAAGTTTGCTGTGCTTGTTGTATTTGTGCAAACGGTCTTTGATTTGTTTAACTACAGAGTCATTCTCCAAACTGTGCTCTCGGATCAAAGATAACTTTGCTTCATGAGATTTTGGGTCCCAAGCCCCTTGTCCATAGACGGTTTCGGGAATTACCAGATCTTTCCGCCATTGCGAAAGCATACCCATTGTCTTTTCTGCTTCGTCTTTGCCCACAAGTGCGGTTAAGGCTTGCAGCCCCTGATTGGTTAGTTCGAAGCCCCGCGTCTGATCGTCCATTCCCATGCCCGCAGCCATCTGCATCATGCATTGCACCAGCTGCAGGTGTTTTTCGTCCAACTGCTTCTGGTAAGCGAGTTCCGCAGATGCTTTGCTTCCCACCTTGAGCTTCTCGTCCAGCGCTACGTCTGCGGCATCGATAGAGGGTCCGAAGCCACGATAAGGAATCAGATAGTTGGTGGCATCTTTTGTTTCGGCGAATATTTTTTGTGTTCTGGTATTGAAGTGGGCGAGTTTCTTCACTATATCGGGTACGTTTTCATCGCGATCTAGTGCGGCCCCGAGCAGGTCGTCAAGTCTACCGGATATCCGACTCCCTTGAGCCAGGGTGATTCCCGCGTCAAGCTTCTGTTGCTTCTCTTTGGGTTGGACACGTATTTTAGGCGTATGGATCTGTCCAGCAATTGGAAGCGACCAATTATGATTCGGTACTGTCTCAACAAGCGGCTGATTTATCGGACAACTGAAATCTCCCAACCCTTGAGACTGCTCAATATTGGCACTGGACAATGCCGCAGGCTCAGCTAATTGCTCCGCTGCTGACACTGAATCAAACAGCAGGCTCAACACTGCAAGGGCAGGGGTGGCAATTATTAGCGCGGCAATTTGCTTAGTAGCTTTCTTCATGGCAACCTGTGGCTGTAGAATCTGACGCCGAGATATTTCCAAGGTGTTGATAACTCGCCAAAATTATCAGATCTCAAGCGAATGGCACAAGGCTTAAGTAGTAAAGTACATAAAACCTAATTTAGTGGACACAACGATTCATTGAACGCCCGCAGGACTTGACTAGCCCTCTTTCGCCGGTGAAGGCCGACCTTTCGGGCTGCGTCCGGGTGCTAACTCAACCCGCAAATACACTTGGCAGGTTGTGCGATTTCGGATTAATTCGATTAGTCAGAGGAGCATGCCAAGTAATAGAAAATTTGACGGGAGGATGTGCTCGTGAATGATGTGTGACGCGAAACTGTGTCAAGACGCCCACTCCGGGGCATGGATCATGGCTTCGGGACACGGAACCAGTCCGGAGTTGTCAACGTTTCGTGCATTCCGTTAACGTCTGCGGCCGGGCGTGGCATCACGCGCGGTGGCATGTCCGAATTTACCGCAATCGAGCCAGTTTCGCGTCCCACCGACCACCAAACTGCGTTTCGCCCTTCATAATTATCATGTGCGCGTCTGATGAGATAGTGGCGCGAAACAACACTTTGCGCGTATTCTTTGCGCCTTTTCCCTTGACATAGCAGCGTATGAAGCTGATGTCCGGATACTTATACTTCCCGCTCTCAAGGTTATACGACTCGTTGTTAGACGTATCAACTCCGTGTCCGCCGAGCTTTCCCCCATCGTGTTCCAGGAACATGTGCCCCTTTACATTTTTGAAGTTGTACTGGTAGCTGACAAAATACTTCCCAGTCAAATCGGTGGGCTTGTCGTCACCAATGTGGTCGGGAAGCGGTTTAGATGGCGGAGCAGGAGCGGCCGGCTGCCCTGCCGGAGGCGGAGCTTCGGTTGGTTGCTCGGTTGTTTCGGCCGGAGCTTCTGTACCGCTGGCCCCGGTGGGGTTAGAAACCCACTTCCCTTGAACCACTCCGTTGGCTGTTTTCACCGAGTATGTGCCTTCCATGAGCCAACCGGTAAATTCTGGTGACTGTTCATACTTAAGCTGCCCCACATAATTTATCGGGGGTGAATCCGGGCGGTCCGTGTAGACTTTTGAAAAGGTTACATTTAGGCCATTTACCTGGCCTTCTTGTAGTTGCCATGTCCGACCGCTTTGATCGGTGCCGTCTCCCACCAAGGCATTGCCTTGCTGCGACAGGACCACGGTTGAAATCTGGGCGTCTCCATTGGGAACGGTGAAGTCGACTTCCCACTCATCCTGCAAGGGCGGTGGTGCTGCGCCGTTTGGAGGCGCACTCGCCGGTGTTTGAGCTGATGGCGAGCCACCAGTCATGGGCATCGGTTGAGGTACATTTCCGGATTTGCCCGTTCCAGACAATTTTATTTGTGTGCAGCCCGTGCAGCCGGTGCTCAAAACTAGGGCAAGAAGAGTGGTAGTAAAAAGGGCTTTCGTATATCTCATCGTCGCTCCGCTGGTGCCTGCCCCCGTTCATAATATCAGATTTGATCCGCGAGGCGCTTGGCATCAGGGGGGAGGGAGTTTTCGCCAGATTCAGATACGAGTAAAATAGCCGATGCCGGAACGGACCAGGAGGTTTTCAGTGGCTATCCCCATTAATACTCACGTAGTAGTTCTCCTTATTGGCGGAGAAATAGTTGAGGGGGACGTGGCGATGGCCGACCAGGCTCAATACCTTTGCCTAAAGCGCGAAGGGGAAACCTGGTATTTGCCATGGACCGCGATCAAATGCGTTAAAGGTCCCGCGCTGCCCGAGCGTGGAACCGGAATCAGTTACACGCGCCCCCAGCCTTGACCACTCTATAGCGAGGCTGACAACTACTTACGAGCAATTTTGATTCCCTGTGCCTCCAACCAACGTAAGGCTCGTTGGCGTGCGCCTTGCTTTCTCCAATCTTTCCACTTTTCCAGTTGCCCCGGAAATTTCGAAAAAAGTCCGTGACATGCAGAAAATTTATCTCGCGCTTCCAGGGCAACCGGCAATAGCTCTATCAGATTGGCATCCGAAATGACATGTACGAAATCCATCAGATCCAGCTCAATTTGATTCTCGGCTGGCTTCGGTACGTAAAGATAACGGGTGTGCTCCGTTTCAACGTCTTCTCGTAATTCGCTTACATCGTCTAGATCCGGCCGTATAAGGATAACGCTGCCCATTTCCAGGTCGAGATAATAATGCGAGTCTGAAGCGGGGTCTTCAAAGGCAAATGCTAATTGAGCCAGATCAATGTCGAGTTCTTGCAGCTCCATGATCAATTACTCCTTCCGGCGGGAACCTGATAGCTGAGAGCATCGCTGAACATGCCGCAATAAGCACCATTTTCGTCCGTGCCAATTACGCGAATGCTGTAAACGCCGGCGCCTGAGAGATCGGCCACTGGCACATTTATGGACCCGGTACGACTTTTCAGACTGTATGTTCTGAGAGTAACTGAGGAAAGATGATTGGAATTGGCATCATCAAACGGTTGATTGGATTTTGATACCTCAACCAATGCACCAGTGGCAGTTGGGAGATTCTCGACAGAGAAAGATGCCTTAATTGCGTCGGTATTATCCGGCAAGGCGACCAACCCGAGTTCAAGGTCAGTGGGGAAATTGTAATAGGGTGGTGTGAAGCGAGCGCTTGTTTGCACCACCGCAGATGGTGTCTCTGGTTGCAAACTTGCTGAATCTCTTGTGCCTCGTTCCAGCGTAATGGTCTTCAGCCATACTTTCGAGCCAGCTGGAAACCCGAGGGCAATAACTTGTGGCGAACCGCCCGTGGTCCATCCGTTTCGTCTGAGCGAGAGGAAATAGCGATGGTATTGCTTATCGTTGACGACAACGCGGCTATAGCTGAAGCGCTCTTTACGCTCAAAGTCCTGGTGTACTTTTGTTTGCCAGTGTAACTCGATGGACGGTAACACCACTGTCGGCGCGCAATCAATTTGCGCCTCAACGCAAACATAGTCGCCGTCTAGCGGGCTCAATTCGCAAGAAGTCAAAGTTATCATCGGCCCATTTTCGGAATTGGTTTCGAGAATCATGTTTTGTCCGGTAGGGTCCATTGATATGGTCTTATAGAATGGTAAGGCCGGTGACAATCTATAACCGATATCCACTGGCTTCAGTTCTGCCGGCCAGGTTGCTTTCTCAGGAGTAAGGTCAAGAGGAAGAAAGCTGTGTAAATTGTTTTCCCAGCGCAGTGAAATGTCTGTCAACTTCCCTTGTTTGAGCAAATCTTTCAACTTGCCCTCGGGAACGGGAGCTGAGCGCAGCTGCCCCGTGGCTGTATCGAAGCACGCTGGACCGATTGGTGCAAACGCCGGAGCGACGGACATGCGGGCGGGAAGGTCACGAAGAATCAAGAATGGACGGTTAAGCTTGGCATTGGCAATACCCATCGATTTCTGCACCGATGAAAGTATGCGCGCCTGGTTGCGGCTCGATTGATTGCTGTTCCACAGGTGGCGCAGGTAGAACCCCGACGTCAAAAGCGTGAGTACTACCGCAATGGCGATGTGCAGTGGTAATTTGTGGTTCTTGAATGCCGCAGAGATTCCACTACAAGCAATGCCCCCAATCAGTGCTATCGGCATGGCTGCAAAATATAGCCACTGTGATCCATAAAAACCTGTCGTTGTCATTATAGTTCCACAAAACGGAAGCGCTGCAATCGCGAGCCAACCGCAGGCGACCAGCAGTACTCGGCGTGCTGCCGCTACTCGCCAGAGAGCAATGCCCAGTGCCGGAACCAGGAATCCGATCATCACGTAAGCAGAAACATATTCCCTGGAATATTTGTGAAACGACATTTGATTGATAGGCAGGAACAGATCACGAAAGAGATACACAATGTTCGCTAATCTAAAGTCAGGTGTATTTATGGCTTCAGTGCCGCATGCTGCTACAAACACAGCGCTTATCATGCCAAACAGCAAAGTGGGAATGGCTATTTGAGTGAAATCTCGGGAATTAGATTCGTCTTTTCGAAATGGTAGCGATGCCAGTTCGAGCCATAGTACCAGGAGTGGTGCAAACCAGAAGTTTGTGCTGGCTGCCATGGCGAGCGCGAATGATACAAGTGAACAACCGAGCAAGACCCAGTTCAACCCTGATTGCCTCAACTTGCAATACAGTGCCAATGATGCCAGTAAGAAGAAGCCTCCCAGTTCGGAGCCGAACCCGCCGCCCCATGCAACAGCTTGCGAAGACAGCGGATAGAGTGCAAATAAGATCGCGGCGGCAGCAGCCATACCGTGATTGAGACGCAGCCCGCGGCAAATTGCGAAGACCAGCGCGACGCTGGCGCAGTGGAGCCCGAGGGAGAACAGGCGAAAAAGCACAACATTTTTTGCAAAAAGGGCTCCGCCCGCAAGCAGTGCTGCATGGGTCAGAGGTCCCCAATGATCCGAATTCTCGAACCCGGGCCATGAGAAAAATCCGCTCAGAGAAGAGCTGCCTTCCAGCCGCGGTGCTTTTCCAATCCAGGAAAACAGAAATTGTTCATCAAGCAGCGGTTTGTGAGACGGCAGGGTCAAGTATCCTGCAATGGCAGCGACAATTGGAATGGTGGCGAACAACAACAAAGCTTTGTCGCGAAGCGTGTGCCGCTGTGCACCGGTCTTGGTGGCATCTGAATTTTCCATGGCTCCATCGTTGAGTTGTTTCGTTTCACCGGAAATCATAGGAATTCTCCATTTTTTTCGGACGACCCGGCGTTCACAGAACGACAGTGATAAACTCTGATTCATACGATGTTGAATCGGGGAATATAATTATAGTTGATCGTTGATGAGAGGCAGGTAAGGTGCTTGAGGTTCCGGACACAGCGGATGTCGTCATCAAAACACCACAGG
>JAKFUT010000136.1 GCA_021732565.1 Candidatus Obscuribacterales bacterium
ATAGAGCGCCAGAGAGCAAGAGTCAGACCGCTGTTCCATGGCAAAGCAAAACACGGGCAAGATGCCGCCCGGATGCACGCTCCCGGGGCAGAAGCAGCTTCGCGCTCAGCGCCCCGGAGTGCTCTCTTCGGCACTATTGGTGGATGAGCGTCGATTTTGACTGTGCTTTGCCGCCAGCAACCGAGTGACGGCTGCTCTCAGTGGCGTTCTCTGCCTATCCTACTAGTTCTAGCAGCGGTCCATGACCATCTGGCTCTCCTACGGTGATTTCAATCGATCACTTGCTCTGTGAAGCGGTACTAGTTCCGTTCCACATTGAAGATGACTGCTTGGTAGCGGCGGTCCATGACCATCCGGCCTCCCTACAGCGATTTCAATCGATCACTTGCTCTGTGAAGCGGTACTAGACGCCTTGCGAGTTTCGCCGGGTACATTAACCGCATCTAGGGCGGGTGCAATTTCAAACACGTACAATAGCCAAGAGAAAGCAATGATGTAGACGTCAAGCGGAGAGCGCAGAATTGCCTACCCTGCTGGATACCAGGGGAACCCGAGATCGCAAAACCCAACCGGACCAGGGGGCCGGCAGACCGTCTCGGTCTGGCCTCGTGATACTGTGGGCGGTGCTGATTTTCAGCGTCGTCAATTTGCTCTGTTGGAATTTGGACAAAGATAAACAATCAAGTGATGTGCTAAGCGGTACAGGCTCAGTGGATCTTGTGGTGGGAGGATTCAAAAATCTCCCGGCCAATCCTGGCGTTGTATTAATCGGCTCATCGCTGGTCATGTATCCTTTTTGGACAATGGATCGAGATCAATACGGCAATAAAATTCCAGACATTTTTCATCACCACGATTCAATGGTATTGCAGAAGCGCTTGCAAGAAGCTGGTTTTGCCAATCCGCATGTATACAGTCTGGCTGTATTCGGTGAGATGGTGTCAGACGCATACATCTACGTTAATGAGTTATTGAAGGGTGATAAGAAACCCGCTTATCTGGTTTATGGCATAGCTCCGCGCGATTTTCATGATTCCGATCTGCCGGGACCCATGGCTACGAATACTTTTAAGCGCCTGGTCGGCCTTGAGAATTTGGGGCGGTATGCCGATCTCTATCTGCCTGGCTTTCAGGACAAGGTTGATTTCTTAGCGTCGCATACTTGCTTCTTCTACAGCAAGCGGTGGCGTTTGCAACATGAATTCGATAAGGCTATAGCCAAGGTGTATCGGGCTTTTGGTGTTGTGCCACCGACGAGGGAGTCTTCCGGAAAAGACAGCAATCAGGCCGGATTCATGCTGACCGGTGATAAAGATGAGCGCTGGCGTTGCAGCGTAAAGGAATACGCGCGGCGTTACAAGAACATCGGCGATCTAGACTTGAGCGTTCAAACAGGGTTTCTCGTTCGGTTGCTAGACGTTTGCAAGGAGCGTGGAATCAAAGTTGTTGTTATTAACATGCCGCTGTCGCGTGATAATCGCGAGTTGCTTCCATCCGGTTTCTATAGTTTATTCCGAAATAAGATTGCCAATCTGACTGATAGACCTGGAGTAAAGTTCATTGATTTTGGCGACTCCAACGAGTTCGGCGCCGGAGACTATTGGGATACCTGCCATCTCGAACATGGTGGCGGGTATAAAATGCTCAACCATTTGTTGCCTGTTATGAGCAAACTGAATAGGGAATAACAAGGGGAACTTTGTATAGCTGGTTCTGCGGAACGCAATTAAAAGTACGTTGGTCAGTCGCTGAGAGTGCGCTCTACGACCAGAGATCCTCTTCGTTTGGATCGTATTGTTCACGCGGTCGCCTGATTTCTTCGATCATGCGGTAGAGATTCGCTGCGTCTTGTGCCGGTGGTGCCTTCACTGGCAATTCGGCCACTTCAACGGTTAAAGCGCGCGAGCCCAACTCTATGTGGATTTTATCTGCGAGCTTCAGCGTGGTTGCGGCTTTTGCAATGCGATCGTTCACGAATACGCGCCCCTGGTCGCAAGCCATTTGTGCAATAGTTCGTCGCTTGATCAGTCTTGAGAGTTTCAACCATTTATCGAGTCGCATCTATGTCTTCACCAGCCTTTTTCTTTGAAATCTGTTGCTTATACCACGGAGTGATGAGGGCATTCAAATTCAAATCTCCCCGAGTACATCTCGGCTCTTTCATCATCAGTAACTTCATCTAGTGCATGCAACCATGTTCGGTGCCGGGACCTTGGCCCTGGCTTGAGGACTGCGGCGAAAGTCCATCTCACGCGCTTCAAACGGGTAAATCATGATCAGCGTGGCCGGGTCTGGATAAAATCAAGATCACAGATATTTTCGGCGCTGCCAGGTTGCCAGGTGGCTCGCCTCGATGGCGAACGGTTAGTTTGTCTTACAGATTAAGTGATTGGTTGAAAAATGCCGGGTAAGATACCACCAGGTGAGGGAGGAGTCTATGTTCCGGCAACGATTGGTTAAAAGCCTGGCGGTTCTTTGCCTGATTATCGTCTGCGGACCTGCAGCGGCGCAGAAGAAAGCTCCATCGCCAGCTTCGGCTCGGCAATATATATTCAGCCGTTCCACCACTCCCGCTTCTTCGTCTTACCTTGGTGTCACGTGCGTTCCTGCCTATGTTGTGTTGGGAAACGCAAATCGTCGGGGAATTTATGTAACCGCCGGTGGAAATTCTCTGGCCTCCACCATGGGCTTGCGACCGGGCTGCGTGCTTTTGACTCTGGACAATCGAGTAATCGAGAACGCCAGCAATGCCGATAACATATTGTCTGCGAAGGCTGCAGGAACTCTTGATTTTAGTTACGTGCAGTTGGTCGGTGGCCAGCCTCAAGTGGTATCTCGCAATTGCACCTTTACCGGGGCCAGGGCACAGTCCAATTCTAATTCTTTCGCCGGTGATCCCGCTGCAGCGAAAAGACCCCAGCCTTCCATCGCGGAACTGGAGAAATACATGTTTTCGCTCGTCAATGAAGATCGTACCAAACAGGGTGTTTCGACTATTAGCGAGAACTCAAAGCTCAGCAGTCTGGCTCGAAGCTACGCCGAATACATGGTAAAAAAGGGCAGTTTCAGTCACGTAGATCCAGACGGGCGAGATCCCCAAACGCGGGCAAAAGAAGCAGGGATACGATGCGGTGTGTACGAAAATTTGGCGTTTAATACTCGCGGTATTGCTGATCGAGACGGTGTGAAGAGAGCTGAAGATCAGATGATGGGCGAGCCCCCCGATCAGCAGAATCACCGTTACAACATACTCTTGCCCAAGCACAAATATGTCGGCGTGGGCGTAGCTCGTAATGAAGGTAAATTGCTAATGGTGCAGGAATTTAGTGACGACGATCCTTAGATTACGAGGTCGTTGAACCTCGTTCCAATAAAAAACTCAACTTGCAGTAGCTGTGACCGAGTCAGTATTGAGCCTGCAAATCATTCATAAAACATGCAGCCAACGCGTATACATCGACTACTCCACCGCTTTCTGCTCGGCTCAGATCTTAACCGAGCCCAGCCGGAACAATCAAAATTTCAAAGTGCGCCGATGGAATGCTGGTCAGACTTAAGCAGACCTTCGTCTGCGCTCGTTCACTGAGAAGGTCAATTAAGTTAACGGACGGCGATGTCCGGTTCAACTAACTACTTTGGCACACTATAAAAAGTTAAAATTTGCGGTTTGAGACCCTTCGCCACATTCTCGTCAAGCGTGCAGAGTCGAGTCCCAAATTCGGGAGCCCCGGTATCTAGTGAATTCAGTCATTAATCATCTTGTGAACGGAGCCCTTAAAGCTCGTTTCTTGACATTGCTGTTCACTGTCGTGATGCTGATAGCCGGCGCATTCGCGTGGAAGGTCTTGCCATTGGAAGCGTATCCCGAACTTGCCAATCCGCAGGTGAGGGTGATTACGCTTTTTCCGGGAAGAGGTCCTGAGGAAGTGGAGAAGCTGGTCTCCGTTCCTCTGGAAAAGGAGCTGAATGGAATTCCTGGCGAAATTGCGCTGCGTTCTATTTCAGTGTATGGATTATCAGTCGTAATAGCGACGTTTTCCGACGGCAACCCGACCACCATTCTAAGACAGCAGGTGCTTGAGCGTATTTCGCAAGCTGATCTGCCCGCCGACGCAGATCCAAAACTTGAACCCGACGTAGGATCTCTGCGTGAGATTTATAGATACGCATTGTATAGTCCCTACTATTCGGCGATGGGGCTGCGATCTATTCAGCAGTGGGATCTCGACAAGTTGTTTCGACAAGTTCCCGGTGTGATAGGGGTTGTAAGCCAGGGCGGACCTACTAAAAGCTATCAAGTTGAAGTTGATCCCTACAAACTGCGCGCTTACAACATTACTCTTGCGCAGGTATACGAGGCGCTGTCAAATGCGAACGCCACTACCGGCGGTGGTTTCATCGAGAAGGAGGGGGAAGCACTCATCGTCCGCGAGCTAGGTCTGCTCGGTGGACTAGAGGATATTCGCAAGGTAGTTATTCGCACGACTCCAAACGGAACCCCAATAAGAATTTGTGACATTGGCAACGTCGTGGTTGGCGAATTACCTCGGCGTGGACAAGTCGGCAAGGACAAGGAAGATGACGTTGTTGAGGGAATTGTGCTTCTGCGTCGCGGCGAAAATCCGACGGGAGTACTGAAGGAACTTTACAGTCGACTGCCCGAGATAATTGCTCACTTGCCTGAGGGCGTTAGATTCCAGCCTTTGTACGATCGCAATAAGTTGGTAAATCAGACGCTTCATACAGTGGGAATGAACGTGGCCATGGGAATCACTCTGGTGGTGGTTCTTCTTGCCGTGTTCTTGATGGATGCTGGCGCCGCGTTGATTACCGCGACTGTGATACCGCTGGCAATGCTGGTGGCATTTACAACCCTTAGCTTGCTTGGTGTTCCTGCAAACCTGCTTAGCCTTGGTGCCATTGATTTTGGGGTGCTCGTCGACAGTGCAGTGGTGATGGTGGAGAACATAATTCGTAGGCTCTCGCACGAATCCGTATCCATGAGTCCCGTCGAACGGCTGTCATTATTGGCTGAATCGGCGCGGGAGGTCGCCGGGCCAATCGTTTCCGGAATGATTGTAATTGTGGTGACGTTTCTTCCGATCTTTACGTTCAGTGGCGTCGAGGGGAAGCTTTTTCGTCCTCTGGCGACTACGATGGTCGCTGCCCTGATCGGAGGCGGTCTTGCAGCACTAACTCTGGTGCCTGTTTTGTGTTCATTTCTCTACTACAAACGAGCACCCCGTGAACGAGAAAGTCCGATAGTGAGTTGTGTGAAATGGATTTACGCACCAACACTGCGCCTATCTCTTCGTGCTTCATGGTTAGTGATACTTGGCGCTATTGCTGCTTTCGGTGCGACGACTTTGCTGTTTTCTTCTCTGGGAAGCGAATTTTTGCCGCACCTGGAGGAAGGGAACATCTGGTTGCGGGCCACAATTAAACCGGGCAGCGTAACGCTGAACGAATCTGTGCGCGTCGCCCGGGAGGTCCGTTCTCGCTTGAATCAGTATCCGGAAGTGACACAGGTTCTCTCGCAATCCGGCGGTCCGGACGATGGGAGTGACCCGTCACGATTTGCTGATCAAGAATATTATATTGATTTGCAGGCCGCAAAAGACTGGCGTCCGAAATTTCGCGAAGATAAGCAGCTTTTGATCGAATCCATGCGTAAGGATCTTGAGCAAATTCCCGGCGTCAGTTATTACTTCACTCAATATATTCAAACTACGTTGGATGAAGCTCTTTCCGGAGTTCAGGGTTCCCTTGTGGCCAAGATCTCCGGGCCCGATCTTGCTGAACTTGAAGCGTTGGGACATCAAGTCGGACGCTTCATGAATGAGACTCCCGGTGTCGTTGATGTCATTGTCGATCCGCTTCTGGGCCAGCCCCAGCTAGCAATTGAAATTGATCGTGATGAAGCTTCGCGATACGGGTTGAATGTTGATGACCTGCGCGATCTTGTGGAAATTGCCATTGGCGGAAAGACGGCTACAACGCTTATCGAAGGTGAACGAAGATTTCCCGCTGTTATTCGCTCGGCCAGCCAGTATCGTTCGACTGAAGATTCCCTCAAGGAGACGCTGGTCGACACTCCCGCCGGAGCAAAGATTCCCCTGTCTGCCGTGGCCCGCGTTTATGAGGTGTCTGGAGCCACTCAAATCTGGCGTGAAAGCGGATCACGGTTGGCTACCATCAGAGCAAATGTGAGAGGGCGCGATTTAGGTACCACTGTTACAGATGTTCAGCGACGAGTTTCGCAACGATTGCAGCTGCCAGCCGGCTATCATGTATTGTGGAGCGGTGAGTTTCAGCGGCAGCGAGAAGCATCACATCAGTTAGCTATTGTTCTGCCGGTAACTTTGCTTGTCGTGGTTTCTATTCTATACTTTGCCTGTGGCACTCTCAGCGGTGCGCTGGTAATGTTTTCCGTGGTTCCCCTTGCGGCCATTGGAGCCGTGCTTGCACTTTACCTCACTCATATTTATTTTTCTATTTCAGCTGGTGTCGGCTTCATTGCTCTATTTGGACTGGCGGTGAAGAATGGAATTCTACTTGTATCGTTCGTCAATGATCTCCGCCATCAAGGAAGGTCTCTAAGAGAAGCCGTATATGAAGGCGCCCTGACCCGCATGCGACCCGTGTTGATGACTGCCACAATAGCTACTGTCGGGCTACTACCGGCAGCGCTGTCCAACGAGATCGGCTCGCAAACTCAAAAGCCATTCGCCGTTGTGATCATCGGCGGGCTTATTTCGTGCACTTTGTTGAGCCTCTATGTACTGCCCGCAATCTATCTGACATTCTCACCGAGCCCCGGACGCACCCGCGAGGGCTCCGCGTCACCCGGTCAGGCCGAAAGAAGAAAAAGGTCTCAAGATGAAGACGGAGCTGTGCACCATTCGTTAGACGACCAAACAGATAAGACTATCACCCCCGCTGCGCAAAATTCCGATGAGCTGCTGAGGTATTTGGCGAAAGAAGCAGGTTTGCACAGTGCTTCTGCCTCAAAGAAAGGAACTGAAGAGCACGGCGATGAGGACGATTTACAATCGTCGCCTACGGAATTGTCTGAAAAGTCGGTAGAGACACCGGATTCGGAGCCGCCCCCATGAGTCGCAGCAACAGGAACCCCTTCCGTCGTCATTTCTTCAGACTCTTGCCTGTCCGACCCTTTTCGCGCCTGCATGGGGTAAATCAGGCCTGGTGCTGTAGCACTGTGCTACTTGCCGCGCTGGTGTGTGGGGGGTGCGCCGAGGAGAAACCGAATTCCGCGCCGCTCACCGGTCAACCGACAAAGTTGGCCGGGCTTCAGTCGGTGAAGCTGAACGAAGCGCAGGTTCGAGATATGAAAGTTACAACTGCCACCGTTGAGCATCTAAAGTTAGCTGAAACAATAGATTTAACCGGCCAGGTCGAAGAAGATCCGACCATGACCACCCCGGTGATATCGCTGGTTCCGGGGCGGATTACAAAAGTCAACGTGAACCTTGGTGATACCGTTCAAGCCGGGCAGATTCTGGCAGAGGTGCGCAGCGACGAAGTTGCTCAGATTGAATCAGATCTGCTCAAAGACGTTTTGGAGACGCAGGCCCAGGAGAGTCAAACGAAGGTCGAACTGGAGGTCTCAAAAGCCGCTTTCGAGCGTTCTTCGTTATTATTCGGCGAAGGAATCAGTTCACGATCCGACATGGAGAAGGCAAGAGGAGAATTTGAAAAATCGCAGGTGGAGCTACAGTCTTTGCAAACGAAACGAGAGGCCGCAATAAATGCCACTTCAGAACGGCTCAAGCTGTATGGGGTGCATCCACACGAGGTTGTCAGATTGCTGACAACGAGGACTGTTGACAATACTTTTGATGTGGCTTCACCGCGCGATGGCATTGTCGTCGATCGTAATGTTGATCTTGCCCAGTTAATCGGCTCTGAAGACCACCTTTTTGTCATTTCGGACTTGACGAAAGTCTGGGTTGTTGCTCAGTTATTTCAGCATGATATCTCTCGGGTTCGTAAGGGCTTACCAGTACAAATGACTGTGGAAGGTTATTCGGACAAGGAGTTCAGTGGGAAAATTGATTACATTTCACCGGCTATAGATCCCACCAACAGAACATTGCCGGTGCGAGCCACTGTAATGAACCCGAAGCTGCTACTTAAACCCAAAATGTTCGGGCGAATGGTTGTAGAATGTGGGTCTTGTAGTGTGCTTGGGGTTCCGTCCGCTGCGATCCAGCGTACAGGCGAGATTGATCTCGTTTATGTGAAGGATGGAGTTTCTACCTTTAGAGAGCGCAAAGTCGAAATTGGTAAGCACCTCGGTTCTGTCACTGAGATCATCGCTGGCTTGAAACCAAAGGAAGTGGTCGCGGTGAAAGGAAGTCTGCAACTAAGGGGAATGGCGATTCAACAAGTGGCAAAGTCGGAGGAAGTAGCGGATTGAAACTCGTAGTGGCGATGATACAGCCATTTATGCTTGATCGCGTAACCCGCTTACTCAGGCAGAGGGTTGGAATGTTCTACGTAAGTGATGTGAGGGCTTTTGATGCTGCCGCGGAGGAGCCGGAGCTCCTTGCGCGAGTGCGGGTTGAGATACCGCTAAACGATGATCATTCCAAGCAGATAGCCGAGCTGATCGCGCAAACTGTGAATACAGGAAGAATAGGCGACGGAATAGTTATGATTGCAGATTTGCCCTATGCCATCAACGTAGATGTTGGTCGGCGTGGAACCGAAGTTCTCGATTTCTAAGCCCCGAAGCGAGTCGAGCGAGACTTGGCGCAACGAGCGACTGCTCTAACTTTTAGAGTAACGCTAGCGCGGACGAGGCGACATTTAAGAATTGATTTGACATGGGGCATGAAGTGGAGCTTGATAGAGAAATTGAGACCGCCAACCGTAACACGAGTTGCAGCGTGGGTGAGGCCACGGAGGCGTCGCAGAAAGAGCTTACAATTGATACTGAAGCTTTTCTCGCTCACTTAGGATTCGCCGAAAACATCGTGAAGGAAAACAGCGACGGCTGGGATTCACGAGTGCTCGAGATAGATGATCAGTGGATTGTTCGCATTCCTCGGCGGGCGTCCGTGGCGAAGTTGATGGAAGCTGAGCATGGGCTGCTTCTAGAGCTGGCCAAACATGTTTCGTTTAGCATTCCCTCGCCTTTGCCGCTGGCC
>JAKFUT010000425.1 GCA_021732565.1 Candidatus Obscuribacterales bacterium
GTAGCCGGAGTAACGGCAGTGGTCCATCCGGTGCACCGGCACCCAGCAGAGCCGGCAAAGGCGGCGGCGGTGGTAATGGCTGGTCTTCCGGTCCTGTAGCCATTATGCCTTCCGTACCGAAAGGCGGCGGCGGCAACGGTAATGGTGGTCCTAGCGGCGAAGGCACCCCGGGTAATCCCGGTGCTAACAACAGCGCTGGCAAGCCAGCGGTGGCAGCCGATCCCGATGTTGATTTCGGTCCCTACATGGCTGACCTTCAGCGACGTATCAAAAAAGCTTGGTTCCCTCCTCGTGGGCAAGAATCCCGTCGGGTGGTAGTAATCTTCAAGATTCACAGCCAGGGCGAACTGTCCGACCTTCGCATCGATCATTCCTCCGGTGTTGCATCTGCTGACCAGGCAGCACTGACTGCGGTACAGAACGCCGCACCGTTTAGACCGTTGCCCAATGGAGCACCTGCAGTGGTGGATATTCAATTCACCTTCGATTACAACGTAATGGGTGGTTCCGGAAATGGTCGATTCTCACCAGTTGGACGATAAGAGGTCGACGAATACAAAAAACAATTGCACGGCGGACGACAGTGGCCGCCGTGAAGGAAGAAGATAAGCGGGTTGGCGCAAAGAACAAAGGTAATCAGGAGAAGCAATGGAAAACAAATTTGTAATGTTCTTTTGGGACTTTATGACGAAGGACTGGTTTGCCTTCTGGCCCATCACCGTATGTATGGTTTGGACTGCCTACGTGGTATTCGAAAGATTTACTTATTACCAAAAAAACCGCAGAGACGTATCTGCCTTCATCCATGCTCTCCAGCGCGATCTTGAATCTAACCGTTTACAGAATGCTCAAGCAAACTGCGGACGATTGGGTGGAGTAATCGGCGAAGTTGCTGAAGAAGGCGTACGCCTTATGGCAGAACAGAAAGAAGATTTCTCCAAAGCCTTCGATATCACCGTAAATCTGGTGACGAGAAAATTGGAGAAGAACCTGCCAGTGCTTGGTACCGTTGGAGCGACGTGTCCCTTCATCGGGCTGTTCGGCACCGTGGTTGGTGTTGTGTTCACTCTAGACCAACTCGGAGTTGGCGGTGGTGGTACCCCCGTTGTGGTTACCGGTGTGGCGAAAGCGCTCATCGCGACTGGATACGGGCTGATTGTTGCTATCCTCGCGGTTATCTTCAATAACACCTACACCAATACAGTGAAGCGATTCAACGATGACTTCCTTCTGTTGAAACTGCTTTTCCTGAGCTTCGTCAGTTCAGAGAGCGTTCACTCGCGCTAATTGCACAGACTTCAAATGAGGTTGGCCAACAGCGCCGGGAGAAATAATGGACAGTAAGTTTTTTACGTACTTCATGGAATTCATGGTCAGGGATTGGTTCGCGTCCATTCCAATTCTGATCTGCTCTATATTCACGGACGCAGTAATCATTGAGCGATACCTCTACTATCAGAAAAATCAAAGAGACATCTCCTCGTTCATCCATGCTTTGCAGAAAGATTTGGAAAAGAACCAGTTGCAAGCAGCGCAAGCTAATTGCAGCAAGCTCGGAGGAGTAATCGGCGAAGTAGCTGAAGAAGGCGTACGCTTGATGGTGGAGCAGAAAGAAGACTTCTCCAAAGCCTTTGACATTACCGTTGGTCTGGTGACCAGGAAGCTGGAAAAGAATCTGGCGATCTTGGGCACCATTGGCGCCACTTGCCCGTTCATCGGGTTGTTTGGCACCGTGGTTGGTGTCGTTTTGACACTAGACCAACTCGGTGTCGGCGGTGGTGGTACTCCGGTCGTAGTGACTGGTGTTGCCAAAGCACTAATCGCCACCGGATTCGGGCTGATTGTCGCCATTCTGGCGGTAATCTTCAACAACACCTTCACCAACACGGTTAAGCGATTCAACGATGACTTCCTTCTGTTGAAGCTTTTGTTTATGAGCTTTATCGGAGCAGAAGCGGCAGCTCAGAGATAATTGAGCCCCTGCGATGTCTAAAACACACCGCAGGGTGGCTTTCAGAGACGGAGTTGTTATCGTTACTATTAGTTCAATAGGTAAGCAGGCAGGAAAAACGGAGCACGTCTAACCATGTCAATTGGAGGAGCGGAAGCAGGACAGTTTGAGGAGATCAACGTAACTCCTCTGACAGACGTGTTCCTGGTGCTTCTGGTAATCATGATCCTTATCGCGCCAATCATCGATAAGTCAGACCTTAAGATCAAACCACCAGATACGCGAAACGCCAAAAAAGATGACGATAGTAAAGCTATGACTATCGATATCGATAAAGAAGGTAAAATCGCGATCAACGGCAAATCGCTGCAAGTTGGAGCAACAACTGAGGATATTCAGAACATCATCAAAGCATTTCAGACCAAAACGGGAAAAGAAGACGTTCCTGTCACAGTCAATGCTGATGGAGAAGCCAAACAACGCGATGTGGTGGCAGTTATGACTGCTGCTGCTGCTTGCGGTATCAAGCGGATGCGTGTAGCGACCATGCAACAGGGCGGGTACTGATCTTAAGCGAAGGGACACCAGAGTGTCACTACGTTTGGGATTGATCGGTCATCCGGTGCAACACTCTCTTTCGCCGCCTATGCACCAGGCGGCGTTTTCGTTTTTCAGTCTTCAGGGGTCCTATGATTTGATCGACATTCCACCTGAGGAGCTAGGCACTCGGTTGGATGAGTTGGTGAAAGAAGGCTTTAGCGGGTGGAACGTTACCGTTCCCCATAAAGAGTCTGTCTACCACTGGGTTGCCGGCATCGGAAATTTGACCGCTGAAGCTCGAATGGTTGGTGCCGTGAATACCGTGCGTATCACGTCCTCAGGGGCGATCCATGGTCACAATACAGACCTTGGTGGATTCCTTAGCGCCTTATCCCGATTAGCCGCCAGTAGACGCCCGTCGGCGGTATCTTGCGGGTCAAGTAGAGCTCCCGGTGCGGCGCCACCGCCTGCGATGGCAGACCCTGGTTCGTGTGAAGTTTAGCCGATGGTGTTGGACCCGAATAAACCCGCTTCGACAAACGATTTTCTCCCGAGAGAAGTTACCTCGTCCGGACATTGCTTTTCATTGGAAGGAAGAACAGGCATTATTTTGGGAGCCGGAGGCGCAGCCAGAGCCTGTACGGTGGCGCTTACGATGGCAGGCTACGCGGAAATTTTTGTCGTCGCCAGGGATGCAGTCAAGTCGCGAGCGCTGTGCAAAAGTATTGCCGATGCTCTTTCGGATGTGGTGCCTTCCCGGGTGCAGCTACATGGGTGTGATTTCTCACGCTTACCCCTGATGGCACCACATCTGGTGGTCAACTGCACACCGCTCGGATTGAAGAATGAAGAAGTTCCGTCGGATATCGCTGCGCTGATCAAGCGGATCGGACCTCACGGGTTGTTCATGGACACTGTGTACTCTAGAGGGAAATCCACAAAGTTGTGCCAGGTGGCGGCTGAAGCAGGCATTGCCAGTGGTGACGGAAAATCTATGTTAGTGGAGCAGGCGCTTCTCGCGTTTGAATATTGGACGGGAAGGAAACCCCCATCTGAGTTATTGTGGACCGCAATTGATAATGCCACGCAATGAATCATCTATCTTCATATGCGACTTCAACCTAAAGAGGATCTTATAGGCGGTGGCATTTGCCGTCTCCGGTGGTCCGGAACCAAGTTTTTCTCTCTTCGGGGGTTGCGGTTAGTCAAAAAACAGATATTGGTTGGTGGTGATTTCAACAAATCGGCCATAGGCGTTTGTTGTAGTGGATGACGGCAAGGCGCTCTACTGAATTCGATCCCTTCCCCAAGTGACATGGGAGCTCACGATAACCCGTTATCGTGGTAAGTTCGTCAAAATAAATGAGAAGCACCAGCAAGTGAACCTACGGTATTCCATCTTGGAATATTATTCGCTCCAAAAGTATTCCAATTTAGAATATCATTCCAATTTGGAATACTTTGACCCTCCAAAATATTCCAATTTAGAATATTCCTGTCTTCCCACTGTTGCGAAAAATGTCTGGACTTCGGTTTGCAGCCTCTTTCGGTAGACGAAGAATCGACATCGGAGCGGGCCAGTGGATTGTTCTCTATCAGATGGCACCACATGTCGATGCCTTCGCGTGTATGCCCCGCCTACCCTCTGTTCAGTGGAACCATGTTCCTAAGCCGTCGCACCGCTCCGGCGCGACAGGGGCGAGCGGGGAGGTCGTGGGAAAGCGATCGAGTCTGGTACGATTTCAGCCCCACCCTGATTCACTGCACGTCGGTCCAAGAAAAATGGGGCAAGTGTCCGATGGCACAATAGGATAAAGGGCTGGGAGAATAGAAAAGTTCGCCGGGCGTAATAAGATGCCCGCGAGTTGTAGGTTCTAGAACCAGCCCCGCACCGTCTGATATTGAGGCAGATGTGAGGGTAGCTACTGCCTTAACTCATCAAATGCGCTTAGAATAGTGAAGAGACAATGTAATCACTAGGGGGGCTTAGATGCTCTGGGACGTGCTGATAGCCCTGACCGCAATCGGACTTGCATTGGCCGGTTGGAATGTTGGACTGATAAATTCGTGGCGCGGTCCAATTGCGATGATACTTGCGACTATCCTTTCGCAAATGTTCTATATAGACTTCTCCACCTGGATAGTGCAGCAACTGATGATCAAGCCGACCTACGCCACGTTGTTCGGCTACCTCATGCTGTGGTTATTGATCGAGATCATTTCTGAAATCGTTATGAGCCTTTTCCTTACATGGAATCGAAAGGAACGACCACGTGTCTACGATCGAATTGGCGGTGCGGTATTTGGTCTCATCAAATGGTTTTGTATCTTCCTCTTCCCTCTAATAGCGATGCAATCGCCCAACAAGATACCAGAACCGCCACCGACTACCGACAACCTGGTCAACCCGCTCAAGCTACAAATAGATGACTCTGCGGCAATTCGCTTCTTTGCGCAGTTGGGTCAGGGTGGAATGTCATTCCTTTCGCCAATCGTGGTCAATAAAAACCCGCCGAGCTTCAAGCCGAACTTTGATCGTCCGCACGTGAAGCTAGAGTAGCTGCGGAAAGAGTCAGTTGGGCTGATCGGTCGTTACGTTCATGTGAAGCTCGACCAGACGATTGTGCGCGAAAAATCCTACGTCAATTTTTGCATTCCCACCGTGAAGGCTTGCGCCAATCTCATTCAGAAATCCACAAGCGTGATCGCGTGTGCATTTCTGAATTGTTCTTTGTTGTGCTAGTCCCGGGCGGGTACGCCGGTGCCCATCCACATCCACACCCATGGAACGTGCGAGAGGGCGATACGCTTATGATGTCGTGCTCTAGGAAACGGTGTTGAAGAAAATCGGTACCAGTTGCATGGCTAGACCCAGCTCACCATCAATGGCGAGCATGCCGGACATTGCCGCAGTCATAGCAGAAAGTTTTCCTTCCATAATGAGTTGAAGGTCTTCTTTAGAAATTGAAATGGTGCAATCAGGCGTGACTGATGTGCCCTCAACAAAGGTTTCCACCTCGAGTTTGCCACAGTTGACCTTTGTGAGCCACGGACCATCTTCTATGCCGGTGATCCTCATCAGATAATTTGCAGTGACGTTTTCTGCAGCCTGCGAATTGAATCTTCGTTTCAGTTCTTCCATGGGTTCTGTTGCAATCACTAACATATCCTCAACGTTCGGATGATTCTCAGCGCTCACCGTATAGTGCGCGTCTTGATGTTACGAAACGCTGATTATAACCCGGACGCTGAAGGGCTTCCTATTCTTAGGAAATTCTTGTTGATTTCCCTACACTGGTTGCTACACTCTGCTTGAGGTGAGCATTCTTGTCGACTTGGCGAAGGCAAAATGAATAAACACTCATTCGGGCAAGCACAATCCACCTGAAGAATGTTTATTTAGTTTCACGCTCGAAGAGACTCGGGTTCATGTTCACAGGCGAGTTCTTGCGGGTGATCCGCGATAGCCAGCCCTTCTGCGGCAAAGGCCTCATATGCAAACGACTAAAGGCAGCGGCGATAATGAAAAACGCATGCGAGATGCACAAAAGGCTCTCCGCGTTGGACTTTCGCGGCTTGATAGAGTGCTTCCCGCGGTGCTGCGGAAGAGTGGTTTGGAGCGCAGGTTAAGAGAGCACGCGGTGTTCAGTTTGTGGCCGGCGGTAGCTGGCGAAAAGCTTGCCGCACGGAGCCGGCCGGTATTTATTGACACGCAGTTGAATCTGGTTGTAACAGCCAGCGACTCTGCGGTTGCTCAAGAGTTGTCTTTGTCGAAAATGCAACTTTTACAGTCATTAGCGCCGCTCAGTCGCGCCGCGGGGGTGGAGGTTCGTGGCATCAGGGTCGACCTGAAGTTTTATCACCAGCGTCCTGAGCCGATTGTAGACGTTGAGGTCTTGACCCTCCCCGACCCTGACGAGCGCGCTCTAAGCGCGATTGAACTGGGAGATGAGCAGCGATTTCTAGTTGAGCGACTTCGGGTGGAACTTCTTCAGAAGCAAGATGATCCCCAACGAGAGCACATTAATAAGCGCATATTAATCACCTATGAGAAACAACTTCGCCTCGACATCTGGCGAAATGCGCATGGGTTTCCCGTTTGCGAGGAATGCGGATTTGCAGTTTCTCGTCTACATGCAGGTGTTAGAAATAAAGTTTGCTTCAACTGCTATTTGTCTACCGCTGAAACCTGAGCAATCATGCAATCCTTTTAGTCAGCACTTGCACGGTAAGCGTCCCGATATGCTGAAGAGAAGCGTCTCGGCGAACTGCTGGAAGGTGTGCCGAGGCTTAGTTGTTGCTCGCACAAGCTGCTGACTACTGTGCTATATTTGGCTGCCTCTCGGCTCCAACCGCCATTCTTAAATTCGTTAAATGCCATGGCGACTCGCTCCGCGGACAATGATTCTTTCACTGAGGTGTCTTCGTGATCCGTCTGCAAAACGTTTATAAAGAATATAACGGTAAGCCGGCATTATCCGACGTCAATCTTCACATCGGTTTAGGCGAATTCGCCTTCCTTACCGGTCCGTCCGGTGCCGGCAAATCGACTCTCATGCGGCTTCTCTATAGGGAAGAAACACCAGATCGCGGCGTTGTCACCATCGGCGGTATCAACATCACTCGCCTGTCTAGAGGTCAGGTTCCTCTTTTGCGTCGACGATTAGGTATCGTATTTCAAGATTTTAAATTACTCTCAAATCAGACGGTCTTTGACAACGTCGCCTATGTTTTGAGGGCGCTCGGCGTAGACGAGCTAGACGTGCGCAGAAGAGTGGCGAGCGCTCTGGCAATAGTAAGTCTGGAAGACAAAGTAAGCGCATTTCCGGAGACCTTGTCCGGGGGAGAGCAGCAGCGAGTGGGCATTGCTAGAGCGATTGTAAATGGTCCACCAGTCCTACTGGCAGATGAACCAACCGGGAACCTCGACCCTCAATCTTCGCTGGAAATCGTGCAGTTGCTCGAACGGATTAGTGAACGCGGAACGACTGTTTTGATTTCGACACACGACGTGCCGATCGTTAATGCACTGCGGCGAAGAGTAATAACGCTGAAGAACGGTCAAGTGATGGGTGATGTGGATAGCGGCGTTTACGAGTACGAGGCGGCTGTTAGATAATGAGAACGCTGCGTATATTGTGGAGAATTGCCCGAGAAACCGTGATCGGCTTGAGAAGAAGCGGCTGGTCGAATTGGCTGGTCATCAGCATTTTGGCCATTGCTCTCACCATATTTGGTGGCGTTTTGCAGACCACTTTAACTATCAAGAACGTGGTCTCTTCCTGGGGCTCGCAGCTGGAGATATCGGCGTACCTGAAAGAAGGACAAGATCCGCAGACTGTTGCCAGGACAATCAGTCAAATTCCCGACGTGCAGATTGTTGAGATCGTGCCTAAAGAAGTAGCCTGGGCTGAAATGCAATCGCACTACAAGGTTGCGGCGGTAAACAATCCGTTGCCCAACACGTTGCATGTTCGTCTCTCGAATCCAGCTGCTGTTGAGAAGACGGCAGAACGACTCAAAACCATTGGCGCCATTGAACACATAAGATACCCGCTCAAGTTGGCTCGTAACTTGAATAAGTTTCGACAGTTTCTTGAGATAGCCGGGTTGGTAATTACCGCGTCTCTATCAGCCGCGACATTGATCGTGATAGGTAACACCATTCACCTGGTGATTCAATCGAAACAACGCGAGATCGAAATCCTCAGTCTTACAGGAGTGAGCCCCTGGTACATCAAGGGGCCGTTAATTCTGCAGGGTGCTAGTTATGGAACAGCAGCGGCCACCATAGCCTCGTCAGTTCTCTGGGTGATACATCTGTATCTTGACCCGTATCTGCACGATCAGTTGCTTAGCTTTCTACCTATGACAGGAGTTCTTGCCGACAACGGACTGTTGCCGACGTTCATGGTGGTGCTCATACTAGGAGTGGCTGTTGGCGCTGGCGGTTCGGCATGGACCTCAGGCAGATATATCAAAGTTTAGTTCTTTGACAGTTTCCACTTGCTCTATCGTGCGTCGTCTTCAATGCGCTTGGCCCTGCGTTCGAGCTTTTGAGATTCTTCAATCTGCCCCACCCAACTGAGTACTTCGGCCAGCTCTCTGAGCGGGATAACAAGGAGATAGTCGCTGTAACCCAGCGCTTCTTCCAGCAACTGGATGGCTTCTCTAAATATCCGTTCTGCTTTGTCCAATTTTCTGCGGCGTACGTAATAGCGGCCAAGGTCAACCATGGGATCTACGCAATCGCCTGGCTTCTCATCTTTATTCTGAATCAACGCGAGCTTGTATGACTTCTTCAACTCGCTTTCCGCGCGATCGTATTGCTTCATATTCTCTGCGAAAGTGCCGGAGTCTCGCCAGAGTGAGATTAACATGGGAGATTCCGGACCTTCATGAGATTCGGCAATGCGAATTGCTCTGTCCAAAACCTTCTGAGCAGCCGCGTGATCCTTTTCAACATCGAGAATTAAACCGAGATACTGCAGGGTATGTATGTGCTCGACGCTATCGTGACCACGGTTCTGCTCATCAATTGAAAGTGTAGTTGAAAAACATTTCTTGGCCCTGGCATAATCTGCGATACGATAATAGAATGCGCCCGAGCGAAACAGTGTTCCAGCAAATACTTCAGACGTGGGTGGCAGGGTCTTGTGAGCTATATTGGTGGCTCGGCGGT
>JAKFUT010000350.1 GCA_021732565.1 Candidatus Obscuribacterales bacterium
TCGTAGATTTATCCGGGCGTTGTTCGATTCTTGGTTCCTTTGCCTCCGGTCGGGGTGCTGAGGCAACGTCCCTGGCGAATGCCGGACCAATAGTTGCTGTGGGTTCAATGCCCTCAATTTTGACCTGCTGTGGCAACTCCATTTGTGCATCCTTCATCAGATCGATCATATTGCGAGGATCTGTAAGTGCTGATTTGTTGAGATCTAGCTGGAAGTCCTTGATGTGCACATCAGGAACGGTCTGCAGGCCCGGGAGATTTTCTGAACCAGGCTGAGAGACACGCTGAAGTTTATTGATCAAAGCTTTCTCAGGCGGGTACATCCCGCGCTCCTGCTCAGTCATCTGCCGTTGGCCCGTCCCGAATCCCTCATTAACAAGGGGGTAACCGTCTTCATCAAAATGTTCTCGTGATGGATCGTCATAAGAATCTATTCGTTGGCTCTTATTTTCTTCCAAATACTTCTTGACGGCCCGCTGCAGGTCTGCTAGTTCCGTTTGTTCCCGGTCTAATTGTTCAAAGAACGGCTTGCCGTCCACTGGAATCACCAGCGGATCCTTATCCTGCGGTGCCTCAAGAGTCATTTTGTAGGGACCACCGGCGACGGCTTGAAGAGTCTCGCGTTGATCCGGGTGCAAAGCTACCTGAGTGTTCTGGTAGTCGGAGTTTTCGGTTTTACCCGCTGCTGTGCCAGGTTTGCTCTGTTCTGGAAAAATTTGGTTCGTTTGAGTTTCTGGCGGGACATTTTTGTTTTGTTCGCGAGCCCCTCGGTCCATTTCATCAGGATGGACTAACTTCGGTGGCTCTTCTCCTGCTATGGCGGACTTTGATTCTGGCGATATCACGTTAGCATTTTCGAACAGTTGCAACGCCGGTAGCGAATTTACTGTTTGAGATCGAACAAAGTCCTTCAACGCTGCCGAGCCGACCTGATAATTCTCCGTCGAGATATTCTCCCTTGATGATGGTGATGAGTCTGACCAATCGAATTGTTCAAGTGTTGCATTATCTTCCATGATTCCCCTCCCCACGCCTAAACCAGCTGGTCTTCTTTCTGCATCAAGATTAGGGAAATGAATGTTTCTAAGTTATCGACCTCAGAATTCACAGGATATCAAAATTTCTTGGAACGGTTGCCGCTTCGACACTGCCCTTGGGCTTTTCATCCGCTACGACCTGGCGACCTTCGCCGGACCACGCGATTCCTCCGCAGTCAATCGTCTGTTCCTCCAGTATCAGTTCCTCCAGGGAAGATTCTCCAGGAGCTGTGTCACAGGAAAACAACGGCTATCTCGGAACCCGCTTCTAACGACGAGCGGAACATCCAGGCGCCTCTATCAAAAAACAGTCCTGTCCTGTTCTTCACTAGAATACCTGTTGTTTAATTTTGCAAGTTGCGATTTTACTTTTCCAACTAACTCCGGCTTGTGGAGATCCTCATAAATACGAATTTTGAGTTGCAATAGCTGTGACAAAGACTTGCTGCGCCTGCCGAATGTTTGGTAGATTCGACCAATCGCTTCATCAATAAGGCTTAGCGATTCCGTAGATCTGGCGCTGGCATGCAGCCCGTCAGCTAGCATGTAATAGGCATGGACTGCGGGAATACTAATCTTCTTACCATGAACTTTCCTATTGTAGTCGATGGCTTTTAAGCACATCTGATCTATCGTCTGTGCATCTGCTCCCGTACGAATCAAGACATTTGCAAGTTCACTGAACGACTTAATGGCGATATCATTCATTATTACGGGTGGTGTCTCAACAACCTCGCACCTTTTCCGCGCTAGAGCCACACCATCGGTGTATTGTTCAAGGACAAAGCGCGTATCGAAGAAGCATGAATAGAATTGAATAAGTTCGGCCTTGTCAGGACTAATCGATGGAATCAGCTTTTCATACCGTTGTAACCAGGGAACAGCAGAACGAACGTTCTCGACACTTCTCTGGTCGAGTGCATCAGAAGAATCGACGTTTGAAAATGCTTCATACATGTATTCTTGAATGATCGTTCTTATTATCGTCGCTTGTTCACGATTGCTTTTTTCCATTTTAAGTTCGTTCTCCAGTCCCTGGATTCGAACATCAAGGTTCTGGGGTTGAGGCAGAGTAGCTGGGTCAGGCGGATGCAACTTTTTGATTTGCTCCTTGACCTTCAGAGCTTCAGCATGTCTATTCATTCGTTCCAATAATTCAATTTTGGATTCTAAACCGTAACGGAGAATGAAATGGAAAGCACCATATCGAAGTGTTTCTCGATCGATCTGTTCGTTGAGCAGTGATAGTGCGTCGCTTAGCTTACCGCAATTTTCCAGATTGTAGAGAAGTTCTGTGTATGCAGACGACGCATAGTCTCCCATTCGATTACCATTGACTATCTTGTCGTACTTAATGCATTTGCGATAAGCTTCATTGACTTGGTTCTTGTCATAGCTGAGCGTGTTCATCGTGCTTGCCACATTCGCATATGCTTTCACCAGAGATTCCTTCATAAGCTCTGGAGATTGCTCAAGAAACTTGCACCTCTTTCGACAGTACTTCAAGGACTCGCTTTGACAATCCAAGTAGAATGAGGCTTGCTGCAGAGTGTCGTAAATGCTATCAAGCACTTCATCACGACCATCAAGCTTCAACTGGATATTCTCGGCCTGCCGAAGATATCTAACAGTGTTAAGCAAGTAGTTTCTGCGTTTTTGATCAAGCGGTTTAGAGTAAGCCTCAGAATCGGGAAATGCGAGGGTCATGTACCCGTTACCTATCCACCTTGCATACAAAACTCTCTCCGCTGCGTCCTTAGCCCGCTCTAAATCTGTTACCCATTGTCGAATATCAGACTCGCTAACGCCGGGATATTTCAAATCAGATTTCGACTCTTTATTGAATGTTGCCACCATTGGTGGTGTAACGCTAACGCCTGCGAACTTAATGATACCGAAAGCAACCAAACAAACTGCCGCTACAGATAACAAGAGTGCTAGTCCATTTGGTTTCCTTTCCTGGAGTTTCGTTCTAAATTCGCGCGGCAAGCGATGTCGCGGTCTGGCACCGGCATGTTTCAATGCCAGCAATACTTGACCGGCGTTTTGATAACGCAGAGCAGGATCTTTCTGCAAACAGCGCATAACAATTTCTTCCAGAGGAGCAGGGATCAAGGAATCTATGCTGCGCAAAGACGGCGCTGATTCATGCAAGTGCTTGGCGATAACTTGGATTGCATTCTTCCCTTCGAACGCTTCTTGCCCGGTTAGCGCCTGAAACATAACTGCGCCAAGCGAGTAGATGTCGGACCTCTGGTCAAGTTCCTGTCCGAGACACTGTTCCGGACTCATATAAGCAGGGGTTCCCAACACGGTATGCGTCGCAGTCAGTTTAGTTTGCGGATTTGGATCAAGCGCCTCCAGCGTGCGCGCAATTCCGAAATCGGCAATCTTAACGGTGCCATCTGCAGTGACCAATATATTGCTAGGCTTAATGTCGCGATGCACGACGCCTTTGGAGTGGGCGTGCAACAAGCCATCGCAAACCTGCGCAAAGATGTTTTGGAAGTCTGTTAAAGATAAACTTCCATTGGCTTCCAGCAGGTCCGACAGGGTTTGTCCGTGTACTAGTTCCATGGCAATGTATGACGTACCTGCTTGAGAGTTGTCGAATACCGTAACCAAATTGACATGAGTTAGCTTGGAGGCGGCGCTCGCCTCCTGTTGCAATCGTTTTCTACAGTTCTCGTCACTGGCCAGTGCATCAGGCAGAACCTTAAGAGCAACGTCAAAATCCGTGCCCTTTCTCCTCGCCCGATAGACGATGCCCATGCCCCCTTCGCCGAGTTTTGAAAGAATCTGATAATCGCCGATCTCTTCAGGGATATCCTCGGCGGCCCTGTTCGACTGGAAGCCTGAAGCCGAGAGAGACAGGCTCGCTGAGGAGTTCGGAACATCACCTCCAGTTATGGACGGCTTGAGAAAACGAGTCAGGACAACTTCTTCGGAGGTTGAGGCTTTGAGACTTGGTGTGCGCTCAAAAACCAAAAGTCCATCGGTCTTTAACCGTTTTACCTTCTGCATCTTTTCTTTCATTCTGTTCACTCGAAAACGCCATACTCAATATTCAAGCGGAAGTATCTTTCAGCAATGTTGCAGCGCGAACCGGAAAGATTAACTCTTCGGGCTCAGTAGATGAACGATGTAGATGTGGATGAGCCAAGCCGCAGTGCATGGCTGAATACAACAGTTCTTCGTTGTATCCGCGCTTAGCAATCCGTTGCCAGACTTAGTGAATGCCTTGTGACTTTGTGACTCCCGGACGGAAGTTTATGTGGCTACTAACCAGGTTATTCGCAGTCTGCCATTACCAAGAACGCCGAGCAAACATAGCCAGAGGTGGAAGTCCTCATAGATGTATCTCAACGCGACTGACCAACGACAAGGAAGAGGCACCGCATTTATCGGGTCCCGATCTCGACCTCAAGCATGAATCCACTGAAAAAAACTTGCCACCAATGCACGCACCACGAACCAAGCGGCACAATTTTGTATGTCTCCACGCGCTCGCTACGTGCGTTGTAGTCTGCCAAGGCTTCAGCGATTCCTTCTTCTGTTTGGCAGTAGCGATTTTCCTTTCGGTAGCACTCCCTTGAGAGGCCTATCTGGCTGTCCCAATCGTGGCCGAAATATTCCGTGGCGATCACCTGGTAAAGGACTGCACCTTCAGCGGAGTAATCAACCGCATTGAGAGGCATGCTCAGTATTCCATCATTTTCATAGAGCGGCTTGGCCTCGGGAGCATTTCTTAGGAATGACTGTAACTCAGCCGCCACCATCTCATCGACAAGGCGTAGCCATCCGTGCTGAAAGCAGGCATTCAACCCATTCCGGCATTCATCTTCCGAAACAACAACCCCGAATCGTCTTCTAGACATTCTCGCACTTGATTTAACAACCGCTTCGGCGCCTCGAATCTCTACATCATCTACCGTTGTGAGCACAAGCCATTCGCTTAGCCGAACGTTGTGGTTTTCCAGGATGCGCAGCAAACGTTCCGGATTCAAACTCGTCTGATCTGGGTGTCCTAACGTGTGCCAGAAAACACCACCACTACAAACTCCTGTCCACTTGCCTTTCTTCTCAATGTCGATTCGAAATCCGCTGTCATATCGTCGCCACCACTGTACTCTCCACGGTCCGATAGCAAATGGGCCGGTGACAGAGGTCGACGAATCGGACGCTGTGATCTCGGCGATATGGCATAGAGCTTGTTGTTTGTCGCGGAAGTATCTGCTTGTTTTACTGTGGACTACATCCGTATAAGCGAAGTCCCGACGCGCGGGATAACGGTCCAACCAGACCTTAGCGCCCTCGCTAGTGAAACCGACGATTCCAATCCCTGGTAGACCATAGATGGGGCCAAGCAGCTGGTCCTGATTCAGTTCCTTCGTGATTTCGTCCAGTGATGCAGCATTTATGATTTGGAGCCAGTCCTTTGCAAGGCACGAGGCAAAAGCCTGTTGGCATTGTTCAACAGTCGTTGGTCCAGCCAAGCTGTAGAATTCGTTAGTGGCAAATTCGGGTAAGTCTGCGGGTGTGCATTCGACTCCGTAGCTTACGACACAAAGGAGCGCCAACTCAGACCGACTGATGGGATCAGGCGACGCCTTCGAATCTTCTTGGCCGGTCATTATCGTTGCATCTCAAATATAAATCGGACGTACAAGTGGTTCCCTCGTCAGGAATCTTACTTCATCGAATGGCTCCGTTGCAAGATTTCTGACCATTCATGGAACTAGGGAGACAATGGAGTTTGCTCACCGATCTTTGAGTAGCTGCAGGTATCGGGCGGCTTCTGCCTTCAGTTTCTCATGATTAATCTCTGTGGCAATTTCAAGCGCACGGTTATAGTGTTTTTCAGCAGCCGAATAATCCTTTTCTGCAGTTTTGACCGATCTTTGCCACTGCTGACGAGGATCCTGCGATCGAGTAATTTACCATCGCTTGCGACAGTCACCACCAATTCCATGTTCTGCTCATGCGACGGATGCCAATTACTTGCTATGAGTTCCAGCATGTCCTTTCTGTAAGGAGCAATGTTCCCTAGCTTCACTTCCCGATGTAAGGCTAATTTGTTAAATTCCGGCTTGAATACTGGCTGAGGAGTGCTGGTGTCGTCCAGGCACACAGCTTTGTTCGGTTGAACCAATCCTGCGAAACTGATCTGAATTTGACAACTGTCGTTGCCTGGCGGTGCAGAAAAGTGTGTCTTCTTGATCAGCTGTACTGCTGTATCGTCTACGCTCTTTTGACCGCAACTCCGTTTGACTGTTGCAATTAGTTCGTAACGTGAAAAGAATGGAACCTCACCGTGCTGAGGAACCAGCACTTGCACAAAGCCGCTAATTTGGGTGGAGAAATCGAGCCGGACCCACATAGACTGTTTTGCTCCACTCGTCAAAGATAGCGAGCACGGCAACTCCGCCGAAGCAGCCGAACATGGTGCCAACGAAGTGGGCGGGGCTGAAGTTGTAGATCCAGGCGCAGACTACGGTAGCAATCGCAGTGCCAAGACCGATTCCCCATGCAGTCAGGACATCTAAAACCAATTGCCGCTCTTGTATTCAATTTCTTGATGGATCTGGCGCTGGAGCAAGCCTTCGACTATCCGCCGGCGCTCATTCTCGATGAATTCACAAACTTCGGGGCCATTCCCAAAATCGACGATGCGCTCTCCCTGATCCGCAAACGCGACTTACCGGTTGTGTTGGGCATTCAGACCTACGAACAAATTGAAAAGGTCTATGGGCGACTGGAGGCCAAGCAACTTATTAGCACCCTTCGGCGAAAATTCCAATCTTACTGGCACCATCTTTGGATTCACAGGTCAGCGTTTTGATCGGGAAATTGGGCTTTACAACTACAAGGCTCGCTATTATGATCCCGCTATCGGAAGGTTTCTGCAGCCCGACCCGCTGGGTTATGCTGGAGGAGATCTCAATCTTTACGCATACGTAGGAAATGATCCGCTTAATAAGCGAGATCCTTTTGGACTAAGTCCAGACGTTGACGCAACTATCTCGTGGTTTACGGTCAATATTCCTGAAATCCCCAGCATCATTACTGGCCTCGATTGGACTCCTCCGATACAAACCGGTGAGCCCTGTTGTGGCACTCAGTCTGCTCCGCCCCCCAAACCGGTGGCAAGTGGGGGCAACGGCGGCCAGTCTTCCCGTCAAGGAGGCGATGCAGTAGCTCTTCCTCCTGTTGTCAAAAATAACTTCAGAGATTGCCATTCTCCGGCTTATCCCATAGAGACAGATCCACTCTGTTGTGCGGACAACAAATACCTCTGCCTATTCACATTAGTCAAATACTCTCACTTATTCAAAACCGAGGCTCGGCAAATGGAAGTCTTACGCTGTTGCAACAGAAATTATGTCTATTGCCGTACGGCGATGCGAAAGGGAGGATCTTTTTACAGAAGAAGCTGGGAGGATTGTTTTGCACCAGAGCTTAAATTTAAACCCTATGGTAACTAATGGGTCTTTTTTTCGGGAGCTATCGTTCAAATGGATCGTGACGATTTAATGCGTGAAGGCTACAATTTAAAAGCCAAAGAGTTAGACGGACTTGAACAGCATCTCATGATCTGTCCGAATGACTTCCCATCAAGACTAAGGGTAATCGGATACTGCAGAAAGAGATCACAAAGCAGAACAGCAGCCAAAAGAGTGCTTAACCATGCTCTATGGATGATTGATACCATGCCTGCTGATTCTCTCACGGGGCAACTCATGAACGAGTATCAATATGACAGGCTTGAATTGGACCAACTACGAAGCGCATGGGAGCAATGCCTAACGAGAAATCCTGACATACCGAAAATCCTATTCAACGCTTCGCTGTTGATTAGAAACTTAGACGCCGGTCAAGCACGGGATTTCTTACTTCGAGCACGAGAACTGGATAGGAGTAATCCACTCATAGGTGGCGCAGTAGCCAGAGAGTACATGCTTTTGAGTTTCTCTGACCAGTCGCGATCGGCTGAATTTGCTGGTCTCGCGATCGAGTCGGCCATTCAAGCTCTGCGCACTGAGGAAGATCCTGGTTATCGCATGGGTCTCCTTACGGAATTCACACCCTTTGCAATTTCTTTTGGCCATCTACAAACTGCCGGCCAATTTGCAGCAGAATTGAAAATTTTGGCTAATGCAGATCCTGAGCTTAGTGTGCTGGCACCTGCGCAAGAGTCTGGCTGCCTGTATGGGGCAATCGTAGCCTTCAAATGCGGTGAGAGGTTGAAGCTAGAACAGGAGGTTGCAGACTTGTGTGTCATATTGGAAGCTGTGGATTGGCCACATAAACCCATACAACGAATGCTTGAGTTTACGATTGAGCTTGCAGAAACTGAGCCAAATTCAGCCCGGCATTTGCTCCAATCACTCCTTGATTCTTGCACTCGAAATGACAGGAAATGGTGCAAACAGATCCGGAATCAGCTCAATAGCCTTGAGGCACGGAGATAGCGAAGCTGTTACCGGCGTAGAAGAGTAATTGCAATCAACCGCATAATGCCCCGCGCCGGAAGGATGATCGGGGCATTGTAGCGATTATGTGATTCCCGGCAACTGACACCTCTGTCAGTTGCCGAGTGGGCAAGGGGGTGTCGCCACCCCCAGCCCGCTAAGTAGGCATGGGTGTGTCGCCACACCCAGCCCCTTCAAGAACTGTGCATGATACTTTCGCATCACATTATGTGTTCGGGCACATAATGTGATTTATGTGGTGAAGTTAGTTATGTGTTGAGAAACCAGCAAAGTTGGTCTGGTGCCTAATATGCCGGTTACTACAACAGTAAAGGCCCCAGAAATGACGGTCTGGCTGCACGAGCCGAAGTGTAGTTAGATGGTTGGCAAGGAAAAGGACGGAGGTGTTTTTCTTGTCAGCGACGATAAGTGGGAAGCAGAATCCGGAGCGAACGAGGTACTTCGTCGAGCTTTACACCAAGTGGAGGACTAGCGAACTTACGCAGGCGGAGTTCTGCAGGAATGAGGGGGTGAACATTAACACGTTCAATTGCTGGAAGCTTGCCATTGAGCGGAACAGCGTGAACGTAGATGAGGTAAGTGGTGGGAAGGAGAGGATACGCAGGACACCCGGGAAGAAGAGTAGAGGAGGACCGAAAGCAA
>JAKFUT010000017.1 GCA_021732565.1 Candidatus Obscuribacterales bacterium
TTCGCCATGATATCTTGAACACGCAGACAAACCATATAGAGGAATTGATTACGCCAGGCGTCCCAATTTATGCACTCCCACTCAGAAGAATCGGATGCACGTTTTGCCGCGTAGTGGCTGCCATCAGTTCGGGCAACACGCTCGCTAGGGTCAATATCGGCATTATCGTCCCGCACGGTGCGTCCGCCCCACGACCAATCCTTCTCACCGATTCGCGCGGCATGTGGCTTCGAATGTTTAGTCAGTTCATCTTGCTGCGGCACCAACCACCAGCCAGAAGGTGGCGCTTCGTCTTCGGCCGATTTATTCTTAACGTCGTCAGAATATTCCGGCCTCGGTAGTCGACCACCAGGAAGCGCATCTCCGTCTTCCTTCGGTTGGCTATGCCACCAGGGCGCAGGTCCGCTGCTGTTCGGGGAGGACTTCACCTCGTCCACGAGGGAAGAGTGTTTCGACAAAATCGCATAAGCCTCATTCAGCTCTTTCTGTCGCCGAAGGGCAAGGTCATATGCCTTACTTCCGGCCACGTGCTTATCTGGATGCCAAATCTGACTCAGGATTCGCCACGATTGCTTGATTTGCTCCAGCTTAGCATTCGGCTCCAGCTCGAGTATTTTGAAATATCTTTCTAGAGGTTCGCTCATTAGTCTGTACGGAGCAGTCAGTAGCAAACATCATACCCTCTTCTCCCATTTCTGAAAACAATCGCGCAATATCAAAAATTTTTCCGCGCTGCATGTATTTTGCGGTCTCGTAGGAGATACTGATGGTAGTCACTCCCCCTTGAATCCTGATTGCCGACAGACATTGAATTCTACTGCCCTTGCTCAAATCGAAGCAGGCAGGTTGTAGTGCCCAATTTTGCTGGCAGTACCGAACCCAAATATACAATCCGCGTTTAAAAGGTCCAAAGCTCTTATGAAATTTGGAAAGTTCTTGCTCGGCACCTTAGCCGGAGCCATTGTCATGTCTTCTGCAGAAGCGTCTTTTGAGCCCCCACAAAGCACCAGCCCACGAACAGTCGGACAGCTTCAAAGTAGTTATTTGTTTAAGACCTTCAAATTCGAGCGCTTCTACAGTAGCCCGGAGAATTGTTTTTACAAAGATGATCGCAACATGTACGCGATCTGTGTGATGACACAAGGTCAGGAAAGAAGCATAGTTGGTGCTCAGATCTTCAATTTGCGGCAGAAAAGTGGCGACATGAAAATTGCAGAAGGAATTTTCCTGTTATTGACTGATCTAATCTTCGGAAGTAAGGCATGCATCCAGAATCAGAAGGCCGTCGATGAAATTCTCGCACAGAAAGCTGGACTCTACCAGACTGATGAATCGCATTCCCACCAGATCAATAACATCAAGGTCTATGCCCTGGTCAGAAAGGGACTCAATGGACTTCAGCTCAATTTTCAACCCGATTGCAGATGGAAATGCGCAAATATCACTTCGAAAGGTCCAGCCAATCTAAAGATTGCAAGTCTGTTTGCGACGGATCCACCATTGCAACCAATCAAAGATCCCCAGAAGGAGAAAATTGATTACCTGACCGATGAGCTACAGAAACTGTCTCAAGCCCTCTCTCAAAGCAAGAATGCTTCCACCAGTTTGAAAAAGCAAGTTGACGAGCTCAAGTCCGCCTCTGCAGAACAAGCCGACCGTAAGCAGCCCGAAATGGAATCATTGAGGAACAAAGTGAGTACGCTCGAACGGTTGAACGACCAGAAACAATCCGCCATAAGCACCCTTCAGTCGCAGCTATGGGAAGAACAAAAGAAATCTTCCCGAAAACCTCCAGAGAATATGCCTACCGCTTCAGTGACGGAACTACTCGCAGCGAGTCCTATTCCGCAACTCACTCCCGAGGATGCAAAATACCGCACTGCGACCTTCAACTCCTCAGCATTCAGAATCAAGATGGCGAAGAAAATACGGACAGATCTTCACAGCTGGGACTTCGCAAGAGAAGAAGGAACGGTAGTATTCAACATCGACCGAGAAGGTCGTCCGATCGAAATAAGAGTAGACCGCAGCACTTCAGAAAAGGACAGAAAACGGTTGCTTCATTTTGTAGGTCATTGTGCGCCCTTTCCCTGCTTCAGCGAAACTACGTCACCGACATTGACCTTCACCGCCAGCTTTCACGGTCAAGCGGTGCAGGTTAACTATACCGATCCGCTCTAAGAGGATTTTTTGTTCATGCCTAAGTTCCTGCCTGACCTCTCACACAAACTGATGCTCCTCATCATCGCAACGTGTTGTACTTCGTGCGCAACGTCGCATGGTCCACCAGTGAGCCCGCCGGCGGCGACGAACCAGGGTTTAGAAAAGAGCATACCTCTCCCACCTGCACAAGTCTCTCCACCGCTAATCTCTACAGATACAGCTTCGCCGCCACTGCCGGCAGCACCACCGATTGAAACATCCCCACTACCGCAAGCCGGAAATCCAAACCTGGAAAAGAACAAAGACACCATCGCCTACTTGAACAAAATCCCGGGGAAATATCCCGTTGAAATAGAAATAGATGAGCAAGATCCGAATGTTGTTAAACCTGCGAAGAGTGAGCCTGATGCAACAGAATTGAAATGAGGTCAATGTGACACGATCTCAGAATTGCAAGAATTTTATGGGAGGCTGGAAGCATACGCCTCCAAGGCATTCCAGCACTTGTACAACGCTCGTCCACAGACCCGCCAGTCATAAGGAGTATTGCGGTGCAATACAAATCACAACTATCTCGCGTTAATCCGGGCTGTTTCATCTTTCTAGTTGACCAATCCGGTTCGATGGAAGAAGCCTTCGGCACCATGGGCGAAACCAAAGCACAATTTCTTGCCAATGCCATGAACCGCTTGCTGAAAACCCTGGTGCTGCGCTGCGCAAAAGGTCCCGAAATCAGAGACTACTTCGACGTAGGCGTAATCGGTTATGGAGAGACTGTGGCATCGGCGTTGGCAGGTCCGTTGCGTGGACGCTCGATTGTGGCGATCAGCGAAATTGCGAAGAGCCCGGACCGCGTAGAAGAGCGGTCCCGCCAAATATCCGACGGAGCTGGTGGACTAACTCAAGAGAAGATTGAATTCCCTGTTTGGTTCGATGCCGTGGCTAGCAACGGAACGCCCATGGCGGAGGCCATCCGAACCGCAACACAGTGGGCAAATGGTTGGGTAAAACAACATCCGCAGTCCTTTCCGCCTATCGTGATTAATATCACCGACGGTGAAGCGACCGACGCTGATCCTGTTCCTGAGGCGCGAAGATTGGTGCAAGTCGCCACAAATGACGGACCAGCACTTCTGTTCAACATTCATCTCTCCAGCAAAAGCCTGCCCCCTGTCGCATTCCCCTCATCCGACAGAACGCTCGCCGACGAGTATGCATTGATGCTCTTCTCCATGTCTAGCATACTTCCTGATACTTTCATGGCGGCAGCCACTGATGAGGGCTACTCGGTGTCTTCTCAGTCTCGCGGATACACGTTCAATGGTGATGGCGTCTCACTGATCAAGTTCCTGCAAATCGGAACATCCACCACCAAGAGCGGGAGTCTCCTCACGTTACGATAGGCAGCTTTCATGCAAGTGCGATTTGATTTTCGATTCATCCAGAAGGAAGGCAATGAAGCGTCAGAATATGAAGACGCATTCTCGCCCCGCGAAGAACTACTCGTAGCGGCAAAAAAATTTCGCTGTGCCCTATCAGACGGAGCAAGCGAATCTACCTATGCGGGCGATTGGGCTCGAATACTTGTGGATGGATTCGTAAACGAAAACTTCGATGATTCCGCTTCGCTAGAGCATGCACTACCAGGTTTCTGCGATGTATGGCAAGGTCAGATTGATAAAGCCAGTTTATCCTGGTTCGCGAAAGAAAAGCTCACACAAGGAGCGTTTGCGACCTTCTTAGGTCTGGAGCTGTCCCATGGACTGGACGGAGGACAATGGGAATGCCATGCAGTAGGCGATACATGCCTGTTTCACAGCCGGAATCAGACTGTTCTCAATATATTTCCTCTAACCAGCACCCACCAATTTTCCAACCATCCTGATCTACTGGCCAGCGCGTACAACAATGGATCTCTAATTCAACGCTATAAACCTCTCTACGGACAATGGCGCGCCGGCGACCAGTTCATTCTTGCTACGGACGCCATTGCCTGCTGCATCATCAATGAAATCACCAACGAGGCGAGAGACTTCGCACACTTGTCGGAAATGCTTTTTGAGGAATTTGAAGAGATGGTGAGGCTCTTTAGGAATCGAGAACTCGCTGACGGAAGCTCTTGTCTAAAAAACGACGACGTATCGATATTAAGGGTTAGCGTGGATGAATAGGCAAACAGCGGAACAGCTCATGGAGTTTCTCCCGCAGTTCAACAAGATCACCACAAATGGTGCGCTACGCTCCTTGTCATTCAAGTCCAACTGGTGGGGTGGCGGATGCGCTCCACCGGCACGAGGGCAAGATGGCTGTGTTTTCAAGATTCACATGGAAGACCAATCCGGTGCATTGAAAGCATTTTACACGTCTCGCTCTGAAACAATGGATCACTACCAGGAACTAGGCGCGGTGCCAATGTTGAAGGCTGCAAATTGCCTGCCAAACTTTGAGTGGGTCACACTTTCTTCCGACACCGCTGGACGTAAATTCGATGGTCTTCTTATGAGCTGGCTGGACGGTCCCACACTTCACAACTGGTTGTTAGAGAAATACAAAGCAAACGACACGGACGCCGTTGGGCAGATGACGAGGCAGATTGACGATCTTGCCTCCACGCTTGCTAAGCATGGCATCATTCACGGGAATATCTCACTGGACAACATTATAGTAACTCCGGACGCTCTGATGCTGGTGGATCTCGACACGCTGAAAGTACCAACGCAAACCGAACAGCCTCAGGTCCCGCCTGATCGTTTATCCGGCTCAGACAATATAAATTTCTGGCTGATACAATGGACTCTTCGATTACTCAAAGAGTCACCGAACCTGATAGAACGCATCGACGAATGTCTATGTCTTCGGGCTGACCACCTGGTTGATCCATCAACGTCGCAATTTCTTCAATGGTTAAAACATAGCCCTTCAGCAGGACACGCTGCATTTGCAAATGAGATTTTCAATTTGTCCCGGGTCAGCGTCACGGCCAATCAACCAGTGGCGAACTCGGATTCGACTCCCCCACGGCAGACAGCGATCAATGCAGCTCTCAAGGCAAGCAGCAATCGAGCGGAAGGACACACTGACAAGCAAGGCGCACAGCCATCAACGGGGCATTTCCAGAGCCAATTGCCTGAATTCACTAAGTATAAGAGACTGTGGAGTTGCCGATTTATATTAGCCATTCTTCTGATTGTGAGCGCATTCATTCTGCTCAGGGCACCTCTGATTCCGTATCGTTTTCTCTTCGCTGCTGTCGTCCCATTTGCTACGCTTGCCGGAATTCGATTTGCAGTCTCCATATTTTTCTTCTTAGAATCAGGCTGGACGGACGTGGAGAAGTGGCTCTTACTCGAACATGACCGCCGCACTCAACTGCTGAATCAGCTAAAAATGGCAGATGGAAGAATAGCAAAGCTAAAAGCACTGCACGAGAAAGACCTGACCGCAATCACACAAACTCGCGATGATGCAGTCCATGTTTTTGAAAGAGAACTTCAGCAATTGGAGTTGAAACGCACAAGCTTGCAGCATGAGAAAGCAGAGCTGCGCAAACAAATCGATCTCGTTCGAGAAAGTCTATCAAAGCAAAAGAACGCCGACTTATTTCAGAGTTCGGGTGGAGTCAGTCCAGCAAATGTTTCTACAACCACAGCCCAACAACAGAAAGAGTTACTTCTAACAGATGTCTATGGGCGTGCCATAGCGATCCTTAACGAGCTACACAACCAGAGGAGCAAATCTATCGATACGCAGATGAGTGGACTCGACAGTGAGGAGCGGAAGAAACTTTCGTCGCTGCAAATTCGCATTGAGAACTTATCGATGGAGTACCTGAAGAAGAAACAACAATATAACCAAGCTTGTACTGAAATCATTGACTGCATTAATGACAGTCAAGATTATCTGGTTTCTATTCGAAAATGCCTCAAGAGCTTCGAGCAGATGTCAGTGGAATCCTATTTCGCAACTGTCATGAAGGGCCACAGCGACAATCGCGGCCATGCAAATAGCAAGGCTCACTGAGAACTTATGAACTGGCCCGGCATAGATGAGTACGAAGAGGCGATGCAGAATCCTTCAGTGCACCTGTTAGATGCACTGCTGCGGACATGCAAACGTCCTCGGAATCCTACACTGGGGATATTCGAGGGTCCATACTCCGGTCAGTTCGCGGTTGTTTTTCGGGTGATTGAGCCAGGAACGAACGTGAACTGGGCAGTGAGATGTTTCCTCAAGCATTCAACGCAGAGACAGCAGCGATATGAGACCATCGAAAAGACGCTGAAGCAGCTGCAACTTCCTTGCATGGTTGAATTCCACTACCTCGCTCGCGGAATAAAAGTCGGTCAGTCGGAATACGCTGCTCTAAAAATGCCATGGGTAAAAGGAAAGAACCTCGTCGACTACATTACTGAGAACATCAACCAACCAACAGCACTTCTTCAACTGGCAGATCACTGGTTGGCGCTCATGGAGAATCTTCATCGCGTTGGTATTGCTCATGGTGACCTCCAGCACGAAAACGTTCTGGTTGTGAACGGGCAACTGAAGCTCGTTGACTATGATGGAATGTATGTGCCCTCGTTGGCGAACTTGGCAGCCGAGGAACTAGGGATGATGAACTACCAACATCCGGATCGAACAGCTGCAGACTTCGGTGACTTTCTCGACAATTTTTCATCCTGGATAATTTACGTCTCGTTAGTTTGCTTTGCGTATGACCCAAAATTATGGGACGCAGCCAACCGCGGGGACAACAAGTCACTGCTCTTTACCCGAGCAGATTACGAATCCCCCAAAACGTCTACCATGTTTAAGCGACTCCTTTCGTCACCCGTTGACGAGATCAAAGAACTCGCCCGGATATTGTTAGAAGTAGTACAGTTGGGAACTCGCGGCGCGCCGCGATTGGAAGATCACCTCAAACCGGCAAACAAGCGCTATCATGCGGTTTTAGGGCTCCCTTCCGCAATTCCGGAACTACACGAACTTGAGTCCGCGTATAAGCTGCTCAGCCAAGTGTGGGACGAGCAACGCTATACCGGAAGTGCCGACACGCTGATCTATGTGCACGACAAGCGCGCACTCCTGATTGAGGCTTACACTCATATTTCGAAGTCGCTCGGACGCTTGCCAAAGAATCAGTCCGCGAACCAAGCTACACCCCAAGCACGCTCGCTGCTTAGCGATAAACAATTGCTGCAGAGATCGCTGGCGAATGGGACGAAGTCGATGGGAGCTACCCTTCGCGTCCATACCGCTTCCACCGGTAACACCGAAATGTTGTGGGACGGTGCGTGGGTACGCGATGAACCCGATTGGCAAGCCCGACTTCGGCGGCTGAAAGCGGATTCTTCACAAACGACTGCATTCTCCGGGATTACCGCAAAACACTGTAGTACAAAGCAACGAATTGCTCGTGTACTGCGTTCCCCTTCCGGCATTGCAGGCTCCATCGCATTCTTCCTGCTGGGAGCTACACTGTTTCTTTACCCGCTAGAATCAGTGATACGGAAGGGCTGCGCTACTAATTTGCAGACCTCATTTGCATCGATTCCTCAGGGTGTAGCACTATGCAAGGAGGATCAAGGTTCGTCATTGACGACAGTTATCATCGACCCGTTCGCCATAGGAAACCATGAAGTAACACAGGCAGAGTTTGAAACCATAATGGGTCATAATCCAAGTAAATTTTGGTGGGATCCGAATAAACCGGTTGAAAACGTTTCGGCCATAGAGGCGAAGAAATTTATTGCTCGGCTAAACCAAATTCTGAAGCGTAGTGATATCCGGTTGCCGAAGGCACTTGAGTGGGAGTATGCCGCAACCCGCACAACAAAAGCTGAGACGGAGTGTACGAAAGAGACGTCAAGCGGAAATAGCAGGGCGGTGATGAGCGGTGCCGCTGGTGGATTCGGAGTGTATGACCTGGCAGGTAACGTATCAGAATGGTGTTCGGATGGTGCCAGCGCGCAATATTCCTGTAAAGGCTGCAATTATGCAATGGTCAGAGGCAGCTCGCCGGAAGTCTCCTCGCAGAAAAGTGGCATGGAGCGAAACCCGTTAGTTGGATTCCGATTAGCAAGAGGACTTTCCTCCTCGGAGCGAAGAACACTGCTACGGAACAAAAGAGAACTTGACTTGGAAGAAGCTGATCTATTCTGGTTGAGAGGAGACAAGGTCAAAGCGGCTTCACTCTACCAGAATTACATTACGCCAGAAACAATCTCATCGAAAGCCACCGCAACTGATGTTACACGTGCCATCTCTTTAGCGACTGTACTGGCTGAGCAGAATGAAAACGACCGGACTCGGAAATTGTACCTGGCGGCATTCGGTGCAATTCAGCACCTGCCGGAAGTCTCAGAGGATGAGCGTCTGGCGCTGCAGCGATCGCTCACCGATAGTCTTCTAAAGGACTCAAAAAACTCGACTCTCGCAAGAGACTGCCTCCTGAAAACAATTGAGCTGCTCCACAAGAATTCTCATCGCCCCGCCGACCTTGTCGTTTACGTCCTCTGGCTGGGAACGGTGGAATACTCACTTCACGAACGCAGTGAGGCGAAGCAAGCGCTCGAATGGGGGCTGGATCTCGCAAGTAAGCTTCCTGACACAGCGGCAATCGCAACTCACATCGTAGCAGCACGCTCCTACCTTGAACGACTGACAGCCGAAGAGCGACAGTTCAACCATACTGCGCTAGTAAAGCAGTGGCGTGACTTATACGATCAGGCAACAAACACTGAAGATCGAGACCAAGCCGAAACTGCATACAGGGCAAGCATGGAGGTAGCAAAACGAGGCGGCCTCGACCGTGAACTCTCATTGAGCACCATCGGACTGAGCAAGTTAGAAAATACTCGGAGTACTTATGGGCTGAGTTCGAGCTATTAGAGAGCATTGCTCGGCAGTCCTGGACCAATGAGCGTTACGGGCGCAT
>JAKFUT010000006.1 GCA_021732565.1 Candidatus Obscuribacterales bacterium
GAAGTCGTCCAGCAACGCAGCATGGGCGGGGGATTAAGGAATCCAGGGAGGGGGTATGTTAGCGAAGAAGGGGTTCAGTAAGGACTCGAGCTACGCGAGCAAAATGCAGAGGAGAGAAATTCGGTGGCTGATCGAAACTTTCGCTTAGGCTCTATTATCAGGGTCATTGCGCGAAAGCCCGGTACTACTTTGACGCAGCTCCATCAAGAACTTAGTGATGCAGGCATTAACATCACTGAGAGAACTCTGGCGAAAGACATTGCTCTTCTGAAGTCGGAGTATCGGCTGCTTCCGGATCGCGATCGGCTTCGAAGCGGTTACGTATTGAGTGGAATGTTCACTCTTTCAGATGCAGAAACATTTCTGGTGATGGATGCTATTCATGCTTTTGGAACGAGGCTGAGCGATCCACAGGCTGAGAAAATGCTTGAGCGACTATCAGAACTCTTGCGTGAATATCCAGAAATAATGCCATCGCAGGTAGTGCCAACACGGACCTTGCGCCAGCACAATATTTATCGAAACTCCGGAGCGGCCCGAGATGTTGAGCAAGGTCTCCTCCACTCGATTAGAATTCAAAAGCCCGTAACCATGGTTTATGAAACGCCGAGATTGGCGCGTCCCGAAACGACGGATGGGTACCCGCTTTTGATGGTGTTTCACGAGCGGGGATGGTATTGCATAACAAGAGACATGAAGCATAAGAACTACTACCCTCGCAGGATTGATCGCATCAAGTCGTTGAAATTACTTGTGAACGCAAATGCAAACGAGTCCCATATTTCTGACGTTCGCGAAGCGCAATTTCTCATGACTTGTGGATGGGGGATGACGTTTCCCCGTAATTCGAAAGAGTTGCAGCAGAGCGAAGCCGAGCCTGACATTGTGGTGCGGTTTCACAGTTCCATCGCCATGTATATTCTGGAAGCGGTGAATCGCCATCCTCGTGGCAAAGTCGTAAAAGTGAAAGATGGAAGCGGAGATGTCGAATTCAGGATCAAATTGCTCAATGCGGGAGAGTTTCTCTACTGGATACGAGGATTTGGTGCCAAGGCCTGGCTAACGGCTCCGGCGGCGCTGGTCGAAAAAGAGTGTACTGAAATTCGAAGAATGGCATCTCGCTATAAGCTCTAGCAAATGGATCATTTTGACTTAGTGAATTCAGTCGCCCCGGGAAACGGAGATTCAGGGTTATTACGCTAGCCGAGCCCCTGGTATTCGCGGCAGAATGGATCGTGCCCTGTCGTGAGGTCTTAGAGTGAAGGAAGTGGAACGAGATTATCTCGATAGAATCCAAATTGCTTCCCCCTGTAAGGCTAATTGGGACGAAATGTCCGGTGATGAGCAAGCGCGATTTTGCAATCTCTGCAGTTTGAATGTTTATAACATCTCCGCAATGAATGCCGATGACGCGGAGACCTTTTTGAAAGAGCGTATAGAGGCGGGCGGACGGGTCTGTGTCACTATGTACCGTCGAACTGACGGTACGATTTTGACCGAGGATTGCCCTGTCGGGCTTCGCAAGTTACGCGATGCGACACGCCGGGTACGAAGTGTCGCTGCAGCGTTTCTTGCATTGCTCGTCTCAACCTTTTGCGGGGCGAGGGGCCAACAGGCCAGTCCAGAAACAAATATGGTGAAAGGAAAGATATCTGTTCCGACAAAACATCAAAATGGGGGTCGCGAACTTGGCCGTTTCACCAAGCCCCACGATGACGATGCAGGCTCGGGAACAGTGAGCGTAACCTTGCATCAACCGGTGCTCGACGTCCGTGGGAGCTTGCTATCGCAAGCCTCCGCGTGGTATTCCGCCCACCGCGAGGTGAACACTGTGGCTATCAGAGCGGTTTCTTCCGCCTCTCTCGATGTCGCAACTAACCAGCGTGAGCTCGAGGGTGCATTGCAGAAATTCGCCGAACACTCCTTGCAAGCATCACATGATCTGGCACGTACCCGTGATTCCGACACGAAACGATTGGCGGCAGTGGAGACGGCCATCAGCCTGACAGGTGAGGGCAATTGTCTTTACTATTTGGGCAAGGCGGCTGAGGCGACCACTAAATATGAAGAAGCTCTGCGACGCCTGGAAGATGTGCAGTTTGAAAATAAACCGAAACTGGTGGATCACATCTTCGGTAACTTCAATCAATCAAAACGCCTGAGCCGAGAAAAACTTGATCAAAGTTCTTTGCGAGAAAAACTCGGAAGTATTCCAGTGAAATTCTCTGATAGAGGACCTTCCGATGGTGGCATCTCGTGGTTCACCGGTGAGGACGGAGCCTGCGATTTTACTGAACCGTTGCTTTAGCACCATACTTGACTTAAGGAAAAGTAGCTTATTGCATTGTGCCTCCTCCAATGGACTTCTTTGGATCTTCCACGACAAGAGGGGGTGGAATATTCGTCCTGGTGCGTTTTTGGAAGGAAGGCGTTTTGGAGAATGGTAAAACAGACTTGCGCCGGAAATCTACTTCGGATCCGCCTTGCTTCCAATTGTTGTTTTACTAGTGGCATATACAGGCGAAATCTTCCGGTCCATCCCTCCGGATTAACGTCTTGACTCAAGCAGTACTGAATACGATAAAGGACAGAGTACCCCGGGGCCAGCTGTCTATCAGCCTGCTTTGCAGAGAGCTTGGCAGGCTGACTCATGTCTTCGTGGACTTTACATGACATTGTTCGGGGCTGCGGCGGCCAGCCGTATTATCGCCAGGTCTCTGCCTCTCTTGGGCGGGAGACTTTTCGTTCAGTATGCACAAGTCTCTTCACTCTTGTGTAAACCAAGATTTCCTGGCCTATTATTCAAACATACCGATGCCGGTAAGATCTTCCTTGGCCGGTAGCTGTCGGCACACCGTATAATCGATGAATTACCCTCCTGATCCTTCGGAAACATGACTGAAACTGCCACTTACGAGAAAGCCCTCCTTGATGCTGAGGAAAACCACCGACATGCCCGATATAGTGACGCCGAGTTACTTTATCGAAAGGCGCGAACCTCAGCCGAGGCTGCGGTAGGCACCGACTCTGCGGTGGTTCAAACCATCGCTGAGAGAATGGCAAGGTTGTACGTTACGTTAGCGGAAGTTGACAAGGCTGGTTCCTTACTCAAGCAGTTGCGGCAAAGTAAGGAACGCACGCACGGGCAGCACCATCCTGAAACTGCTCGAATCATAAGAAAGCAGGGCGATATCTTTGTGCTTGAGGGGCGGCACAAAGATGCAGATAGCTCTTACACTCACGCTATAGATATTTGGCTGGACCATCTTGGTCCGTTGCCTGCCGGCAACGTTGAAGATCTCTCCGACTTCAACGCGCTTTATGGAGTCCGGTCGCGCTTTGGAACTCCGGACTGGATTCATGAAACCTTGCGCAAAGACAAAGCAGCTCAAAACAATCCTCGCTACATTGCCGAGCACCTGGCTGAGGTAGCGTTAGTGCTTCGTACACGCGGCGCCAAAACGTTGCCGCTTACGCTCTTTCAGTTTGCTTGTCGCACGCTGCAAAACCTGCCTCCGGAGATAATCTGGGTGCAGTCTACCACCATTACAGAAACCGGTAGTTTGCTGGTCGATTGCGAGCGCTATAGTGACGCAGAAGCATTCCTTAAAGGGTATTTGGATTTTTTCGATCGCTCTTTCGGTGCTGAACATGATCTTGTTCCGCCGATGGTCCGAATTTTGGCGCTCGCTTGTCATAAACAAGATCGCATTGTCGACGCGGATAAGCACTTCAGGCGTGCGCTGACATTGCAGGAACGCACTCTGGATCGAGGACATCCTGCGCTGGCTGTGACGCTATGCGATCTTTCCTCTATTTATTTAGCTGAGCGTAAGTACGCTGAGGCTGACTCCCTTTTACAGCGCGCACTGAGTATCCGCGAAAGTTCGCTCGGTTACGAGCATCTCGATGTGGCCAACACGCTTTGTCAGCTTGGTGATGTTGCTCTTCATCAAAACAAGTTGATGGAAGCCGAGAAGTGTTTTCAACGTGCTGTTCGAATCTATGAGCAAGTATACGGTGCCTACTCTGATCAGGTAGGTCCTATTTTGGACAAGATCGCTTGTGGCTACATGAGTCAATGCAAGTACCACAAAGCCGAAGCTATATTGATGCGATCTCTTGAGTTGAAGCGCATGGGACTTCCAGAAGATCATCTGGAGATAGGTCAAGTTTTGCATCAGCTCGCTCGTGTCTTTTGCTTTTGGGGAAAACCGATCGATGCGGAAGGATACTTCAAACGCGCAATCTCAATCTTTGAAAAGCCGGGCGACCCGCAGTTGGTATCGCAGCTGGCAAGCCTCAATCGTGAGCTGGCTACGGTTTACCGCGATCAATGCCGCTACATTGAGTCGGAAAAATTGCTAAAACGTACCATCGAAATTTGCGAAGACTCACAAACTTCTCCTCCGGAGGACCTGCCTCCGGTCAGAAACACTCTAGCGGAGTTATATCTGCAGACGCGAAAAGTTCGTGATGCTGAGAATTTGTGCTCAATGGTGCTTGAAAGTTGCGAAGGTAAGCATTCAACATTGCACCGTAATGAACTGGCTCGTAGTCTGGTGAATCAGTCAATGGCACACTCCTTGCGCGGAGACAGTATCGCTGCGGAATCGTCTTTGATAGCGTCCCTTCGTGCGGCCGTGCCGCACAGCAAGCAAGCTCTAGCCTCGCAGGCTGCTCTGGTGCGGTTCTGTACAAGAAAAGGGCGTCTCTCCGACGCGCAGGAACTCCTGGATCAGGCGCTGGTGCTGTGTATTCAAGCATTTGGACCGGAGACACCGGAGCATGGCGATTTACTCGAGCTCGCAGCAGAAATCAGGTTGAGCGAGGGAGATGAAGATGGGTCGATGGCACTCATAAAGCGAATTATAAATATTCGCGAACAATGGCAGGGCGATTGCCATCCTTCCTACGCTGCTTCACAGGTACTGCTCGGCCGGCATTATGTATTGGCTCGATCGCCGCAACACGCAGAAGAAGCCTTTCACAAAGCGCTCGGCAATATGGAGAGAAGTCTCGGGCAACACCATACCGAACTTGCACGCACCTTGTTGCTTCTGGCGCAAACATATTGCAGGCGATCTCGGCTTGAAGATGCCAATGCATTGCTCAAGCGAGCTTTACGAATATGGGATAGAGTCTTGCCTCCCGCTGACCTGCCATTGCTGCAAACGTTGTGCGATTTAGCTGCACACCAATATATTCATTCTGAGACGGAGGATCGCAGAATACTGGAACTTGTGGTATCGCTAATTGATCCGTGCGTCGGTCTCTACGGAAACCAGGCGGTTTTTGAATTATCGACATTGCTCTGTTCGCTGGTAGCCGCAGGGCAGATAGATCGAGTAGTGACTGTTACCAGACCTTTGATGGAAGTGCTCGTTCGTTCGCCCGACAAAACCACCATTGAAAGCAAGCCGGCCCTTCAGAAGTTCGTCGAAGTGGTTGCTGAGAAACAACCGGATTTATTGGGCGAGATTCCAGAAAAGATCAGACGCCTCGTCACGTGAAACTAAGGTAAGATCAAGGTGCAACTGTTAATCGTCGATGTTGGAAACACTGACGTTAAGCTAGTTGTCGCAACTGGCGATACGTTGGGAGAAGTAACGCGTACTCCTACTAACGAGATTGAGCGAATTGCGGAGGATATTGCAAGCGCGGGTTTGCCGGTGGCTCTCAGTTGCGTGCGGCCACATGCGGCAGATCTGATCAGAGCAGCGCTAGTGCGATGTGGTACGCCTCTTGTGCTCGAGGTAAAAGCCAGCGTAAGTTATCCAGTCTCCGGATTCTATACCGGTATGGGCGCCGATCGCATTGCGGATGTAGCGGCGGCTTGGACGGAAGAGGGAGGCACTACTGCGGTGGCGGTTGTCGGTCTGGGAACAGGAACCACAATTACTGCAGTTTCTGCAGAGGGAAGATTCATCGGCGGTTTTACGACTCTAGGACTGGGACCGATTTGTCGGTCGCTTACTGCGGCTTTGCCGGCTCTCCCGGAAATTGATCCCCGTGGAGTGGTCGATCTTCAACCAGGGCTTGATGTATATAGTGCGTTGTGTCGAGGTACTGTTGTCGGCCACGTTGGACTCATAGAAAAATGGGTGAATGTGCTAAGAGGTGAGCTTGGTCCTCAAATGGTAGTTGTAGCAACGGGTGGCTGGAGCCAGCTCATTGGATCTCTCACGCCTTGTGTGCAGCGGATCGATCCACTTTTGACACTCAAAGGGATACTGACGATTGCTCGTGGCGGCGAGAATCGCATGTGCTAGGCACTGTATTCGGTGCACGCGTTGCGCTGGAACGCCGGTGATGCCATCACGATTCAAGCGAATTTGAGGATCGCGATGACGGCAAGATTTCAGATACGAGCACAAAGAAGCCAAAGACACTATTGCAAAAAAGCGAATACTTCAGCGAACAAATTTGCCGATACACTGGAATTCAAGTCAAAATAAAGCTCGTCGGATAGATCCCGATGGAATGCATTGATGCCGCTATTCTTTCATGGCAAGATGAAACGAACGTGAAGTTTTGACTGCTGTGATGGTTGTGGGCACATATATTTTGGGAATTTAGATCCGCCATTTTTTTATCAAAAAATATGCAGAATTCGGGAACAAATTTCTTTGCAGCTCGACTGCAGACTTCGGGCGATTCTTTTCGTCCCACGTAGTCACCTGGCGGAAGACTATTAATTGACGCTTCCAATTGAAGCGAGTTGAGCGGGCTCTGGCGCGAAAACGAGTGGCTAGCGCCGATGAGGCGACGGAGGGGCCGCAAGGAGCGCTTCCAATTGAAAGCGTGAGTCAGACATTCGAGAATTTGGAGTCTTGAAATAGCGGGTGATAACTGAAACTGCCAGGGTTCGATTACAAGTGAACTGAGAGAAATGGTCACCGCGTATCCGAATAGATGCGTGGATCTCGCACGCGATGGAAACAATGTTCGTTGCGCCGACTATGCGCGTCGGTGCAACTGAAGGCTCCGAAAGGAGCAAGGGGGTATTAATGTTCGCAATAAAAACACTTTTATCAATTGCTGGTCTTCTTGTTGTTATTCCGCTGCTCACACCGCCTGCGATGGCAGGGCAACCTCAATCTGTCTCTGTAAAAATGGGCTACTTCAATTTGAATCAGGTCAAAATGGTGCACCCTGCATCAGTGGGCTTAGACCGTTTGGAGAACACCGCCAAAGAGCTTCTGCGCGCAGATGCAGATAAAGGAAACGCTCTTCTGGCCCAAATGCAGAAAGACGGCAAAACCAAAGACGAGATTGAAAGCAAGCAGAAAGAGCTTCAACTGCAGATAAGCGCTAAGGTCGAGGCATCCAGTGGTCTGGTGATGGGACACAGGATGTCCGCCAATACCGAGATAGCTCAAGCTGTTAATGCGGTGGCGAAGGATAAGGGAATAGATCTGGTTGTTGACGCCAGCGGCATCTATTCTGGCGGCGACAAATTCGCTGCCAGCGGTGAGGATCTTACAGAAGCCATTATTCAACGTTTGGCTCCCGGTGCGATCAAACCGGCGGAAAAGCCGGCCGGCAATAAGGCAGACAAGGTTGATCAGCATTTAGAGGGAAAGACGAAATAAAGTTTGCCGCTGAATTCTTATTCAATGGTGTCGCTCACCCGGGAACCTCACTTTCAGCCCTTATGGAAATTGCGTATTATGCAAGTTCCTTAAGGGGAGCGAGCTACAAACGTCTTGAATTAGCCGATTTGAACGAATCCTCCGCCACCGCTTCATGCCACCGTTGGCGGAGAATTCTACCAGCGTCATGACGGGCGTCTAAATGAGACCGCGTGCCTTAATTTCCAGATACCGATCAACTAGCTTGTTTGATAGATCTGCCGGCGGGCAATCGAGCACGAGGCAGCCGCGACGCGCCAGGTGCGAGAAAGCTAGCTCGCGTTGGGCTATCAAATCTGTAGCTATGGCGCGCTTAAAGACGGCTTCGGCGGTAAGCAATTTGTTGCCTGCAATATTGTCCACCTGACGATCGCGCAGGGTGACACAGAAAGGCAGGTGGCGAGGCGTCATGCTGGCCAGCCCCGAGAGTAGTGATTGCGAACCGGTGGGATCTGTCAAATCAGTGAGAACTACCGTGAGCGAACGCGCTTTATGCGCATCGCCGAAATAAGATAGTGCTCCCAGATAATCCGGTTCTACCATGCGGGCGCGAACATCGCAGCATGCCTCCAAAATGCGTGTGAGATAAGCCTTACCGCGACGTGGTGGCATATACATCAAGGGCTTATCAGCAAATATTCCCAAGCCCACTTGATCATTTCTCATCAACCCGGTGAGCACCAGAGATAGTGCCGCGTTGAGTGCATGGTCGAAACGTGATAATCCCTCAAGATCCGAAACCATCATGCGTCCGGCATCCACGAGCACCATCAGCGTTTGCTCTTTATCTACTTCGTAAACTCGAATTACGGGCCGGTCACGGCGGGCTGTTGCTTTCCAGTCAATACTGCGGGCGTCGTCGCCGCTCACATATTCGCGCAAAGACGAGAAGTCTGTTCCCTGACCACGCTTACGCGCCTTTATTTCTCCCAGCTCGGATGAGTGCGCCAACCTGACCGAAAGCTCCTGCAGTGCTTTGAGATCGGGATACACTTTGACATACCGGTTAGCGGTTATTTTGCAGTCTCGCCAGAACAGCCCCAGAGCACTGCGATATCGTACGGCTATATCGCCGAACTGGTAGCCTCCGCGGGAGCGTGGAAGTAAATTGTAAGTCAGCGTTGCCTTGCTCTTGCCGTCTATTGCAAAGTCGAACTCGGTGGCGTCTGTCTCTAGCTCCCGCGGGTAATCATCTCGTACTCTACACTGAAGCTTTCGCTCGGTCTGGCTGTACAACTCTATCTTTACGTTGTTCTCCCGCCCGATAGAGAGTTTGTCATTGACAGTGCGAGCAGCGGTCAACATTTTTGACGACGGTGTTAAGAGGTAATCGGCAATGACTGCGGCCACGAGCAAGATGTTTAGCATCACCCCGGCCGTCTGCAAGAAAGGGAGCCAGAAGCTGGCCAGAAACAGGCACATCGCTACTGATAC
>JAKFUT010000382.1 GCA_021732565.1 Candidatus Obscuribacterales bacterium
GATTTTGATATAGATAAATTCGCTCCAAATTGGGGCAATGTTGAATGACCTGCAAATTTCGCGCTGTCAGATTAGTACAAAGTAGGTTCAACTCTCGCAACTTCTGCAAACCACCGACTGCATCGGTTACTCTTCCATCAACAGCTTGCCTTTCCAAAGACAGGAGCTCCAAATTTGTCAACCCTCTAAGACTTTCAGCAAACAAGCCGTTGTCCAATTTTTCGCAAGCACCGACAATCAAAGACTTCAACTGTTGAAGCCCGCAGAACCCGCTCCCCGTCACATCAAGCATCCCCACCGCTAACGTGGTCATATTGGGCAAAGCGGCTAATTCACGAATTCCCGCGTCGGTAACATCGGTGCCACGCAGATCAATTGTTGTCAGACCTTTGAGAGCAAGCAGAGACGACACGTCTGAATCCTTGAGCAAACTATCTGATGCATCGAGTTCTTTGATTAAGTTGCCCGGATCTTGAATACCAGCTAATTTCGAGCGCAAACCCCTGGAAAGGATTAGCTTCACCTGCCCTTGGGGCACCCGAACGTCACCTTCCGCCGGCACCCTTTTCCTAGTGCTGAGGAGTTCTTCATCGTTGCCGAGCATTTCAATGATGCCGGCCTCTCTTGGGAAGCGAATAGTCTTCGGTGCCAACGCATTTATCTTCGGAGCAATTACTTTCGCCTGCGATGAGCAAGACGACGCACAGAAACAAACAAGCAAAACAGTCAAAACACCGAAGATTACACGAACAAGATCCAATTTAGCCGGGGCCTCCCAATTGATCACAATGGCTACCATACCCTTTTTGCCACCGGCTAGCTCTCACCACCACGAACAATAATGAGCGTGCAACGGAAGTTTGCCGTTACATTGACGACGAAGCTCCTCCCGGGTGAAGTTTGCTTGCCATCTGGCACTATCCCTCTCGTTTGATTCAGATGGTATTCTCAGGGTTACGAACTGATTTGCGGGAGCGCGGTGAAACTTAAGAAGAGGGCTTTGCGTTTTCTTGTCGTCGTCCTGGCAGGCGATCTATGTTTACTTGGATTTATGGCGTCCTTGGTCGGGCTGTCAGATCACCTGGCCAACAAAGCCCTTCAATCAACCATAATCGTTGGCAACTTAAGCAAGGGGCTGGCCGCCATCGTAGATACCACCCAGGCACTTGCATACCATAGTCTGCAACGAAGTCCCGGCTCCGAAGAACTATTTTTCAAAAGCGTCGACGATCTTACAGAAGCAAGAAGATCGATAGCGCAAACGAAGGCTCTCTCTCCCGCCGACAACAAGCTAATTTCGACAATTGAGATCAATTTCGACATAGCAAAAAAGATATTTGACGATATCAAACAACCACTTGTACAGGGCGTGCAGGGCACTTATCTCCACGACTTTTTGCAAGGCTCCCGCAACAACGGTGCCAAGCTTGTAACAATAATACCGCCAATTAAGGTCGCCAGTGCCTCGCTAATCAGGAAGCACGAAAACCTTGCTGCAACAGAAGCTGCTCGCGCTGCCACACTGAAAGCAATTCTCTTTGGCGCCATCATACTAGGTGCTATTGCCAATGTACTGGCTTGCTTCGTTGCCGTACGAGGCTTCACCGCCAACATTGTTGATAGACTGGCCGTTCTGGGCGACAATATGGACAAAATGGCAAGCTCGAGCAAGCTCAATCCCCTGGTCACGGGGAAAGACGAAATTGCTGAACTCGACAAATTTTTTCACCGCCTCGATTCGACACTGCGCTCCGCCTCCCAACGCGATCGCATCATGCTCAGCGGCATGCCCACAGGCACCGTTACTTTCACACCGGAACTGGACATTACATTTACCAATTCAGCTTTCGAAACCCTCACCGGATTTTCACAAGATTTAATTGGCCAATCAATCTCAACAATTTTCTGCGGCCGCAACTGCCCGCCGCCCGACCACTGGAACTCCAATTTTATTGAAGAACATCTCGTCAACAAAGTAACTGAAATTGATCTTGTGCACAAAAAAGGCTCCCAGCTCAGAACACAGATTTCGGTAGCCAGATACTCAACTGCAGAATCTCTCATGTACGTTTGCAGCATTCTGGATATGACAGAGCGACATCAACTCGATGAACTCAAGAAAGAATTCGTAAACATTGTCAGCCACGACATGAGAACTCCACTCACATCAGTAAAGCTAGTTATCCAAATGGTGCAAGAAGAAGTTTTTGGCTCGGTAACGGCAGATGGAAAAAACACACTGCAGCAAACTGTAACTGAGTGTGACCAGCTCATCCAATTGATTTCGGACCTGCTCACCATGAGTAAGATCGAAGCAGGACAACTTCAGCTTGCTCGGTCGGTGTGCTCGCTGCGCTCAATCATGAAAAATGCCGTTTCGACGGTGGAGTCCGACGCGCAAGAACACAACTTGAGGATTATTGTCGAAGGATCGAACGTATCGGTAAATGCAGATCAGGGCAGGCTGACGCAGGTTTTCGCCAATATCCTCTCCAACGCCGTGAAATTTTCACCAGCCAATGGGTCAATTTACCTAACCTGGTGTGTGGTAAGCGAACATGTTCAGGTGAGTATCCAAGATGAAGGACCCGGTATTTCTCAAGAAGCCCATCAGCAGATTTTTGAACGATTCGGACAAAAGACTAAACCGAACGAACGCCAGGGGCGCGGGCTGGGGCTGGCAGTCAGCAAACTGATCCTGCAAGAGCACAACGGCGAAATTGCCCTGCAAAGCCGGCCTGGTCAGGGCACTTGCTTCACCATCACCCTGCCCGTTTGTAGCGAGCGTCTCCCCGAGGGCACCGCATGACGTTACAACGCAGAGCTACTCTTTATCTACTTGTGGTGATGCTCGGACAATTGCTACTCCTCGGAGCTATGTTTTGCCTCTTGCTGATATCGGATAATTTGGCCGCAGAAGCAAAGAAATCGAGAGATCTCATCTTCAAAGGCACCCTGCTTGCCGGTCATATGTTTGACGGCAGTAAAACACTGGGACTGTACGTGCTCTCGCACACAAAAGCGACCGAGGCGCTTCATCTAAACGCAGTTGCCCGATACAAAGAAAGCATGGACCGGTTTCAAACATTAGCGACCGGTATGCCTCAGTATCAAGAACCGATGACCTTGCTGAGAGAAGACACAGACGAACTCATTGAAATCATGGCGCTAGTGAAGAAGATTGTCGATGACACCCCGATGCACTTGATGGCAAAAAAAGACTCGCATCGTTTGCAAGCGCTCGCCACCGTGGCCATTCCGACGCTGATCAGCCGAAGTCGCAAGCACATGAAAACCATTATAGACAGCCAGGACAAAGCAACCAACGAAGCCAGAGCGCAGAAAATGCGAAATATGCTGGAACTCGTTATTGCAGCTGGGGCTTTGCTAAATGTTTTCGGGTGCTTTGCACTTATCACAGCGTTTTCCAATCGAATTACAAACCGCCTGGATGTGCTGCGCTGCAACGCTCTGTTGTTGAGCTCCGGTGAGCCCCTGAAGCCCTTGGTGCAAGGCTCGGATGAAATATCAAAGCTCGATAAATTCTTTCACAATACCGCTGCGGTGCTAAACGCCGCGACCACCAGAGACCAGATAATCTTGTCGAGCATTCCAATTGGAATAATTATTCTCGCTCCAGATACATCTATTCAGTTTGCAAATCCTACTTTCGAAAACATGACGCGCTTCAGCAAAGATGAATTGAAGGACAAGTTTCTGCGATTCTTTTTTCCTGATGCAACCAATATATCAACCCTTGCGGGTCTTGCACCGCTTCTGGAAACTGTTACGCACTCCAGTCTGACCACCAGAGACGGTCCAGCACTGGAGGCAGAATTCTCGTTTGCTTCATACACCGAAGACGATAACTCATTCATTGTATGCAGCATACTAGACGTCAGCGCACGCCACGAGATCGAAAGACTGAAACGCGAATTCGTCAACATCGTGAGCCAGGATCTTAGAACTCCACTTACATCCGTACAATCTTCCCTGGAGAAGGTGAAAGCCGGCGACTACGGTTTGCTCAACCAGAAAGGTATCATCACCGTCGAGCGCTCCCAGCGAGAGTGCAATCGTCTCATTCGGCTGGTTGCTGATTTACTCACGATCACAAAGATTGAGTCAGGAAAACTTTCACTGGAACTTGCTGCTACCTCAATTCAATCAGTCATGGAGAGATCGGCGGCGTCGGTGCGCCCCTTTGCTGACCACCGCCAGTTGCATCTTGAAGTCGATGCGCCTCATGGTGACCTCGAAGCTGACGAGGATCGACTTGTTCAGGTTTTCATAAATTTGCTCTCCAACGCGATCAAATATTCACCTGCACGTTCAACCATAAAATTTCGCGGTGAGTTTGACCACGACAATCTACGAATTGAAGTAATCGATCACGGATGCGGCATACCTGCAGAAGCTCGAGAAAGAATATTCGAACGATTCGGCCAGGCATCCTCCAACGACGCGATTACAGGCACAGGACTCGGCCTTACCATCGCAAAAATGATCGTAGAGGGGCACAAAGGCAAAATTGGCGTCGACAGCGAAGAAGGCAACGGTAGCGTGTTCTGGATACTGCTTCCGTTGCATCGAGCGTAGGCTCTTGCACTGAAAATCGTCCAAAATAGAGATTCTCAGCTCCCGCCGCACACCATCAGAATGTCTAAATTGCTCTGAAGTTGACGCAATCACATCCAGGCTCTTAGCTTTTCCCTGGTCAGCAGCATAACCCTTGGAGAAATCAATCGACCACGTGCCTGGTTGGGCTGCACAGCCCGCTAAACGGCAAGAAGGGCTCAGTTGTAAGCCGAGCCCTTCTCAATATGCTGTACGAGCCGAAACTATTCCTTCTCTTCGGTTTTTGTTTCGGGCAATGTTTCTGTAGCAGTGGCGGCTTTTTCCTTCTTACTGCTGCGTGGCTCCTTCTCTGCCGGTGCTGCCGGCACCGGTGCCGGTGCCTTAGGCGAAGCCTTCTCGAACTTGAAGTTGTCTCCATCAAGCGCTGTGGTGATAACGTCGCCCTCTTTAAAGCGGCCCTGAAGCACTTGCTCTGCCAATTGATCTTCCAGCAGTCGCTGAATAGACCGGCGCAGCGGTCTGGCTCCGTATGTCGGGTTATAGCCGTCTTTAGCGATGTAGTCTTTGCACTCGTCAGTAATGACCAGCTCCATTCCCTGCGCCTTGAGACGGCCTTGTAAGTCGGCAGACATAATATCCACAATCCGGCGAATCTCTTCTTTCGTGAGTTGTTGAAACACGATGATTTCATCAATTCTGTTGAGAAACTCAGGACGGAACGTTTTCTTCATCGAGTCCATAACGAGATCTTTGATCTTTTTATATCGCTCGGTGTGCTCACCCTTGTTATCGGGAGCCTGGAAGCCTACTGCCAGGTTGCTCTTGTCGATAAACTGAGCACCAACGTTCGAGGTCATAATGATGATGGTGTTCTTGAAGTCTACCGTGCGACCCTTGCTGTCAGATAGTCGTCCATCGTCGAGAATCTGCAACAACACGTTAAACACGTCAGGGTGAGCCTTTTCAATTTCGTCGAATAGCACCACTGAGTATGGTTTGCGCCGAACCGCTTCGGTCAGTTGACCACCTTCCTGATAGCCTACATATCCAGGTGGAGAACCAATCAGCTTAGAAGTGGTGTGGTGCTCCATGAACTCAGACATGTCTATACGGATCATGTTGTCTTCGGAACCGAAGAAGTAACCGGCCAGAGCCTTTGCCAACTCAGTTTTACCAACTCCGGTAGGACCGGAAAAGATAAAGCTGCCAATTGGACGATTAGGATTTTTCAATCCCACGCGTGCCCGGCGAATCGCCTTACACACGGCCTCAACTGCTTGATCCTGACCTATCACTCGCTGGTGCAGCACATCAGCCATATGCAATAGTCGCTCCGACTCACCTTCTGTCAGTTTCAGGAGGGGAATACCGGTCCACGTACTCACCACGTAAGCAACTTCTTCTCCAGTGACTATGGGTTTCTCGGTTTCCTGCTTCGCCTTCCATACTGTCTGTATTTCGCGAATCTTCTCAGACAAACGAGTTTCCTGCTCTCGCAGCGAAGCCGCCTTTTCGAATTCCTGATTGCGAATTGCCATCTCTTTGTCGCGACGAACTTTTCGCAATTCGCGCTCAACTTCTTTGCCTTCCGGCGGAAGTGAACTTGCTCGCAGGCGCACACGCGAAGATGCTTCGTCGATAATGTCAATAGCCTTATCTGGAAGGAATCGATCGCTGATATAGCGGTCGGATAGCTTCGTAGCGTGATCAATCGCTTCGTCGGAAATGATTAACCGATGGTGCTCTTCGTACTTCGGACGCAACCCGCGCAAAATTTCGACGGTTTCTTCAACGCTGGGCGGATCAATGATTACCGGCTGAAATCGGCGCTCGAGGGCGGCGTCACGTTCAATGTGCTTACGATATTCGTCCATCGTCGTGGCACCGATACACTGCAGCTCTCCACGAGAAAGAGCCGGTTTCAAAATGTTGGCAGCATCAATGGCCCCTTCTGCCGCACCAGCTCCGATAAGAGTGTGCAGTTCATCAATCACCAGCATTACATTGCCAGCGCCACGAATCTCGTCCATGATCTTCTTGAGACGTTCTTCGAATTCGCCGCGATACTTCGTGCCGGCTACCAGCAACCCGATATCGAGCTGCACAATTTTTTTGTCCATAAGAATATCAGGCACGTCGGCATTAGAGATTCTGATGGCCAGCCCTTCGGCTATAGCAGTCTTGCCTACGCCCGGTTCACCAATAAGAACCGGATTATTTTTGGTACGTCGTCCGAGAATTTGAATAACTCGTTCGATTTCTTTTTCTCTGCCTACTACAGGGTCAAGACGTCCTTCCTGCCCTGCCTGAGTAAGATTGACACCAAATTCATCGAGCGTTGGAGTTTTGGAACGTCCGGTGCCTGTGGAAGTAGTGGTACCCGTGGTGGCAGCGCCGCTCTCGCCGAGAAGTCTAATAACGTGGCTGCGAACCTTGGTGAGGTCTACACCTAGATTCTCTAGAACCCGGGCAGCAACCCCTTCACCTTCTCGTATCAGCCCCAGCAACAAGTGCTCGGTGCCGATGTAATTGTGTCCAAGTTGCCTGGCTTCATCCCAGGATAGCTCAAGCACCCGCTTGGCACGCGGCGTAAACGGAATTTCTACCGCTACGAAGCCTGAACCGCGGCCGATAATTTTCTCGACTTCCACCCTCGCATCCTTGAGATTGACTCCCATCGACTTCAGGGTCTTTGCCGCAATTCCAGTACCCTCGCCAATCAAACCGAGCAGTATCTGCTCCGTGCCGACGAAGTTGTGACCCAGTCGCCTCGCTTCTTCTTGGGCGAGCATGATGACCTTAATGGCTTTCTCTGTGAAACGCTCAAACATGGCGCGTGTACGCCTCCCATACCCGGACCTAATGTGATTATATTCTAACACCAGGGTGAGACGCTTATGGTGCCTCTATCCCGCTGTAGCTAGAGAATTGCTATTTTCTCCGGGCCGCAGTTTAACCTATTGATAATCATTTAACGGGATGCCTACCAGAAATGTTTATTTCACTTGTCAACAAGTCTCGTTTTTCCGACACCGGGTAATCAAGTCTTACAAGTGCGTCTCTGGATATACTCGATTGTAATTGCATTGCGTATTCTCTGCATTATCAATCAAAGAATTTTCCCCGACGAATCACAGAACACATCGGCAATGCAACTTTTGCTTGGCAACCAGCGCCATCGTTGCTTCAACTCGCGGACAATCGAACATAATCATCAACAATGACAAGAATGGTGCAATCTGCTCCAGCAGCAATTTTTGTAGGGCCCCTGACGACGCAAGTGCTTGCCTTTCTCGCCTTTTATCAAAGTGATTCTACAAAGACGAGGCCCGATACGATGATTTCCTGCCCGATTCAGAAGCAGCCGCAGGCGGAAGGCCCGCGGCTGCTAGAGAAAACTAGGCTTTGGATGTAACGACCGGAATTGCAGCAGCAGCAGCAGCGGCAGCCGCTGCGGCAGCTTTATCTCGTGCATCCTTGGCGTCATTGCGCCAGGCATGCTGCTCCTCACCGGTGGCAAGCTGCGCAAAATCACAAACATCTTTGGCGGAACAAGCTATTTGATCCCCTCGTTTCAAGGTTTTGTACAGGAGCAAGGCTCCGCACTTGGGGCACTTATTTGTTCCGTCTGGTCCACCGGAAAGCAACGGTGGATACCAAAATGCCATTTCACACTTCTTGGAGCTGTAGTTGCTACATCCGAAAAACAATTTGTTTCGTCGTGTTTTCTTTTCTACAATTTCTCCGCCGCAGTCTTCACGGGGGCACGTCAATCCTATGGTCTTGAGAATAGGCCTCTTTTCCTGACATTCTGGAGAGGAGCAGGACAGATAATCGCCATAACGACCGCCCTTGATCAACATGGGAGATGCGCATGTCTTGCAGATTTCTTCCGATGGACGATCGGGACCCACAGGCTTACCGTCGGCAGTCAGATCCATTGTCTTTTTGCAGTCGGGCCATCCGGTACAACCCAGAAATTGTCCATGCTTCGACGACTTGAACGCCATCTGCAGTCCGCACAAAGGGCAAAATTCCTCAGACAACAGGACAATCTTGTCCATTTCTTCTTCGGCTTTTTTCAAGGTCTCGCCGAAGGGCTTATAAAAGTCTTTGAGCATGTTATGCCAGTCGATTTTATCGTCTTCAATCTGGTCTAACTGATTTTCCATTTCTGCAGTAAACGTCACGTCGACAATATTGCCAAAGTGCGCCACTAGCATTTCGTTGACAGTGCGCCCGAGTTTGGTCGGACACAACTGTTTATTGATGCGCTCAACATATTTTCGGTCGATTATGGTAGCAACCGTTGCAACGTAAGTGGAAGGCCGACCGATGCCGAGCTCTTCCATCTTCTTGATGATCGTCGCCTCGGTGAAGCGCGGCGGCGGTTCGGTGAAATGCTGGGAGGCTTCAACCTTCTCTTTGATCAGCCGGTCGC